>MNEU01000035.1 GCA_001917855.1 Armatimonadetes bacterium 13_1_40CM_64_14 | reverse complement strand
ATACGCGGCGAAAATGCCCACCGCGCCGATGAAGGCTGCGAGCACCCCCCGGCGCATCCCATGCAGCACCGCGAACATGACGATGGCGATGAACAACCAATCGATCCAGGTCACGGGTCGATTCTAGCCCACCACGAAATTTCGCGCCAGTCCACCTTCGGCTTACCCCCCGCCGATTCTGGGTCGCATGGCCCGCCGGGTGCCCGCGGTCCTACTCGCGGATCGTTGCCCGCAGTTTCGTCTGTAGCGCGCCGGTAATGCGCCCGACGGCGGCGGCGACATCGGAGGCGGACAGAGTACGGTCGGAAGACCGTAAGGACAACGCATATGCCAAGTTCCGGTGGCCGGGCGGGACCGGCGGCCCGCTGTACACATCGAAAAGCTCTGCCGCTTCTAGCAGGTCCCCGCCCGCCTCCTCGATGACGCGTTCGACCTCTGCGGCGGACACGCCGTCGGGCACCACAACCGCAAGGTCGCGACGCACGGACGGATACTTAGGCAGCGGCGTGAACTGTGGCTGGAACACCGCATGCCTCAGCACCTCGTCTAGGTCCAGTTCGGCGACATATACCCCCGGGGGCAGCTCGGCCGCGGCCGCGACGTCGGGGTGCAGTTCCCCCAACGTGCCCAGAGGCTGGCCCGTCATCGAGACCTGCGCGGCGCGTCCTGGATGCAGCCACGGGACAGTGGCGGGGGCGAACAGGGTGCGACCAATCCGCAGTTCCGACACGAGCGACTCTACGACACCCTTTAGATGGAAGAAGGTGGCGGTAGACACCTGCTCGGGCGTGTTCCACGCACCGCGCAGCAGGCGGCCTGTCATCAGGACCGCCACCCCGCGGCGCTCTAGGACGGCAGCCCCGGAGGGATGGAAGGTCCGGCCCACCTCGAAGATGAGGACGTCCATGACCCGGCGGTGGATATTCCCCCGCGCAACCTGAAGGAGCCCCGCCAGCAGAGTCGTGCGCAAGTGGGTGTGGTCCTCAATCAAGGGATTGCGCAAGGGCACCATCGCGCGCCACGGATGGTCTGACGGCAGCCGCAGGCCATCGAGGACTGCGGGGGTGGTGAGCGGAACCGTGAGGACTTCCGTGAGTCCGGTGCGGATCAACACGTCGCGCACGGCATGTTGCGCGTCTAAGATTGGGGCGCGGGTGGCCTGCGCGGTCGCCTCCACCGGCATGGCTTCTGGGATTCGGTCATAGCCGTGGTGGCGCGCGACCTCCTCGATGAGGTCCTCTGCTCGTTCGACATCGCGGCGGAAGGACGGCACCGTAACGGTGAGTTTGTCGCCTTGTTTGGTCACACCAAACCCCAAGCTGCGCAGCATGACTTCGCCTTGCGCCTGCGCGACCTCGATCCCCAAGAGCCGCCCCACGCGAGGCCAGTGCACCGCCAGCTGCCGCGGGGGCTGGGGGGACGGATAGCGATCAAGCATATCGGAGGCGATCCGCCCCCCGGCAACTTCGATCAGGAGCTGCTGCGCGCGCGCTGAGGCCGTGTCCGCGCCGCCGATGTCGACGCCGCGCTCGAACCGCGCGCTGCTCTCCGTCCGCACTCCGACGCGCATCGCCGTACGCCGGATCATCGAAGGATCCCAGATGGCCGCCTCCAGCAGGACGCGGCGGGTCGACGCGGTAATCTCGGTCTCCGTGCCGCCGATGATTCCACCGATACTCACCACACGGGTGGCATCCGCGACGACCAGCGTCCGCGCATCGAGAACGCGCGTCACGCCATCCAGAGTCGTGAGGCGTTCACCGGGTACGGCGAATCTCACAGTCAGACGGCCGCCCTGGAGCAAATCGTAGTCAAAGGCATGCATCGGCTGGCCGAGCTCCAGCATCACGTAGTTCGTGACATCGACCACGTTGTTGATACTCCGCACACCACAGGCATCAAGACGGCGCGCCAGCCACCGTGGCGAGGGTCCGACGCGGACATCGGCAATGAGCACAGCCGTGAACCGAGGGCACAGCTGAGGTTCGCGTACGTCCACGTGAACGGCATCCGCTCTTTCACTGCGATCCCGCCGCGGCGCGGTGGCGGGAAGCCGAATCGCGGATCGGTTGGCGGCTGCCAGCTCCCGCGCCACGCCCACGTGGCACATTAGGTCTCCGCGGTTAGCGGGCAACTCCAGATCGAACACCGCGTCGCTCTCGTGCGGTTCGACGCGCTCCGTGCCTAACCCCAGCGTCGGCAGGCGCTCGGCGAGTTCGTCGACGGTCTGGGGAATGTCGACATACTCTTTCAACCATGAGAGCAGGACCTTCCCCCGTTCCCCCTTGCGCTGCGCGTACGTGCGGACCCGCCGCGGGGCATCATCGCCTTTCCTCAGAACTGCTCGAGCAACCGGAGATCGTTCTCCCAGAAGAGACGGATGTCCGGAATCCCGTACCGGACCATGGCCGGGCGGTCCACGCCCAGCCCGAAAGCAAAAGCCGTATACCGCGTCGGATCAATGCCAGCCATCTCCAAGACGCGAGGGTGGAACATCCCACTGCCCGCGAGCTCCAGCCAGCGATTGCCAAACCACACCAGCAGCTCTGCGCTGGGCTCCGTAAACGGGAAATAGCTGGGCACGAAGCGATAAGCAGCCTGGGGGCCGAACATCTGCCGGACAAAGGACGCCAGCACGCCGCGGAGATCGGCGAACGTTATGCGTTCCCCCACCATGAACCCATCCACCTGGTGAAAGACGGGCATGTGTGTGGCGTCGGGGGCATCGCGGCGGTAGCAGCGGCCTGAATTCAGGATCCGCATCGGCGGCTTGCGGCCCACCATGACCCGGGCATCGACGACTGTCGTATGGGTCCGCAGGAGCAAATCGTCACTCAGGTAAAACGAGTCTTGGGCATCCCGTGCGGGATGGTCCCGGCCCATGTTCAGCCGCTCGAAGTTGAACTCGTCGCTCTCCACCTCAGTCCCCTCCACGACCTCGAACCCCATGCCGAAGAAGATGCGTTCCATCTCCTCGAGCGTCCGGGTGAGGACATGCCGACGACCCAGCCGTATCCGCCGGCCGGGAAGCGTGACATCGAGCACTTCGGCCTGCGTTCGAACGGCCTGGAGCTGCTGGCGGAGCGCGGCCTCCTTTTGGCCGTGGTTCTCCGTGAGTTCCCCCTGCAATGCATTGAGCCGCTCCCCCACCCGTTTGCGCTGGTCCGCGGAGAGCGTCGGCAGCTCAGTAAAAAGCTGGGCCAGGATCCCCTTGCGGCCTAGGTATCGCCGCTTGACCTCGTCGAGGTCGTTGACGGTCCGCGCAGCCTCAATGGCAGCCACGGCTTCCTGGTGAATTCGCTCCAGCTCTTGCATCGAGGGCATGTTTATCTCTCCAAATGAAAAACACCGCTTCGCACAAAGGACGAAAGCGGCGCTTCCGCGGTACCACCTCGGTTCTGACCCACCCCTGCTGGGAGATACGCTCCCCACAGGAGGGGCCAGCCCTCATCCCGATATCGGCGGGAACCGGACCGCCTACGTGACCGAGAGGCAGGGCCGCTCTCGGCTTCAGCAATCAGCTCCGGAGAGAATTTCCCTCGTCCCCGTCCCGAAGAGGCTTGCAGCCGCGGGCCTCTCCTCTCTCAGAGGGACCGGATGAGGTACTCGCTCCGTCGTTGCCGGTACGTCAGTTCAGCGAAATCTTCAGCAGCAGGTTCATACTCAGCGAAACAATCCGGCGGTACGCCAAGTAAACCCGGATGGACCCGCTGGACTCGAACAGGCGCCAGAACGCTTGCGGGGACAGCAGTTGCATTGGCCTGCCCACCTCCCGTTTACTTCCCGTTCACGTCCCACCCGCGCTTCGCTGTTGGCTCGGAGTATAGCATAGTTCCCCACAAGACGTCCCAGTTCAACTGCGCGCATCAGAGCGTCGACCCAAATCGAATGCGTGTATTCGCGTGGCCTTACCCTTCCCGCAGACGTCGGGCCTCGTAGAGGAGCAACGCAGCTGCCACAGCGACGTTGAGCGAATCCGCCTGTCCGTAGAGGGGAATGCGCACGGTGGTAGGAGAGACAGTCCGCCAGAGCGCATCCGGCCCTTCGCCTTCGTTGCCGAGCACAATGGCAATCGGGGATCGATAATCCACCTGCGTGTAGTCAGACGTCCCCGCCGGATCAGCCAGCAGAATGCGCACATGGCGCTCTCGCAGCGCTGCAACCAGCTCAGGGGCGGGCGCGGAGGCGACGGGAAGGTGAAACAACGATCCCATCGTGGCGCGGACCGCCTTCGGGTTACGCGCATCTACGGACCCGGTGGTCGACGCGACGCCCGACGCTCCAGCCGCATCAGCGATGCGAATGATCGCGCCCAGGTTTCCGGGATCCTGGATCCGGTCCGCAATCACCACGATCAGGTGGGGGGAGGCTAGCACGTCGGACAGGACGGCGCGCGGATGGACCACTACAGCGATGATGCCCTGCGCCGTCTCCACCTGGCTACACGCTGCGACGACGCGCGTGGTTGCGGTAACCAAGCGCACCCCCTGCTTTCGTGCTCGGTCCAGAACCGCCACCGCGCGTAGTCCGGTCATCGCCGTGGGATCGTACAGGATCACCTCTACGGCCACACCGCTAGCGAGAGCTTCCTCGATCATGCGCACGCCCTCAACCACCAGGCGGTCGTCAGGCTCCTGGATGTCCCGGACGACGAGAGCACGGAGGCTTTTGATCAAGGGGTTTTTGGTGCTGGTGATCTGAGGCGCTGCCATGCTTAGATTATGAGTGGTCTGTCAGGGGCACCGCGCAGCGCCGGATGCCTTGAAGGGCGGAGGTGTCGGCCCAAACGGCAAGACTTCGACAGATGTCTTCCGGCGAAGACATCTGGGGCCGCAAAACGACGCTGTCGAGGAGGAACGCTGCGGATCAGTGATGACCGCATCCCTGACCAGCACCTCGGTCATGCGCGGCCGGTGCCGTTAGGACTTGAGGACTTCCTTCGCCTTAGCGACCAGGTCGGCGAAGGCCGCCCCGTCGGTCACGGCCAAGTCGGCCAGCACCTTGCGATTGATTGTGACGCCCGCTTTGCGCAACCCGCTCACGAGCCGGCTGTAGGAGACTCCATTGGTTCGGGCCGCTGCGTTAATGCGGGCGATCCAGAGCCGACGAAAGTCTCTCTTCCGCTGGCGGCGGTCGCGGTAAGCCGCGGCCAATGCCCGGACCACGTACTGGTTGGCTAGCCGGAACCAGCGGTGTTTCGCCCCGTAAAATCCTCGGGCGAGCTTGAGAATTTTCTTGTGCCGGCGACGGACTGTAATGCCGCGCTTCACTCGTGCCATGGTCCTTCACCCCACTTCACGGTCAGGCCACCGACACCTCGACGCACACGCCTCCGACCATCTGTGGCGCTTGTGCTATCGATACGGCAGCAATCGCTCGATCTTCCGCCGATAGTGCGCGTGCACCGGCACCTCTTGAGCCAACGCCCTCTGGCGCTTGCCTGACTTGACGACCTTGAAGTGCCCGGACATCTGGTGGCCTCGCAGAAGCTTGCCGCGCCCGGTCACCTTGATCCGTTTGGCCGTTCCTTGATGCGTCCTAGCCTTCCCCATCCGCGTCCCTACCCTTTCTTCGGAGTCAGGATCATGATCATGTTGCGACCCTCGAGCAGTGGCGGCCGCTCCACCATGCCCACATCGCCAACAATCTCTGCCAAGCGCGACAGCAGTTTCTCCCCCGCTTTGGGGTAGGCCATCTCGCGGCCCCGAAACCAGACCGAGGCGCGGACCTTGTTGCCCTCTTGCAAGAACTCAAGGACATGGCGGGCCTTCACCTGGAAATCATGCTCCCCGATCTTCGGGCTGAACCGCATCCCCTTGATGTCGCTCGCTCGATGGTGCTGCCCGCGTGCCTTCTTCTGCTGTTCGTACTTATATTTTCCGTAGTCAATGATCCGGCAAACCGGCGGGACTGAGGTCGGAGCGACCTCGACGAGGTCGAGCTCCGCTTCCTGAGCCTTGGCGAGCGCATCGCGGACAGTCATCACGCCCAGTTGCTCGCCGTTCGGTCCGATTACGCGGACCTCCCGGGCACGGATCTTCTCGTTTACGCGTGGCTCGCGTTCGATACGCGCTCCCCCCAGATGCTAAGACTTGTCCCTAACAGCGGTCGTTCAGGCGACAAAAAAAGGGGCATGGCTCTCGCCATCCCCTCCCAGCTCTTTCGGTCTATCGGAGTCGACCGGCGCGACAGTCGGGCATCGGCCGGTGAGAAGCGGATGGCTTCTACTTGTCACAACGCCTGGGAGTATAACATAGGGCCCTCAAGTGGTGCAACACGGCCCTAAGTCCAGCCTTCCGATTGCCAATGGTTTCGATGGCATGCTACGATGCGAAGGTCAGTTCCGCATCGAGACCGCACAGCTGGTCGCATCCAGCCGGATTCGGAACCACCTACCAGCTGTCCAGTCGGCCGCTCTCTGGATGCGCGCGCAATTCTCGGAATGACATGCGGTCCTCGGATTCTAGCACCGGCCCACTTGAGGTCGGAGGCAGATGCCATTGGCCACAACTCCCGGTCGGATCCAATTGGGGCCCCTCGCCGAGGAAACCTCGGAGAACACCCTCGGTGGCGGCAGTCTGAGCCCAGAGGTGTCCGTCGGCCGATCTCCGCACGTCCTCCACCCCATGCCGCAACACCCCGGAGACCTATGACGGCCCGGCAGAGGGCGCCTCATGGTGCATGGAAATCGCCCATCACCCCCGATCTCGTGGCGGCGGCAGCCCTGTCCTTCGGGCAGATCGCCGTGGATGGAGGGGACCTCTACTGGATTGAGCAGCGGCCCGCTGAGGGGGGACGTCACGTCATCGTGCGCCGGGCCGCCACGGGCACCATCGCCGATGTCACGCCGCCCCCGTTTAACGCGCGCACTCGCGTGCACGAGTACGGAGGGGGGGCCTTTGCGGTCCACGACGGCCTCGTCTACTTCTCAAATTTCGCAGATCAGCGGCTCTACCGTCGCCGGCTGGGCCGCTCCCCGGAACCGATCACACCCGCGGATGCCTTCCGCTATGCGGATGCGGTCGTGGATCATCACCGCGACCGTCTGCTTTGCATCCGCGAGGACCACACCGTGCCGCAACGGCAAGCCGTGAACACTCTCGTGGGCGTCAATCTCCAGGATGAGAATGCGGGCACCATTCTGATCCACGGCAACGATTTCTACGCCTCCCCGCGGATCAGCCCCGACGGATCGCATCTGGCGTGGCTCACCTGGCGGCACCCCAATATGCCCTGGGACGGGACTGAACTGTGGGTCGGTCTGATGGGCCCAGATGGCGCGGTGGTCCGCCGCCAGCGGGTCGCCGGTGGTGCGGAGGAGTCGATCTTTCAGCCGGAGTGGTCACCGGACGGGACGCTGCACTTTGTGTCCGATCGTACGGGGTGGTGGAATCTGTATCGATGGAAAGACGGTGTCGTGGTCCCCCTCTGCCAGATGGACGCGGAGTTTGGCCGCCCCCAGTGGCTTCTTGGAATATCGACGTACGCTTTCGAATCGCCTGATCAGATCATCTGCACGTACACCTGGCGCGGGCGGTGGCTCGTGGGACGGCTGGATGCAGGAACCGGAACGCTCAAACCTCTCGAGCTCCCCTACACCGATCTGTCACCCTACCTGCGCGTGGCGGGAACGCAGGCGGTATTCGGCGCCGGTTCGCCCTCGGAGGCGCTCGCGATCGTGCGGCTCGACCTGACCACGGGCCAACCGGCGGTGCTCAGACAATTCCCCGTTAGCGTCGCGGAGACAGCGTGGCTCTCCCAGCCCCGGGCGATCGAATTCCGAACCAAAGGAGGCGTGACAGCCCACGGACTCTTCTACCCGCCCAAAAACCCGGACTACACCGCTCCCGCGCGCAAGCGTCCCCCCCTCATCGTCATGGCGCACGGTGGACCAACGTCTGCTGCCAGCTCCGTGTTCTCGCCTGGGATCCAATTCTGGACCAGCCGGGGGTTTGCGGTGTTGGATGTGAACTACGGGGGCAGCACCAGCTATGGCCGGGCTTACCGCCAGCGCCTCAACGGCATGTGGGGCATCGTCGACGTGGATGACTGTGTTAATGCCGCAGAGCATTTGGTCCGCCAACGCCTCGTGGACCCGGAGCGACTGGCAATCCGGGGAGGTAGCGCCGGTGGGTACACAACTCTCGCGGCAATCGCGTTCAGAGACGTGTTCCGGGCGGGCGCTGCGTACTACGGGATTAGCGATCTGGAAGTGTTCGCGAAAGAGACTCACAAGTTCGAATCGCGCTACCTGGACAAACTAGTCGGTCCCTATCCGCAGCACCGCGACCGTTATGTGGCGCGGTCTCCGATTCATCAGCGGCTCTCCTGCCCCGTGATCTTTTTCCAAGGCCTGGAGGACGCCGTGGTTCCCCCCAACCAGTCCGAACGCATGTACCAGGCGCTCCGAGCCAAAGGCGTGGCGACGGCCTACCTGACGTTCGAGGGCGAACAGCACGGATTCCGTCGGGCGGACACGATTCGTCGCTGCCTGGAAGCCGAACTCTATTTCTACGCCAAGGTCTTTGGTATCGAGCTGGCGGACCCTATCGACCCGGTACCGATCGACAACCTCTAGCGCAGTGCCTCGCCGTCTTCTTTGAGGAGTTCTTCCAACATGGCCTGGAGCGCCTTGATGCGCAGCTTGCGGTCACCAATCAGCCCCTTCTTATCCTCGGTCTCCGCAAAACGCTCCAGGATGGCACGGTCGTCCAGGTGCTCGTCACTGGGTTCGATGTCCCCCCGCATCAACGCCAGGTCGCGCTTGTAGCGATCGATCTTGCGGCGAATGTGCCCGACGGACCGAAAGGGACGGGCGGCTACTTTCCAGGGGCGCCCCTCTCGCACGCGCGCGGCCTTGCGGAGGGTCATGCGGACCAATGTTCCCATCGGGCTACTCTGGCACTCCACCGTATCCATTAGCGAGCGAATCAGATGCAGGCCGCGGCCGCGCTCGGCGTCCGCGGTGTAGGGTTGATCGAGAATCGCCGTGTCGAACCCTTCCCCGTCATCCTCGACTTCAATGGTCAGCGCGTGAGGCTCGACCGAATAGCGGAGGGTCACCCAGGTCGTATTGGCGTGCACGATGACGTTGGTGTAGGCCTCCGACATCGCCACACTCATCTCGAAGACCTGAGCCGTCGTGAAGCCGGCGTGCGCCGCGGAGACACGCAAGTACTCGCGGGCCACAGCCACATAGTGCGGCTGCGCTGGCAACAGCAGCTCCACAAACCCTGCGGCGGCGTCACCAGAGCGCCGGACCATTTGCGACCCTCAGATGACCGGGTATCTACTACCTTAATTTCCCGCTTGAGGGGAGGAAACCGTTACCTGAAACGTAGCCAACCATTTCAGGCAGCCGCCCCTTGCAGGACGGCGGCGCCGGTCTTCTGCGCGTCTGCGCTGCCGGCTTCGCGGTTCATCTGGGACTGCTCACCATGCTCGGCGAGTCTCACGTCCCGTCCCCGCGCAGTTAACGCCTCCGGGCCACTCCCGGTGACGCTCACGGCCGCAAGAGCCGCAAGGTTTGTGGCGGCGTTGAGATCCCGGTCCATCGCCGCACCGCAATGATCGCAGCGAAAGACCTGCGCCGACGGGGGCAGCGTGGCTTTTACCGCCCCACACCCCGAGCAGGTCTTGCTGCTGGGAAAGAAAGTAGGCGCCTCGATCAACTGCGACCCATACCAAAAGCATTTGTACCCGAGCTGTCGGCGGAGCTCGCCTAGGCTAGCATCCGCGAGCGCGCGGGCCAGCCGCCGGTTCCGCAGCATCCCGCTGACGTTGAGGAGCTCGACGACGATCGTGCCGTGAGTACGTGCCAGCCGTGTAGTCAGCTTGTGCATGGCATCGGCGCGGATGTGTGCGACGCGGGCGTACGCGCGGCCCAATCGCCGAGCTGCATCCTTCCAGCGGCCGCTACCCCTTTGACGGCGTGCCAGCGCGCGGTTCAGCCGGGCGATCTGCCGATGCGCCTTGGGCAGCGGCCGGGGATTGTCCACTGTCTCGCCGGTGGATAGTACCGCGAGGTAGCGGACCCCGGCGTCGACCCCCACGACGCTCGTAGGGCGGGTCGGCTGGCGTTCTCCCCGCTCGACCTCGCACGTAAAACTCAGGTACCAGCGGGCGCAGTCGATTGACAGCGTGGCCGACAAGATCCGGGCGGTACCGGCCTGGATGCATTCCGCTAGCACGGTGGTCGGCTCATGCGTGCGCATCCGACCGAGGCGCGGCAGTACGAGGTGGGTGCGATCGCTGATGCGGATCGCGCCCGTAGTAAAGCGCACCGACTGGCGGCGGACTTTCTTACGGAACTGGGGGAAGCCTACGCGCTGGCCCGCGCGCTTCCCAGCCCGGCTCTCAAAGCAGTTCTTCAGAGCGCGCGCCAGCCCATCCAACCCTGCCGAGTACGCCTCCTTCGAGTTCTCCGGCCACCAGGGCGCCGCATTGTCTTTGGCGCGGTTCCATTCCCGGCGCAGGGCGGGCAACGTGTAGGGGACGCGCACATCCTCCCCACGCGCCTTGGCGTCCAGGCGTGCTTTCACCAGCGCCAGACCCCAATTGAACGCGAACCGCCGAGCGCCCAGATGCGATCGACAGGCTCGTTCCTGGGCGGGGGTCGGGTCGATGGCGTATCGGAACGCTTGCAGCACGCGCATCAGCGGTCTCCCATGGCGCCTCCCATGGCGCCTCCCACGGCACGCAGGACGCGGGCGCGCCCACCCTCGCCAACTATACCCGTCAATTCCTGTGCTTGGCTTTGAAACCCTGCGGAGGTCTGCGCTTTAGCGGCGGGCCGGGAGCGCGGCAGTATGACGGATCGCTTCCAGTGCGCGACTGACGTCGGAGGCGCTGATATGCCTATGGGTGACCATGCGGATCGTGGTGGGACCGCTGGGCAAAACCAGGACCCCTGTTTCGCGCAACCACCCGCAAAACTCCGCGGCGGTGAAGGGCCCGGTGACATGCACTTGCACCATGTTCGTGCGGACCCGGTCCAGGTCCACAGACAGCCCGGGAAGATCGCCGATCCCCTCCGCCAACGCGCGGGCATTAGCGTGATCCTCAGCCAAGCGCCCCACCATGGTCTTCAAGGCCACTACCCCGGCCGCCGCGATCACCCCGGCCTGCCGCATCCCGCCCCCGACCATCTTGCGGAATCGCCGGGCCCGGTCAATGAACGCTCGGCTACCGACGACGACCGAGCCCACTGGCGCCGAGAGACCCTTGCTGACGCAGAACATCACCGAGTCCGCATGGCGGACCAGCGTCGGCGCCGGGACGCCCAGGGCCACTGCGGCGTTGAAGATGCGAGCTCCGTCCACGTGCACCGCGAGGCCAAGCTCGTGCGCGGTGACGCAGATCGCGTCCATCTGTTGGGGCGTGAACGGGATCCCCCCGGCGCGGTTGTGGGTGTTCTCCAGACACACCAATCGAGAGACGGGATAGTGAACGTTGGGCGGACGTATCGCCTCCCGCAATTGCTCGGGCGCGATGTAGCCTACCCGACCGGCAATGGGATGCGGCATCGCCCCCGCCACTGCAGACATCGAGCCGGCCTCATTGCAGTAAATGTGGGAGTCGGCTTCGACGAAGATCTCGTCGCCTTTCTGGGTGTGGGTCAGGACGGCGACCAAGTTGGCCATCGTGCCGGTGGGCACGAACAGCCCGGCCTCCTGGCCTAACATCGAGGCCGCGAGCGCTTCCAGCTCGTTGACAGAGGGGTCCTCGCCAAACACATCATCGCCCACGACCGCGCGGGCCATCGCCACCCGCATCTCGTCTGTCGGCAGCGTCACCGTGTCACTGCGCAAATCGATCGTGTTCGTCATGGCTGCGGTCTCTACGGCAGCGCCCGGCTCCGTCCTCCCTCTATGTCGTGGCATCGCGGCTACCCGACGCGGGCGTGCGCGAGCGCCGTGGCGCACGGACAATCGCGGATTGCGGGAATCGCGCCGATCATGCGCAGAATGAGCTCACGCAGTCGCGTCAAGTTGTCCCGAAACTGCACCATGACCTCTTCCGCGGTCACGGGGAACACACCAGGATCGCCCTCCACCCCTACATCATAGTCGGTGATCAGCGCGATACTCCCATAACAGATCTCCAGTTCGCGGGCGAGCGCGCACTCCGGGTACTGCGTCATGTTGATGACCTCCCAGCCTTGCGCCCGGAACCACCGGCTCTCCGACCGTGTCGAGAACCGCGGTCCCTGAATCACGACGACAGTGCCGCCCTCATGCACCGGCCATTCCATTTGGCGCGCCGTCTGAGCTGCGACCGTGCGCAGGGTGGGACAGAAAGGCTCCGCCATGCTCACGTGTGTCACTACCGGGCCGTCGTAGAACGTGTCCTTGCGCGCCGAGGTCCGATCCACGTATTGGGAGCAGATAACCAGATCCCCGGGCCGGACGTGCGGCTGCAGGCTGCCCACGGCGACCGGCCCCAGGATGCGCTTCACGCCTAGCGACTTCAGCGCATAGATGTTGGCTCGGTAATTAATCGCATGCGGGGGGATGGTGTGGTGACGCCCGTGGCGGGGCAGGAACGCCACCGATCGCCCGGCCACGGCCCCGACGGTGACGACGTCACTGGGGGGGCCGTAGGGAGTCTCCACCCGCAGCTCCTTGGCCCCGTCCAGAAGAGCATAGAACCCCGACCCGCCGATAACTCCTAATTCCGCCTCGGGCATACGCACGCTCGCTCTCAGCAATCAGGAAAACGGTTAGGAAAGTTTCCACGTGGCATAGGGCGCTCCTTCTGCGGACCCGTGGGCATGATAGGGGAGCACGATGGTCCCTGTGGAGATGGATGCGTCAGCGCACGGCCAACACGATCCGGTTGTCTCCACGTTGCCAGAGGATGCCCACTTCGCGGAAACCCCCGTCCTGACGGGCTGCGAGGTAAGGTCGACGCCCGGCAATTTGTACCCGGGGGCGGATGTATGGTCCTCATGCCACTGGAACGTGCGCCGGCGCTCGGCGATCAGCTCGTGCATCTACTCCTTGAGGTAATCTGGCCAGGCAGACTCTCACGTGCCTGACGCCCTCGCCGGCCGGATACTTCTCCCCGCGCGGTGGTGGTCGCCCTTCTGGCCCCCCGGGCCGCAGCGATACCGTCAGGCCTTCTGGACCGCCGCCACGAGAGGGGGTAGAATGGCCCCTGCTCGACCGCGCAGTACGAATTGAGCGACATGGTCAAACGGGGTCGGCTCGTCGTTCACAATGATCACCGTGGCGCCGTGCTGGCGGGCGACCTGTGGGAGCCACGCCGCCGGCGTCACCTGTAAGGAGGACCCCACCACCAAGAGCACTGCCGCACGGCGGCAGGCGTCCTCCGCCTGTCGGTACGCTGCCTGGGGAAGCAGTTCTTCAAACAACACCACGTTTGGTTTCACCCGTGCTGCGCAACGCGGGCAGGCGGGTACTGTCCCTGCCCCAAGAGCCTCGGTGATCAGACGGATGGATCCCGTCCACTGGCACTGCGGACATGCAGCCTCGCGCAGATTGCCATGGAGCTCAATCACCTGGCGAGACCCAGCGGCTTGATGCAACCCGTCCACATTCTGCGTGATAATCGCGCCCAGCCGGCCAGAGGCTTCCAGTTCCGCGAGGGCCTGATGGCCGACATTCGGCGCCGCCGCGGCCAGCCGTGCCAGGCGCCTCTGGTAGAAGTCGTAGAATTTCTCCGGCGTGCGGCGGAACGCCGTCAGGGTCGCCACTTCCACCGGATCGTCCTCACCCCACAGCCCCCCTGGCGAACGGAAATCGGGAAGCCCCGACTCGGTGCTCATCCCCGCACCGGTCAGCGCGACGGAGAAGGGGGACGCGGCCAGGGCGGATGCCGCCTGAGCGATGGCGTGGTGGATGCGGCCCTCGTCGCTACGCACAGCCACCAAACGTCGGGGGACAGATTTTAGAGGTCGGCGACCGCGTCAGAACGCAGTTTCAAAGAGCGCCACGATATCGGCGCGGCTGGTGGCCCGCGGATTCACCAGAATGTTGCCGCTCTTCATCGCATCATCGGCCATGCGCGGGATCGCTTCGCGGTTCACGCCTTGATCCCGCAGCCGTTCGGGGATCCCGACGTCGCGGGACAGACGCCGCACCGCGTCGACCGCAGCCTGAGCGGCTTCGTGCGGAGCGAGTCCTGCCACCCGCTCGCCCAGCGCCCCGGCGACGACGGGATACGTGTCGTAGCATGCCACCATATTCCAGGCCATGACATGCGGCAGGAGGATCGCGTTCGCCACCCCATGGGGGACATTGAAGTGCCCGCCCAGGGGATGCGACATCGCGTGGACGTTTCCCAGCCGTGTCCGCGTGAACGCCATCGCGGCCATGGTCGAAGCCAGGAGCATCTCGGTCCGGGCAGCGAGGTCCGCGCCATTCGCGAACGCGCGGCGCAACGCTCGGCCAATCAGACGGATCGCCTCCAGGGCCAGGGTCTTGGAGATGGGGTTGTGCACGGTGTTCACGTAGCACTCGATCGCATGCGTCAGGGCATCCATTCCCGTGGCAGCGGTCAGCGCCGGCGGCATCGACAGGGTCAGCTCTGGATCGCAGATCGCCACTTGCGGGACGGTGAATGGACTGCCGACCGCCAACTTGAACTTCCGTTGGTGATCGGTAATGACAGAAAAGATCGTGACCTCGCTGCCCGTGCCCGCAGTCGTGGGGATCGCCACGACCGGCACCCCTGGTCCCGGCACCTTCCCGAGGCCTTCGTAATCGAGCACGGTCCCCCCGTGTGCGGCGAGCACGGCCACGACTTTGCCCACGTCCATCGAACTCCCGCCCCCTACCGCGACGACAAACGCCCCCCGCGAGCGACGGAACATGTCATGCGCCGCGTTCACCGTTTCGATGCTGGGATTGGGCTCGACCTGGGTGAACGCGTCCCCGGTGACCCCCGCTCCCTGCAGCAGGCTCGTCACACGATCCAGGATCCCCGCCTTGACGATGCCGGGGTCGGAGATCACTAGCGCGCGCGCGCCCAGGCCGGCGACCAACTCCGGCAGCTTCGCCAGCGCGCCGACCCCGAAGGTCACGCGCGCCGGCTCCTCAAACGTAAAGAGGTCTGGTTTCATCACAACGGGCCTCCGCTAATCTGAATCCTGCTCCTGCGTTGTCTCGTTCCCGCGTCGCTTGAGATCTCCTTTGTGCGCCGCCTTCAACCGGGCGATGTAGAGACGGGCGGCCTGCTGCATCGAATCGGATGCGCGGGGATCTGGTTGCGCGAAGGTCCACTGGTCGGCCTGCTCGTACTGCCGTGCGGCGTCGACGTCCGCCGCCGATGGCGGCCGTCTGATGCGGGCGCGTCCCGCTGTGATGAGGGCGCTCACGTACTGGGTGATGGCGGGGACCCGCCGTACCGCAATCTCTGTTGCGAACAGGCCTAACGCCGCCGCGGCAAAGAGGGGCCAGGTCGTGGTGCGCGCCGCTGACCCCCGCGGAGGCGCTATCGCCGCACGCGGATCTTCGAGCACTCGTCCGCCGGTGGCTTCGGTCAGACGGGACAGCAAGGATCGATTCACGGTCAAGTCTTTCAGCTCCGGGGAGTACGGGATCACGAATCCCGACGTTGCCAGGTGCGCTCGTCCGGCGCCGTCGCGCGCCGAGACAGTCACCGCGTACGCGCCCGTGACCAGGCGGTCGAGGCGCCCGTCATAGCGCCCAGGCGCGGTCTGGAGCAATGGCACGCGGGCGCGGATGGGACCTGTCACAGATGCCTCCACCTCTAGGCCGTCTAGGGGGAGGCCTGCGGCGGTCACCGCCTCGGCGATCACGATCGCGCCGTCTCCCTTGCGATCTATAACGATTTGCAGATCATCCGACTCGCTCCGGCTGACCCATCGCACGAGCCGGGACCAGAAACGTCCGGCCTCAGACCACCGCATCCAGTCTGCCCCCCAGCGGCCCGTCGCATCCGAGGTGAACGCGACAGCGCGGCCAAGCCCGTACTGCCAACTCGCCAGGATGGGATCGTCTTGCGCGGAGACGAGATGCACGGTGGCGGAGGGCTTCGGCGCCGCTGCCAGATAGCCACGCAGCCCCGGAAAGGACAGGTCGTCTACCAGACCGCTGGACCGTACGCGCGGTGTGAAATTCTCCTCGATGATTTGGGCCCGGGAGGCGATAAACGCCTCGGCGGTCACAATCTGCGGGATGGTGGCCTCATCGCGCGTCGCATAGAAGCGGCCCCCACCCCAGCGCGCCACGTCCTGCATCAGCCCGAGATCGGCATCGGTGCCGACCGCCACGGACGAGGTCGTGATCTTCTCTTGGGACATCTTCGTGAGTAGCCCGCGGAAGTCGGCGGGATCGGTCAGGCCATCGGAGAGTACGATCTCGTGCCGGAGCCTCGCCTGCGAACGGTGCAAGTACTCGTAGGCCAAGCGCAACCCCCGGTGCATATCGGTCCCGCCGCCTGCCTGGAGGCGGGAGATCTGGTCGAGGACCTGATCGCGGTTGCGCGCAGCAGTCGGCGGCGCCACCCACCGGGCCTCTTGATCGAACGAGACCACCCCAATGACGTCATCCTCCCGCAACAGGTCGATGACCGACTGCGCTGCCTCCTTGACCAAATCCAGCTTCCCGGGTTGGGGCCCATAGGCTCCCATACTCCCCGATGAATCGATTACCAGGATGATCGCCATCGTCGGGATAGCGAGCCGGTGGCGCATGTCCATAGTGACGGGGAGGGCCTCCTCTAGCGGCGTGCCCCCGTACTCCCCCACGCCGAAGCTGGAGAGTCCGCCGACGGCCACCAACCCGCCGCCCACACCCCCGACAAAGTCGCGCAGAGCGGCCATTTGGGCGGGGGATAGCCGGGCTGCGGGAAGGTCATCGCAGATGACGGCGGCGATGCCCCGATACCCTGCCGAGGTCGAGGGCAACGCCTGTGGGCTCAGCACACGCACCTGGAGCCCCGCAGCGGCCAGCAGCTGCAGCAGTGGTCCCGGCTGCTGAGCGACGTACCAGACGACGGGGGCCCCGCGCACCATAACGACTGCTTCCCCATGTTTGTTGGCGGTGATTTCGCCGGACGTTGCGGTCAGGGAGGCGACATAGTGCACCAATCCGTTCGCGCGGGCCACTTGCGGGAAAGAGACGATCGTGTGCCCAGCCTGGAGATCCAAATAGCGGTGACCGATGACGGTTCCCCCTGAGGTCACCGTCAACTCTGCGGCCGCCGGTGCGGTGGCAACCACGGCCACCGTCACTGTGTACTGCTCCCCAACTCTGACCTCTGCGGGTGCGACCACGTCGTCGATCAGGACGTCCGATCCCGCTCCTGCCTGAAGCGGGACTGCAGAAATCTCCACGCCTGCGTTCCGCGCGAGAGCGAGGGCATCGTCCACTCCACCGCGGTTGTCATTGCCGTCGGTAAGCAGCACGATCCGCCCAGCTCCTTCTGACGGCAGAGCGGACAGCGCCGCCTGGATCGCCCTGCCAATATCCGTGGCGTGCGGCGCTGGCTGGGTCGCAAATGCCAGCTGGGGGTCACTACTCGGCGCTTCTTCCACCAATGCGTCGGCGCCAAAGGTTACCAATCCCACGCGATCGCCTCGTCGTCGCTGCGCGGCCGCGGAGCGGACATACTCTTCGGCGGCTCGACGTTGCGTGGCAGCGATGCTGGCGGAGCGGTCGACAGCGAAAATAATCGTGAGGTCACCACCGTGCCCTGCCACCGTGGGCGACGCGAGCGCGGTAATGACGAGAGCGAGCGCCGCCAACCGGAGTCCTAGCGCGAGACGGGATGGTGATCGTCGGCGGCCCACCACCACAACGACCGGGAGGATGACAAACAATACCAGCGCAATGGGGAGGCCAAAACGCAATCCGTTCATCGTCTAATGACTGGTCGAGACGTGGCTGGCCCCAGAGGCGCCAGGCGGCGCAGCCACAGCGTCCACTCCACCAACAACACGAGAAGGGTCACGATCAACAGCGCCGGCGCGAGACCCACCCCATGCTGTGAGGCCACGGCGGTCGCAACAGACGATGCGGGCAGAGGCGGTCTCCCGGGGGTGATATCTACCGCCGCGGGGGCCGGGTTTACCGCGATGCGGTGCGACCGACCGCCGACCTGAAGCGTGTAGATCCCCACGCGTTCTAAAGCCGGCACCACGAACTGCCCGCCTCGGGCGGCCAGAACGTGCCGCGTTCCGTCCGGACCGAGCAACACCGCCTGCGCCTGCCCGCGGGCCGGCACAATCCACGGCTGTCCCGCTTCATAGACCGACCCCGACCCGGTCAACCACGACAGCGCGTTATGCACCAAGATGGGAAACGCGGGGTGGACTGCTAGGTCAGATTCGGGCAAGGCAAATCCCCAGACCATCGCCCGCAGCCCTGCACCTTGATACGCCCAGATCAGGGGAACCTCGCCTTCGGCCAGGGTCTCCCCGCCCCGCGGGTGCATGGCCAGCGTACGGCCGATCACCACGTCGCGCAGGTCGACAAAACGCATCACTGGATGGCTACCCGACGAGCGGAGGATGTGGGGAGAGACCACGGCACCATCGACAGCCAGCGGCAAGTCCGGAGACGTGGTGGCAAGCAAGAGATAGTTTCCTGGAGGCAGGTTAACCGCGGGCGTGCGGTTGAGCACCACCAGGTCCGCCTGCGCCATAAGCGCTGCGTCGGGTGCCCTCGCCACGGTGACATCGGCACCTGCCGCCTGAAATGCAGTCTCCAATGTGCGATCGCGCTCGCCGAGCACCAGAACGCGCACGGGCGAGTCGCCGATCACGGCGTAGCCCGCATCATCCGCAGACAGAGCGTCGTGCGGATTGATCCGGGCTCTCAGCACGCCGCGGCCGCGGACGGAGACGGGAATCGCCACCGTCATCGCCGGAGGAAGGTCCACCGTACGGGAAAGGATCTGGACGCCGTCGAGGGCGACGGTTAGCGGGACGCGTTCGGCGCTCTTTGAGGCGTTGTGCACCTGCACGATGGCCTCCATCCCGCCTGGCGTCGGCTCGACCCGCACCGCGGTGATGGCGACGTTCCGGTTGCTCTGGCCCACGACGCGATACTCCACACTCGGAGACAGAGTCGAGACGTGGTCGCTAAAGACGACCACCCGCGGACGACCTCCGTCTGCACGCTGTCCGAGGGCGAACGTCACCGCGCGCTCGAGCTGGGAGGGCGCATCGGTGGCGACCAAACTGGCGAGCGCATCGCGCGCGGCCGCAGGGGAGACGAACCCGGTGACCGCGCTCGGCTGGGGACCTGCCCGCACGACCATGACCGGCCCCCGGCCGCGGGCAATCTCCGCCGCCGCCTCCGCGCGCGCCGCTTCAAACCGAGACGGCGCGACATCGGTCGCCTGCATCCGCACCGACACATCGATCACGACGACCGTCGCTTGGCCCCCTCCCGAAGGCACCATCACCCCTGGGCGGGCCAAGGCGAGGACGAGCGCTGACGCAGCAAGCAGTTGCAACAGCAGCAACAGGCTCCGCTGCACCCTCCGCAGGGGGGCGTGCGCGTACACGTCTTCACGTGCTCGCTGCCACAGCAACACCGAGCTGATGCGCACGTCGTGACGGCGTGTGCGCAACATGTGCAGGAGCACAATCACAGGCAGGACCGCCAGAAACCACAGGGCCGCCGGCGCACCGAACGTCACTGCAGAAGCCCTCCCAGGCGCATGTAGCGCAGGATCAGGTCTTCCACGGGGATGGACGTGGTCGTGCGGATGTAGTCGATTTCGTGACGCAGGCAGAACGCTTCAAGGTCGCGGAAGTACGCATCTCGCCCCTGCGTGTACGCCTCCAGCGCAGGCGCGTCCACGCTCACGTCGAGGGTCTGTCCTGTCTCGCAGTCCACCAGCCGCGCGTCCCCGCGCACGGTCGGCGTGATCTCATCCTCACTCAGCACCTGCACCACAAATGGATCAAAGCGATGGTAGCGGGCCAGCGCGAGACCCTCCTCATACCCGTCTGGGTAGAGGAGATCGCTTATGATGACTAACAGTCCACGTCGCTTGGTCCGATGCGTGTACTCTCGCATCACCTGGCGGAGGCTGCTGGCGTCTTGGGGCGGACCGGGTAAAGCGCCCAGAAATCGAAACAGGCGAAAGATGTGGCTGCGGCTGCGCTGAAGCGGCAGCAGGCTCTGCAGACGCGACCCGAACGCCGCCGCGCCCACGCGGTCCCAATTGGCCAGGGCGACATACCCGATCGCCGCGGCAATCTGCACTGCGTAGTCCAGTTTGCGGGGTGCACCCCAGACCATCGAGGGACTCGTGTCGAGCAGGAGGTGAACGTTGACCTCTTCGTCTTCACTAAACAGCCGGACGAACAGGCGATCCAGCCGAGAGTAGATGCTCCAGTCAATGTGCCGATAGTCGTCCCCGCTCTGGTAGCTGCGATAGTCTGCAAACTCCATCCCCCGCCCGAGCGTGCGGCTGCGGCGCTCCCCGCGTACCCCCGTGCGGAGGGGACGGCGGGAGCGCAAGCTCAGCGTCTCAAGCTTCTTCAGGAATGCCGGATCGAAAAGTGGTGTGGGCATGGGACGCCGCGCGATAGGCGCGTCGGGAGATGCAGCCCCTACGTCGTCGCTCCTTCCAGTTGAGGGGTCTCCTCCAGCGCGTTGTGAATGATCGCGTCGGGGGCGATCCCGTCCGCTTCACCCTCGAAATTCAGGATGATCCGGTGGCGCAAGGCCGGCAGCGCGAGCGCGGCGAGGTCGCTGAAGGCCACATTGGCGCGACCGGATATGAGAGCCCGCACTTTCGCAGCCAGGATGAGCGCTTGCGCCCCGCGGGGACTGCTGCCATAGCGGACGTACCGCGTGGCCATCGACGCCGCGCCCGGCGCGCCCGAATGTGTCGCCCGAATGAGTCGGGCCACATACCCCTTGACGTGGGAGGCGACCTCGACGGCCCGCGCCAGTTGCTGCATCTGTTGGACTTGCGGCGCCGTCGCGACCGCTCGGGCGTGGGGGAGGGCGGTCACTGTGGTGCGGTCGATAATCTCCACGAGATCAGGGGCGCTAGGGAACTCCACTGTCAGTTTCAGCAGGAACCGATCGAGCTGCGCTTCAGGCAGAGGATACGTCCCTTCCATCTCAATGGGGTTTTGTGTCGCGAGCACGAAAAACGGCGCATCCAGCTCATAGGTCGTCCCGGCGACCGTGACGGCGCGTTCTTGCATCGCCTCCAGAAGCGCGGACTGCGTCTTGGGCGTGGCGCGGTTCACCTCATCGGCAAGCAGCAGCTGTGTGAAGACCGGCCCACGCTGGAACTCAAAGTAGCGGCGCCCGGAGGGGTCCTGCATGACGACGTTGGTGCCGAGGATGTCGGCCGGCATGAGGTCGGGGGTGAACTGGATGCGGGAGAAGCGGAGATCGAGGGCTTCCCCCAGGGTCTTGACCAGCAGGGTCTTGCCCAGACCCGGCACGCCCTCCAGCAGCACATGCCCGCCCGCCAGGAGAGCGATCAGCACGTGATCGATTAACTCCAGCTGACCGACCATCACGAGGCGGAGTTGGTGGCGAATGCGATCAAACGCGGCGGAAAACTCTTCGGGGGTCATGGCTTCTCATTTCTCGGGACCGGCCGACGAGGAGCCCGATCCCGGCAGCTCATTTCATCTCGGCGAGGCGAGTGAAGTAATTGTGCACCATCATCCGGTACTGGATGGGAACATGCGCCCGCTCCAGCGCGCGGTCGATCCGCACCACCTGTGCCGCCGTCACCCGCTGTATCGGGACCTGCGCGGTCCCAGGGCGACCGGGACCGACGATTTCAGACGACTTAATGTCGCCCTCGCCCTGCGCCCCACGCACCTGCAGCGGTGGATGCGCAACCAACAGCCGGGGACTGGCCGCGCCAAGCTTTTCATCCACGCGACCATTGCCCGCGGTCGATCCCTGCCACGGCCCCGTCGGAGGCGGGGCCGAATCAGCGCCGGGCTGACGATCTGGCCGCTCGCTGCCGGGGCCGCGAGGCGCTTGTGGCTGCTCGGCGCTCGAGGGCTCGTCGGAAGGTGCCTCAGAGGAACCGGAGGCGATTGCCGTGGAGGCGCGATCACTCGCGCGCACCTGCCGTATCCCCGGCTTCCAGCTGACGGCGGGCCTGCTCGAGTTGCTGACGCACTTGGGCGGATTGCGTCCCCTCCCCCTCTCGGGTCACGGTTCCCAGTTGATCTATGACGTCCTTGTTCGCCGCCGCGGGCGCGTGAGGCAGCCGCGCTGTGAGCTCCGCGAGTTGGCGGAGTTGTCGCTGTACTGCCTCGCGACGGAACAAATCTGATGGAAGGGGGGCTGAGGACGCGGGCGACTGCCCCATCTCCTCCACACGCTGGTCGACCCGCTGTTGGGCTAGCTTGAGCTCTCGGGAGAGATCCGCAATCCGCGCCAATGCCTGGGCGCGATTGATATGCTCCCGTTGCAGCCGCAGCCCAAGATCGCGTAGTTGCGGGGCGGCCCGGCGGGTGGCGGGCGCCCGTTCCGCCCGGGCGAATGACTCCAGCGTCTGCGCGAACTGCTCAAGATGTGCTCCCTCGCGGCGAATCGCCTCCTGCACGCGATGCGCGGGGGCGCCCGGTAACGTCAGCCCACCAAGGAGGCGCGGCCACACTGCCAGCAGCAGGGCCAGGGCGGGAATCCACCATGCGAGGCGCGGGAGGCGCAACGGGAGTGCGGCGCGGATGTCCACGCCGCCCAGACGTTCCGAGGCGTCGGTGATGACCCGAGCTCCTAATGCAGATTGAGGACCGGGGGCGAAAGCGAGTTCCACCGCCGTGCTCGCGCGTTCTTCCAAATCTGCGCGGCGGTCGAGGATCCGTGCGGCCGTGAGAGGGTCGGCGCGGCGGCGCAGCAGCACTGCGGCAGCCGCCGCTGCTGTTGCGAGCCCCGTGATCGCCAAGGCGGTCTGGGGCGATACGGTCTGGACCGGGACCACGACACTCGCTGCAGACCACGCTGTCAGGGCGATCATCGTCCCGACAGCAACACGCGCCGATACTCGCAGCGCGTAGTCGGCGGTTAGCCGGTGCGCCGCTTCCTGCACGACGCGTGAGAGGGTCGGGGGCAGAGGCGAGACCATCACCTGCATCATATCACCCGCATTCCCGGACCCTCGGCGATGAGTCCGTTCCTTAGGCCGCGTGTGCCTCCCGGCGGATCGCATCCACACGCTGGCGGATCGCTATCGCGCACCCGATGGCGATCGTGAGATAGGCCGCGGCGGCCAGGGGCGCCGGAAACACTGTCCCCTCTCTCAGCGTGATCGCCAGGGCCTGCACTGGGCTCACCGCGTTCCAGGGAGACGGCAGCGCATTCGCGCCCACAACGATCGCAAGCAGTGTCATCCAGTGCACGAAGCTGCGGGCAAAATCAGAATCCCACAGGGCGCTGTAGAGGGCGCCCGCCGTCCCGACGGCCGTTGCCGCAGGAATCGCCACGAATCCAACTTGCCACAGAATCATCAGGGATTCCCCCCGAATGCCCGCGATGGCCGCGAGCAACGGGCTTGCCAGAACCATCTGGACGGTCGCCAGCGCCGATGCTGACAGCACTTTTCCGACGGCGACAGTCCCCGCCGGCAGGGAGGTGGCCGCGAGGTCCCACACCGATTTTTCTCCCTCAAGGGCAATCTCCCCGCACGCGCAACTCGACGCAAAGTACATCGCCAGTAAGGTCGTCACCAGCACACACACGAACAACAACCCCTCCTGCCGAAGCGTGTCCAGTCTCCCGATCTCCGGGAGCACGAGATACGTGAGGATCG
Organism: Armatimonadetes bacterium 13_1_40CM_64_14; assembly: GCA_001917855.1. Taxonomy (GTDB): domain Bacteria; phylum Sysuimicrobiota; class Sysuimicrobiia; order Sysuimicrobiales; family Kaftiobacteriaceae; genus 13-1-40CM-64-14. The sequence goes on along the minus strand of MNEU01000035.1, from coordinate 25,397 downwards.
CCACCCCCAACAAGAAGATCGTGTGCATCGTGATCGCCTTCGGACTACTTAAGCGACTCCGCAGATCGCCACGCAGCACCGCATTCACGGGCGTCCCTCCTCCCCCAGTAACGGGACGGCGACGACCTGGTGGACCTCCACTGAGGTGGAGCGACTGCGTAATGACAGCTCCGGGCTGTTGATTCGCCCGACCAGCCATGCAGAGGCGCCCGATCCACGGGGCCGACCTGCGATGCGGGCGAGAACCAATCCCATCAGACGGTCGTCGAGGGCCGGCGGCGCATTCGGGGGAGCGGCGAAGGTTTCCCACCGGGCCGGGTCGAGGGAGATCGAGAGCGCCGTGGTGATGGGCGGGAGGCGGTAGATTTGACCGCGGCGGACCAGCACCGGCTCTTCAATGCGCACGCCGCCGCGCGGGGTAATGTCCACACGCTGGCCATCCGGGCTCTCACGCAGGCGCCCTCGGACAGGCATCGGCGTCAGTTGCAGCACCTCGAGCTGAAGTCCCGAAGGTGGTGCTGGTCCGCGGATAGCGGCAGGGGAGTCGAAAGTTAAGGCGTGTGGCTCGATGGGCTGTGCCCTCGCCCCGGCAGGAGCAGTGAAGTCAAATGCTCCACCATACGGGCTGAGCAAGGCGATGATCGAGCGGACACGCGCCGCGTCTGCCCCCCCAATCCCCTCGACGACCGACGTTTGTATGGCAACGGTCCCGACGCGACGCGCCTGGAGACCAAACCCGTACATCGTGGGGACAGACACCAGCGTCACGGCCAACACCGGTACCCACCCGAACCGAATGCGACTGGCGCGGAGGAGGGCGAATCGGGCGATACTGAGGTACACGAGCGCCAGCACTGCGAACCAGACCTGGATCGAGACAGGGAACGGCCGGCTAGCAGCCAGCACGTCCCTCAGATCGCGGGTGACCAGCCAGGACGGCACCGGCGTGTTGAGTTCTGCCTCCCATAGGGCGCCCTGCCCAGCCCACGTGCGTAGATCGGGTGCGAGGAGATCGACCGCCCACACTGTGACCGCGCCTGCTCCGCTCTGCCCTTGCGCTCTCAGCCGCCCCTGCATGATAGCGCCCGACCGCGGAGACAACGCGGTCGCAAGGATCGGGCCGCGCACGCCTGGCAACTCCCGCGAGGGGTCCAGGCGATAGAGACCTATGGGCTCAGCGGGCAGCATCTGTCCAAGCCAGGAATCGCGCAGACGCATCAGGGAGTCGCCGCCTGAGACAACAAGCCGACCGCCTTGTGCTACCCACTGCGCGAGGGCTTCCCGCTGTTCCGGGGCCACCGCCTCTGGATCCAGATCGTGGATGACCAATAGCGCCACGCCTGCGTAGCCCTGCCAATGCACAGGGAGCTCTGCTTCGGTGATGTAGGCTGGACGGAGTATGCGCGACAGATCGAACAGACTCTCCAGACCGGCGGCCTCTCGCGTCAGGACGAGGATCACGCCGTCCACGGCAGAACGGAGCGACAAGGGAATTTCCTCACGAGCCACATCGCGGCCTTGCACGACAACGCGGACGAGGAGGGCTCTGCGCACCTCTGGAACGATGACCTCCAACGTCACGCGCTGTCGGACGCCGCGGACCAGGCGCACTGGATGCCGAAATGACATCGGACCGGACGGGTCCCGCGTCGCCACGTCGATCACAATCATGCCATCGACGGCATCGGTGGAGAGAAGCTCCACCCGCACGGGGACCCATGCGCCCCGGGGAATCCACCCCGACCACCCGGCTTGCACCTGGAGGCTGACCTCGGACGCGGAGGCGACGCCTGCCACCAACCACGCCATCAGGAAGGCCCCGGCGCCCGCTCGCCACCACAAGCGGGGGTGCGAGGCGTCGCGCAGAGCTCTTAAGACTTGGACGGCGGCGATGACTTAGACGGGGATGACTCGGACGCGGGCGGATTCGCCGGCGTTTTTGCCGCATCGCCGTCTGAAGACGGCGACTTCCGGTTGTCGGTATGGTAGAATCCCGAGCCTTTAAAGATCAAACCCACTGACGAGAACAGTCGTCGCGCCGGCCCACCGCAGACCGGGCAGGGCCCGGGCGTCCCGCCGACAGCGTGGGTCACGTCAAAGGTGTGGCCACAGTTTTCGCAACGATATTCGTACACCGGCATCCGACTACCCCTCCCATATCTACTCCTATTGTATGCGATCGCTGGGCTGTCAATATTCCAGCCGAGGAGGGCATTTGAGTGCACAGGAGTACGCGACGAGGGTTTGCGCTGCTATCGCCGCTGCAGCGTGGCCAGCCAAATGGGTCCCACGAACATCCCGGTGTTGGTGCCAAACGCCACGTGTCGACCGTCAGGGGCCCAGGTCATGGCCAAGTCGATCCCAGGATCCGTGTATTCCATTGCGTACGAATAGAGCTGTAGTCGGTCCGAGCGATCGGCATCTGCCAGCCACAGTTCCGCCCTGCTCTCCTCAGTCACCCGCGCGTAGACCAGTTTGTCCCCCTGCGGTGACCAGGCGAGTCCGGTGAACCGCCCAGGATCGGCGGCTAAGACGAGCCGGCCGCTGCCGTCCAGCCGCGAGACGATCACTTCCCCCATGCCGACCGCCTGCCGATCCGCGGTGACAACCGCCACGTGCCGACCCGTGGGCGCCAGGCGCAGCGCCACCGTGCGCACAGGCAGGGGAATCTCCGATTGGTCTGGGTAGCTGATCCGGACGCGGTGGGCCTCTCTGATCACGCGCTCGGCGGGGTCCGACAGGCCATACAGCAGGTATAGGTTGTCGGCAAACCATTGCACCTCGCGCATCACGCGGCCTGCGGGGGCGCGGGTCACCAAACGCTTGAACCCGCCGTCATGGTTGGCTATCCAGAGCTCGAAACGGGGCTGCCCATTTTCGGTGCGGCGTAGGACGACGCCCATCCGATCCCCTCCCGGAGCCCACGCCAGTGCGACGGCGACCCCCGGCAGGTCAATGACGCGACGGTCGCTCCCGTCCGGCCGGAGTGTGGAGACGACCCCACGATCAATGAGGGCGAGCAGGTTCAACGCCGCCGACCACGACAGCGCGGTTCCCATCTCGGCCGGCGCAATCCCCTGGTCCCCGCGGTCGAGAGAGTACACCCACACCCGGTGATCGCCGCTGTGCGCGAAAGCCCGGCTGTCAGGCGCCCACGCCACAGGAGCGACGGCCGGATGCTCGACGAGCCGTTGGACGGCTACGACCCGCAACTGCCGCGTGCTCTCGACCGCCGGGCCCCGGCGAATGTCGCATCCCGTCAGCAGCACGGAGGCGAGGAGAAAGGCCGCGAGAGTCCCCCGACCCTGCCTCCCTGACCTGAGTACCTCGAGGGAGGTGCGGGCGCGAGCTGACACCTCTATCCGTGTCCGCATGGGGACGGCAGGCGTCCGGAACCAGCGAGGGGTCAAGGTGAACTGAAGGGAGCGGGCGTGTCTAAACGACGGGGTACTTTCCTTGAGCGAGGTCGCGGCACAAGATCCCGATGTTGGCTAGTTCGTGCTCCATAATGTCGCGCACTCGGCGTCGGGCCACCTCTTGGCGTGCCCGCTTCGTGAGGATCACCTGCGCCGCAGCGACTTTGGGTTGGTCGATTCGTGAGCCGATCTGGCTGAGCAGCCAGACGTAGACCTCGCGGATGCCGGGCACTTCCCGGTAGATACGGTCAGCGACCTGGTGCGTCATGATCGTGTAGATCTTGCCGACGTGCGACACAGGGTTTTTCCCGGCCGCCGCCTCGGTGCCCATCGGCCGGTTGAGGGCGATGACCCCGTTCACCTTGTTGCCGCGACCGATCTGTCCGCTGTCCCCAGATTCAGCCGACGTACCCGTCACCGACAGGTACATCCCGCCCAGCCCTCGGCCGGGCACGTCGAGGGTATTGAGGCCCAACGTGATCTTCCGCAGCGCCTTCGCTTCGCTGCGGACGTACTCTTCGACCGCCTCATGCATCTTGTGCTTGCGGGCGAAGTAGGTCGTCTCCGAATCGATGAACCGGTCCACAAACGCAACCGCCGCCGTCAGGTTGAGCTCGTCACCGCGGCGACACCCCATGACTTTGATGTCCTCCCCCGCCTCGGGAAACGCCTGCTTGAAGGCCGTGGAGTTCATGTGCCGCTCGGTCAGCAAGACCAGCCGCTCGGTCTCCGTCAGCGGCGCGTAGCCCACTGCAGCAGACGTGTCGTTGGCCCCCGGGACCTCCCGGTTGAAGATGTCCACCAGTTCGGGGGAGCCGGGTTTGATCTGTACGTCGTAGCGGACGTGTTCGGCCGGATCCACAAACCGCAGATTCTCTTTTATCCAGCGGCGAGCGGTAGTCGTGGCGATTTCTTCAATCGGCAGGCGCTTGCCGTTCATCTCGTAGGTGGCACGGTCGCCGAAGATCAGTCGCATGGGCTCTGTCACCCGACCCCCACCCAACCGAATCTCAGCGTTGCCGGCGACAAGGAACGCTTTGTCGATGTTGTGATGCAGAATGACCCCGAACTCCCGCATGTACTCGCGGCTGAGCTCGATGCTCACGCGTTCCATGATCGCGTCGCAGATCGAGTCGGGGTGACCGAGCCCCTTGCGCTCGACAATCTCCACCTCGTGTTCTGACACCGGCTTGCCTGAAAGGATCTCTACCGTAATCTGCCGCACACTTTGACCCTCCGCCCTCTATGACTATAGCCGAAAAAGAGTTCGGGACGGCAATATGGGTTCCTACTCTGTCCGCCCTGGGGACTTCCGCGGTCACCAGGCGGCCTGGCTCCCCCGGCGCCGGGAAAAGATCGGCACGAGCACGATGCCCGTGACAAACCCGCCAACATGCGCCCACCACGCGACGCCTCCGCCCCCCGCCCCGGCACCAAGGGAGGCCACCCCCGAGAAGAACTGCAAGAGAAACCACAGTGGCAGATACACAACCGCCGGAATCGAGACGGACGTGACAAAGAAGCCCAAGATGGCCAGCGAACGAATGCGGGCACGGGGAAACAAGACCAGATAGGCACCCAGCACTCCGGCAATTGCCCCGCTTGCGCCGATCAGGGGGGCCGTCGACGTGGAGTTCAACAAGGCGTGGGACACCGTGGCCACGGCCCCACTCAAAACATAGAAGAAGAGAAAACCGGTGTGCCCCATCCAGTCCTCGACGTTATCGCCGAAAATCCATAAGTACAGCATGTTCCCGCCCAAATGCAGCCAGCTCCCATGCAAAAACAAGGAGGTCACCAGGGTGGGTGCGGCCTCCGCCAGACCTCCTGGCGCGAGCAGACGCGAGGGAGTCGCCCCATAATGCATCAGGACCCGCTGGACAGCTGCGTCAGAAGCGAGGCCATAGAACACCTGCAAGAACACGGCCGTGCAGGCCAGGATGAGCAGGACGGTGATGACTGGAGGGCTCGACGACGGAAGGTTATCGCGTAATGGGATCATGCCGCCGCGGCGGCATCTTCCCACCGCACTTCATCCACGCCCTCGATCTCTCCCAGCGCCACCAACAGTTCGTGGCGGCTGATGCGCGGCGGCATCCGGACGGTCATCGCCAGCATGACCCGATCCGCGGAGCGTTGCGAGAGCTCGACGCCCTCGATGTTCACCCCAAACGCACCCAGCGCCGTGCCGATTTTCCCCAGTTGGCCAGGCCGGTCGACCATCTCCAGGATGAGATGGCCTTGCCCGGCCTTCGGGATGCGGATCTCGAAGATCTTAAAGAAGGTGAGCACCGCCACCACGATCACCGTGGTGAAGATCGCGCCGACATAGTAGCCTATCCCGGAGGCCACGCCGATCGCGGCCACCGTCCACAGAGTCGCGGCCGTGGTCAGTCCTTGGACCGTGACGCCGGTACGCCAGATGGTGCCGGCACCCAAAAAGCCGATGCCCACCACCACGTTGCTGGCCACCCGCGCCGGATCGGCACCGGTGCCGAAAAACCCCACGGCGGACACGAGAGTGTACAGCGCCGCTCCCACGCACACCAGAATGTGCGTGCGAAACCCGGCGGGCTTGTCCGCACTTTCCCGTTGCCACCCAATCACCCCGCCCAGCACCATGGCCAGCACGAGGCGCAAGACGGATTCGCCGACTTGCTCGAACGGAATCATTGCGGCGTGAGCGCTTTCTCGCGGGCGACCTCGACCACCTGGTCCATCAACGCGTCCACGAGCTTGTCTTCAGGCAGGCTGGCGACAATTCTCCCCCCACGGAACAGCAAGCCCATCCCCCGGCCACAGGCGATCCCCAAGTCGGCCATACGGGCCTCCCCGGGCCCGTTCACGGCGCACCCCATGACCGCGACTTTGACCGGCGCGTCGATCCGCGCCAGCCTCCGCTCGACCTCCTGGGCGATGCTGATGATATCGACCTCAGCGCGGCCGCAGGACGGACAGGCTACCAGCTGGACCCCGCGCGTTCGCAGCCCGAAGCTTTTGAGGATCTCAAACCCGGCCTTGACCTCCTCGACCGGCTCCGCAGCCAGCGACACGCGGATCGTGTCACCGATCCCCCGCGCAAGAATCGCTCCGATCCCGGCGGCCGACTTGATCCCGCCCGTCCACGCGGTGCCAGCTTCCGTAATCCCTACGTGCAGGGGGTAGGCGACCAACGCACTGATCTGGGTATAGGCGTCGACGGCCATCGGGACGTCGGAGGATTTAACCGAAATGACGATGTCGTGAAAGTCCAGGTCCTGCAGCACCTTGACATCTTCCATCGCGCTGGCGACCAGTGCCTCGGCGCAGGGGGTGCCGAACCGGCGCAAGATGGCCTTGCTGAGGGACCCAATATTGGCGCCGATCCGAATGGGCACTCCACGGTCCTTGGCCGCCTTGGCCACGATGCGCGTGCGCTCCCGGCTACCGATATTCCCCGGGTTGATCCGGAGCTTGTCCACCCCCGCCTCCAACGCCGCCAGGGCCAAGCGGTAGTCGAAGTGGATGTCGGCGACCAAAGGCACCGGGCTGCGCGGCTTGATCTCCGCCAACGCCCGGGCGGCTTCCTGATCGGGGACCGCCAACCGGACGATCTCGCACCCTTCGGAGGCTAGCTGGTAGATTTGGACCAGGGTCGCTTCCACGTCGCGCGTGTCGGTGATGGTCATCGACTGCACGGACACCGGCGCGCCCCCGCCGATATCCACTTTCCCGACCCGGATCTGCCGCGTTCCCTGCCGTGCCGTCGGCAGAGGCGCCGAACGAGAGGCGCCTGGGGAGGGTGCTATCGGGACGCGCTTCGTTTTAGTGTTGGACACGACGCCCTCGGTCACGGCCGCGCGAAATCACGCACGGTCAATGTTAGCAGCAACAAGATGAGGAGCGCAAATCCGACGAGATTGATGTACCCTTCCCGGCGCGGATTGACCGGACGCCGGCGCACGGCCTCGATGAGTTGGAACAGGAGCCGGCTGCCATCCAGCGGAGGGATGGGAAACAGGTTGAAGACCCCCACGATTACGCTCATGGCAGACGCGGTGTACAAGAACAGTTCGCCTCCGCCGCGCGCGGATTCGCCCAGAAACCTCACCGCTCCCACCGGACTCGCCAGCTGGTCCCAGAGGCTGCGGGGCCGGACGATTAACGTTCCCAGCGCGGTCAACTGCGCGGCGGCGGTCTGCCAGACTGTCTGAGCGGACCACCCCAGGGTGCGCACCAGTCCCATGTGCTCGCGCACGGTTTCCGGCCTGTATCCGATGAGTCCGATGTTCTGCCGCTTCTCCCGCACAGAAGTGACCTCGACATCAAAGCGGCGCCCGGCCCGGTCCACCGTAAGCCCCAGCCGCATGTGCGGGCTGCGATGGATGGTGTCGATCACGTCCTCGCCGCGTGTCATGGGCACGCCATTAATGGCCACGATCGCGTCACCCGGCTGCAGCTGGGCTTGCACCGAGGGACACGGGACGGTTTTATCGTCGTCCGGACACTGGGTCATGAGCTGGCCGATCCGGTTTGTCACCCCCATCGGCACACCCACCACCAACGCGACCGCGGCGAGCAGGACCAACGCCGTCAGCAGATTCATGAAAGGCCCCGCTACCACCACCGCCATCCGCTGGGGCAAACTCTTGGCGCGAAACGTGTTGGGCCCTGTACTGGCGTCGAGATCTTCCCCGGCCAGCTTGACATAGCCCCCGAAAGGAATCCAGTTGATGGCGTAGAGCGTGTCCCCGCGTCGAATGCCGAACAGTTTCGGCCCAAATCCCAGTGCAAAGGCTTCGACCGTGACCCCGACGCGCTTGGCCACCAGAAAGTGCCCGAGTTCATGGACGAAGATCATCAACCCGAAGGCAATGATCGCTGCGACGTTCCCTGTCATCCCCTCACCTCAGACGTGTTCCGCACGCGCGGAAACGTGGCGCAACGCGTGCGCTCGCGCCCACGCATCCGCCGCCAGGATTGCGTCCACGCTGGACGCGTCGACCGGACGGTACTCCTCCATCACAGATCGCACAGTACGGGCGATGTCGAGGAATCCGATCCGTTTGGCCAAGAAGTGCTCCACGGCCACCTCGTTGGCCGCATTCAGCACGGCGGGCATCGTGCCCCCCGCCGCCAGCGCGTCGTAGGCGTACCCCAAGCAAGGATAGCGTGCCGGATCGGGACGTTCAAACGTTAGCGTGAGCGCGTCCCACGCCAGGGGCGACGTGTCCAACGGCAGGTGCTCCTCCCCGCGCAACGCATAGGCGATGACCAGCCGCATATCTGGCGGCGCAAGTTGCGCCTTCACGCTCCCGTCGGTGAATTCCACCATCGAGTGCGCAATGCTCTGCGGGTGGATGACGACCTCGATCTGCGATGCCGGCAACCCAAACAGCCAGTGCGCTTCGATGACCTCCAGTCCCTTGTTCATCAAGGTGGCCGAGTCGACTGTTATCTTCTTACCCATCTTCCAGGTCGGATGCGCCAGTGCTTCGTCCGGACGGACACTCCCCAGCGCCTCCAGGGGTCGACGTAAAAACGGCCCCCCGGATCCCGTCAGCAGAATCCGTTTGACGCTGGCAACATCCTCGCCACGCAAACACTGACGGACAGCGGCGTGCTCGCTGTCAATCGGGAGCAGACGTCGGCCCGTCCGGCGGACTTCATCGAGGACCACGCCCCCACCGGCGACCAACGTCTCCTTGTTCGCGAGCGCAACGTCCCGTCCCGCACGCAGAGCTGCCAGCACCGGCAACAGACCGGCGATCCCAACCACGGCTACGAGGACGAGATCCGCCTCCCCCCATGCTGCGAGCTCGCGCATGGCGTCTGGACCTGCGAGCACCGTCGTGTCGGGGGACCCCGCCGACTTCAACGCAGGCACCGCCGCGCGATCGACTAGGGCGGCGGCCCGGGGCCGAAACTCGCGCACCTGGGCACCGAGGGAGGCGGCGTCTTGCCGCGCACCCAGGCCTACGACCTCAAACTCATCCGTCCGGCGGACGATGTCCAGAGCCTGGCGGCCGATACTCCCCGTGGAACCGAGGATGATAACCTTCCTCTTCGTCATCGCCGTCTCAGCGACCATACAGCCGGATCAGCAGATACACGATGGGAGATGCCGCGAGCAGCCCGTCAAACCGATCGATAACGCCGCCATGTCCTGGCAGGATTGTGCCCGTATCCTTCACCCCGGCGCGCCGTTTGATCGATGACTTGAAGAAGTCGCCCGCCTGAGACGTGACGCTGACGGCCACCCCCAGGACCGCGCCGGTCCACAGGGGCACGCCCAGCGCGACCGACCCGACCGCGGCAGTGAGCGTAGCCGCCACCGCTCCAGCCACCGCGCCTTCCCAAGACTTGCCCGGACTAATCCGCGGCGCGAGACGCCGACGGCCGGCGGCGAGGCCGATAAAGTACGCCGTGGTGTCATTGGCCCACAAGGTCACAAACAACCACACGATCGCTGCATAGGGTGCTTCAAACCGCCAGCGGACCAGGACCCCGCCGGGCAGTCCTAGGTACAGGGAACCCAGCAACGCGGTCGGCCACCGGGGCAATACGGCGACCCCATGATCAACCGGCGCCCGCAGGTGTGCGATGACCGCAGCGGCCAGGGCCACCGACCCGGCCAAGACCAAAGGCGTCACGGCGCGATTCCCCACCGCGACGATGCTGGCGGCCAGGACAAGGGCTCCGGCCATCGTCACTCCGCGGGCTCCAGCCGATAGCCCCGGGTGAAGCCACCCAAACTCGTGGGCCCCCACGATCACGATCGCCGCGATCAGGCCGGCCCACCACACGCCTCCCTGCCAGTCCGCCACCAGGATCAGAGGGATCCCCACGAGGGCAGTGAGCATGCGCGGCAGAAGGCCAGCCCCTCGAAATGTCGCCCGCAGGTCGGCACTCACTTACTCGTCCTCGACGCCGCCGAACCGTCGGCGGCGGTGCTGGTAGTCGGCCAGCGCGGCCAGCAGATGGGTTCGGTCAAAATCCGGCCAGAAGACGTCACAGAAGTAGAGTTCCGCATAGGCCACCTGCCACAGCAGGAAGTTGCTGAGTCGTTGCTCCCCGCCCGTCCGGATGAGGAGATCCGGATCGGGCAACCCGCTCGTATAGAGATGAGCGTTCACCTGGGTTTCGTTGATCCCCCCAGGAGCGAGCTGGCCAGCGGCCACCTCCTCGGCGAGTTTGCGCAACGCGGACACGATCTCTGCCCGGCCGCCGTAGTTGTAGGCGACGTTGAGCACGAGATTCCGGTTGGGCTGGGTCAGCGCCACGAGCTGTTCCAACTGCTCACGCAGGGTCGGATCTAACGCACTCAGATCCCCACTCAGGCGGAGGTGAACCCCGCCGCGTACCAACTCCGCGGCTTCGTCGACGACCGCCTCGCCCGTCAGGCGCATCAGAGCGGCGACCTCATCGGCCGGCCGGCGCCAGTTCTCCGTGGAAAAGGCATAGAGCGTCAGGACCCGGACGCCGCAGTCCCGGCAGGCATCGATCGTCCGGCGGACCGCCTCCAGCCCGGCCCGATGCCCGGCTGCGCGAGGCAATCCGCGCGCCGCCGCCCAGCGGCCGTTGCCGTCCATGATGATGGCGATGTGTGCGGGAATCCGTGTGGGGTCCAGCGTCCGCTCAGTGGCCAGAGGCCGCGGATCGAATTGCGTGTTACCCACGATCTGTCCGCTCGAGGAAACGCTCGCGCGTCACGACGAGTTCGACGCCTCCCTCCCTCAGGCGGCGGACGCGTACGACGCGCAACGCCCCCTGCAGCGTGACCGGATGCGGAGGTTTCGTCTCCATTACACGCTCCACAACCTCTCCGGCGGAGGCGAGCCGGGCCAGGGCGGCATCGAGTGTCACGCCGATGAGCAGCGACAGGTCCGCCACAACCTCGCGCATCGTACCGAGGAGGCCGCCGGGAGCGGACTACACCTCCAGGATCTCCTTTTCCTTGGCTGCCAACAGGGCGTCCACTTCCGCAATGAACTTATCCGTGAGCTTCTGTAACTCGTCTAATCCACGCTTGCTCTCGTCTTCGGAGACGTCCCCTTCTTCTTCCAGGTCTTCGATCATTTCCTTGGCCTCGCGCCGCACATTGCGGATGGCGACGCGCCCTTCCTCGGCTTGCTTGTGCGCCACCTTGGCCAGTTCCTTGCGACGCTCTTGAGTGAGCGAGGGGATAGGCACGCGCACGTGGGTCCCGTCACTGCTGGGCATCAGGCCCAACTCGCTCTTGAGGATCGCCTTTTCGATGTCCTTCACCATCTTCTTGTCCCACGGAGCAATGACCAGCAGGCGCGGTTCCGGCACGGTCACGGTGGCGACCTGCGTGATGGGCGTGGGGACGCCGTAGTAGTCCACCCGGATCTGTTCCAACAACGTGGGGCTGGCCCGGCCGGTGCGCAAGGCGGCGAACTCGTGCCGCACGGCCTCGATGGCCTTCTGCATCCGGGCCTTGGTATCCGCAATGACGTCGTTGATCATCGCCGCGCCGTCCCGCCCTGCGTGACGAGCGTCCCCACCTCTTCACCTAGCACGGCGCGCTTCAGATTCCCCGAGCGGGCCACATCAAAGACAACGATGTCCAGGTTATTGTCCTTGCACAGCGCGACTGCCGTGGCGTCCATCACCTTCAGGTCGCGGTTGAGAACATCCATGTGGCCCAGCTGACGGAACATCACCGCGTCAGTGTAGAGGTTGGGGTCCTTGTCGTAGACGCCGCTTACGCCGCGTTTAGCCATGAGCAGGGCGTGGGCTTCGATCTCGATCGCACGCAGGGCTGCGGCGGTATCGGTGGTGAAGTACGGGCTCCCGGTGCCCCCGGCAAAGATGACGACGCGCCCCTTTTCGAGGTGTCGGAGGGCGCGGCGACGGATGTACGGCTCGGCGATCTGATGCATCTCAATCGCCGACTGCACCCGAGTCACCAGTCCTTCTTTTTCCATGATGTCTTGGAGGGCCAGGGCGTTGATGACGGTCGCGAGCATCCCCATGTGGTGGGCGGTAACCTCATCAAGGCCCAGGCGCGTGGCGAAGTCGGCGCCCCGTACGAAGTTTCCGCCCCCGACGACGATGGCGACCTGCACGCCGCGGGTGGTGACGTCCTTGACCTCGTGGGCCACCAGCCGGAGAACGGAAGCGGCGAGGCCCGTTTGGTCGGGGCCTCCGAGGGCCTCGCCGCTTAACTTCAGGAGGATGCGGCGGTACTTGGGAACGGACGCCTCCGATGAGATGCCGGCCCCTTCTCGCGCCATACGTATTTACCCGGGGGGCACTGGGCCATCTGCGGCGACCCCGTCCGCACCGGGCCCTCTGCTAGTCGCCGAGTTTGAACCGGGCAAACCGCCGGACCAGGATGTTCTCCCCGAATTTGGCAATCGCCTCGGTGAGGATATCGCGCACCCGCTTACTTTCGTCCCGGATGAAGGGCTGTTCGAGCAGTACGACGTCAGTGAACCACTTCTCAAGACGGCCCTCCACCGCGGCAGCGTGCTTACCCACGAGCTCGCGGGCAAACTCCTGGCGCTGCGTCTCCACCACGTCGAGCGGGATCGCCTCCCGGCTCACATACTGGGGCGCCGCCGCCGTCACCTGGAGGGCCACGTCATGCGCGAGGCGCTTGAACTCCTCGGTCCGCGCCACAAAGTCGGTCTCGCAGTTGACCTCCACTAAGGCGCCCACACGGCCGCCGGCATGCACATAGGCCTCCACCAGTCCTTCGGAGGCTATCCGGCTGGCCTTCTTGGCCGCCGTGGCCAACCCTCTCGCGCGCAGGAGTTCGACCGCTTTCTCGAGATCACCGCCGGCCTGCTCCACGGCGGTGCGACAGTCCATGACTCCCGCACCGGTCCGGGCCCGGAGTTCTTTGATCAGCTCCGTCTTGCTGTCCACTGTGGTCTTTCGGTTCACGTATTCACCTCTTGGCATCTTCCTCAACAAGTTCTGGGGCTTCGGAGGGCTCCGAGGTCAGCACCGCATCCAGCGGCTTGTCCTCTTCCCCAGGCAGCCTCTCGCCTTCGGGGAGGGCGGCCTCCTCGCTGGCCTCGGTCGGGCCGGCTGGTCCCTCTTCCACTACCTCGCGCTTGCGCCGCTCTTCCAGCCCTTCCAGCGCCGCGTTGGCAATCCGGCTCGTCACTAACCGAACGGCGCGGATCGCATCATCATTCCCGGGCATGGGGTAGTCGATCTCGTCGGGATCGCAGTTGGTATCCACGATCGCCACGACCGGGATCCCCAGCTTGCGCCCCTCGGCCACGGCAATGTGCTCCTTGCGCGTGTCAACCACAAAGACTGCCGCGGGCAGTTGCCCCATGGCCTTGATACCGCCGAGATATTTCTCCAACCGCCCGTGCTCTTCGAGCAGCCGCGCCTGCTCGCGCTTGGGCAACACGTCGAGGTGGCCCCGGTCGCGCATATCCTCGATCTCCCCCAGCCGCTCGACGCGACGTCGGATGGTCTGGAAGTTGGTCAGCATGCCACCCAACCAGCGCTGGCTGACGTACGGCTGCGAGGCTCGCGTCGCTTCTTCCCGGATGGAATCCTGGGCTTGCTTCTTCGTTCCGACAAACAAACACGTCCCACCATTGGCGACGGCGTCACGCACGAAATGGTAGGCCGTCTCAATCATGGGGACGCTTTTCTGAAGATCGATGATATGAATGCCGTTACGTTCCGTGAAGATATAGCGGGCCATCTTGGGGTTCCACCGCCGGGTTTGGTGCCCGAAGTGGACGCCCGCTTCCAATAGCTGTTTCATCGTGACAACCGGCACTCGTCACCCTCCCACCAGTTATCTGCCTCCGCTCCCGTCATCCCGGATCGGGACCCGCACAGGGCACTGGCCGTCCGGTCAGAAAGCGTGCGAATTCTGGGTCCACACCCGCCACAGATGGCCGCGCCCCGGCAGATCACCCGGGGCGGTCACTTCGCCGGTGCAGACCCGCCGTAGTATAGCACGAAACACTGCCCATGTGCGCCGGCTCGCCCGGCTGCGCGAGGGGCCCACCACCCGTTAGGCGCGGGGGTGGGCTTTGTCGTAGACGCGCTTCAGCCAGTCGCGCGACACGTGGGTGTAGATCTGTGTGGTGGCCAGGCTCACGTGCCCCAACAGCTCCTGGACCACCCGCAGGTCAGCCCCTCCATCAAGCAGGTGCGTCGCGAAGGTGTGCCGCAGAACGTGCGGGCTGATCCGTCGTGCCAGAGCGGCCGCCCGCACGGCTTGATCCACAAGCAGTCGCACGCCCCGGTCCGACAGCCTGCCGCCGCGGGCGTTGACGAAAAGCGCGTCGCCGGGGCGACCCCGCGCCAGCGCGGGTCTGCCCGATCGCACGTACTGCCGGAGCGCATCCTGCGCTGCGGCAGCCATGAGCACGATCCGGTCGCGCCGTCCTTTGCCCACCACGCGCAGGTCCCCTCCCCCCGGGTGAGCCTCGCCTAGCGATGGCGGGAGGTCGGATGTACGGAGGGTCACCAATTCCCCGACCCGCATCCCTGTCGCATAGAGGATTTCCAGAACCGCGCGGTCGCGCAGCCCCCGGGGCGTCGACACATCGGGCGCGCGCAGGACGGCGCGAATTTCCTCGGGCGTGAGAAACTTCGGCAGCCGCCGCGGGCGTCGGGGGGCAGACACAAGCGCAAACGGGTTGCTAGACACCTTACCCTCGCGGTACAGGAACCGAAAGAACGACCGAATCGCGGAGAGCTGACGCGCCACCGCCGCGCGGGCGTAGCGACGGTCCAACACCACCACATAGCGTCGGGCCGCTGGGGGGGTCACGTGGGCCCAGCGGGTCAGTCCCTGCGCACGAGTAAAGGAAGCAAAGTACGCGAGGTCACGCGCGTAGGCCACGAGGGTGTGCCGGGAGGCCCCGCGTTCGCCTTCGAGCGTGCGGAGAAACGCCGCGATATCCGGATCGGGGGGTCCTTCCGGCGCAGGCAACCGACCTACGACACTGGGGGGAGAGGATTGACGGGCTGCCATCAGACAGCCGGGGACACCCCGGCCACGGGTGAGCTTCGCTACGAGACGGGTTGATCCTCCGGCGATGGTGTACGCGGCTCATCTGCTACAGGGGACATAGCCTCCCTGTATCCGCAGGCTTTGTCCAAGCAGCGCAGTGTCGTACGGCGGCCAGTATCATGCAAACCGAGCAGGCTCTTCCCACACTTCGGGCACATGCGATCCGTCGGGCGGTCCCAGCTGGTGAATGTGCACGCGGGATACGTCCCGCAACCGTAGAAGGTGCGGCCACGGCGCGAGCGGCGTTCCACGATCTCGCCCACCTTGCAAAGGGGGCAGGTGACGCCGATGCCCAGCGGGCGGGTGTACTTACACTCCGGAAACCCCGAGCAGGCGATAAACTCCCCGAACCGCCCGTACTTACGCACGAGGGGGCGCCCGCACTGGGGGCAGGCCTCGCCGATCTCGACAACCGGCCGCTCGACCTGGACAATTTTCTGCTCGGCGACCACCAAGTCATGTTCAAACGGCTTCCAGAAGTCGCCCACGACCGTTTTCCAGTCGAGCTGACCGCCTTCTACTTGATCCAGCGCCTCCTCCAGCGCTGCCGTGAAGTCATACTCCATCACGTCGCCAAAATGCTCCACCAGCAAGTCGTTGACCAGTGTACCCAGGTCGGTGGGGGTCAGCCGGCGGTTGATCGGCTTCACGTACCCGCGCCGCTTGATCGTCTCAATGGTCGGGGCATACGTTGACGGACGTCCAATGCCCCGTTCTTCGAGCGCCCGCACCAAGGAGGCCTCCGTATAGCGCGGGGGCGGCTGCGTGAAGTGTTGCTGCGGATCGAGAGACGCCAGGGCGAGAACCTCGCCTGCGGCCAGGTCAGGCAGCCAGCCTTCCTGCTCTTCGCCGTTCTCCGGAACATCGTGGTAGACGGCCAAGAAGCCGGCGAATTTGACGCGCGAACCAGTAGCGCGGAACTGATACGCGCCCGCGACGATATCGACCGATAGGGTGTCCATGACGGCAGAGGCCATCTGGCTCGCCACAAACCGGTCCCAGACGAGTTTGTAGACCTTGAACTGATCGCTGCGGAGAAACGGCTTCATGCGCTCGGGAGTGCGGTGCACGGCGGTGGGCCGGATGGCCTCGTGCGCATCTTGCGCGGACCGGCGCGACCGATACACGCGCAGGGCCTCGGGGACAGAGGCGACGCCGAAGATCTTGGCGATGAAGTCTCGCGCCTCGTGCTGCGCTGACTCCCCCACGCGCACCGAGTCCGTGCGCATGTAGGTGATCAGGCCCACGGTTCCTTCGGGACCAAGGTCCACGCCCTCATACAACTGTTGGGCGACGTTCATGGTGCGTGCCGCCGAGTACCCCAGGCGGCGGTTCGCCTCCTGCTGCATCGTGCTGGTCGTGAACGGGGGACTGGGATGCCGGAACTGGTCCTTGCGGCGCACATCGGCCACGGTGAAGGTCGCCCCGCGCACGTCCGCGACGAGGGCCTCGGCCTCATCACGTGTGCGGATGACTGACGCGCCGTCATCCGTCGGCGCCCCATAGCGCACGCCGTCTCTCCCTACCAACCGCGCGGTGAACCCCTGCTCGCCCTTCCGCAGTTGCGCGTGGATGCTCCAGTACTCCTGAGGCACGAAGGCGTCGATCTCGTGCTCGCGATCGACCACAAGGCGGACCGCGACGGATTGCACGCGTCCCGCCGACAGCCCACCACGCACCTTGCGCCACAGCAGGGGGCTCAGCTTGTAGCCGACGAGACGGTCCAGGATGCGCCGGGCCTGTTGCGCGTTCACCAAGTTCAGGTCAATCTCCCGAGGATGCGCGAGGGCCCGCTGCACCGCCTCTTTCGTGATTTCGTGGAATTCGATGCGCTTGATGGCGGGATTCACCGGACGGAGGGCATCAGACAGGTGCCACGAGATGGCTTCCCCTTCGCGGTCCGGGTCGGTGGCCATGTACACGGCGGGGGCGGCCTTCGCTGCGTCCTTGAGCTCTTTCAGAATCGGCGCCTTTCCCTTGACGACGATGTACCGGGGGGTGAAACCGTTCTCTACGTCCACGCCGAGGCGGCTACGCGGCAGATCCTTGACGTGACCCATCGAGGCCACAATCGCGTACTTGTTCGCCAGAAGTTTCTTGAGTGTTCGCGCTTTCGTGGGGGACTCGACAACGACGAGGGACATCGCCCGCGCCTTGCGCGTGCGGGTTCCATCACCAGACGTGCGTCGCGTACGCCGCGGCGCGCTCGGGGGCGGAGCCGGTGGCGTCTCAGTTATCGGTTTAGAGGCCGCCGTTTCGGCGGCGGCCGCGATCTGCGGTTTCTTCACTTGCCACATCCTTCTCGCACCGCGCGCCGGGTGGTCTTCCTCGTACCCCTGGCGTGTCGTCGGAATTCCCCAGGACTCTACCCCCAGATTCAGGCCAGCAGACGCCCACAGTACGGGCGAAACTCCGCGTCGGCAGTGCCGCGCGTTCGCATGACACGCGTCAACCCAAAAACTCACCCTCTACCTTACCACAAGGTGTCAAGGAGACTGTTTGGAGCCCCCCCGCATCACACCGCACGGGGCCGTTGCGCTGGGTCTGAGCGTGGGTGCAGAGAGGGCATGGAGATGGCAGGTGACCTGTATGCGTGCGCTTACGATCACGGTGATTCTCCTCATACTGTCTGCGGAGGCAGCGTTCGCTCGCATCGGCGATCCGGTCGCCGCGTTCGCTGCGAGCCCGCTCGTGCAGCAGCTGAGTCTCACCCCCGCCGGAACGGTCGACGGCGGCAATGCCCGGGTCGCGTATCGATACGTCTCAGACGATCAGGAGATTACTGTCGACCTTGTCGTGCGCGGCGGGACGATCGAACAACAGGTCATGTACATACCGCCCAGCATCCAGCGCGGTTACCAGGTGAGTTTCTTCCTCCAAGATGCCATCGGGTCCATCTTTGGCGCCCAGCAGGGGATGCTGGCCTTTAACGCCGCCCTCAGTAACCACACCGAGACGTCCATGGCCTTTGGCGGGTACACTATGCGCTTCACGCCTATGGGCCCCCAGCTGCGCGTGACCGTTAGCCGGTAATTCCCTCGACGGTGAGCAAAGACTCCTGGAATGCCCGCACCGTGAGAAACGACCGGCGGTGAAGCGGGGTCAGACCGTGCCGCCGGATCGCGTCCAAATGCTGCTTGGTCCCATAGCCCTTGTGCTGGGCGAACCCGTAGGGCGGGTAGCACGCATCCAGCGTCGTCATCAGCCGATCGCGCGTGACCTTCGCCACCACGGACGCCGCCGCGATCGATGCGCAGGTGGCGTCACCATCGATCACGACTAACTGCGGCACGGGCACGTCGGCGGGAAAGCGTCCATCGATCAAAATCATCTGCGGTCGGACCGTCAACCCCATGATCGCGCGACGGTGGGCCAGCCGCGTCGCCTGCAAGATGTTCAGGCGATCAATTTCCTCGACGGCGGCCATCCCCACGTGCACGGCGCGCGCCGCGGCCATGATCTGCGGGTAGAGCTCCTCGCGCTGCTCGGGGGTCAACTGTTTGGAGTCATTGAGGTCAGGCAAGTGCACGTCGGGCGGGAGAATAACCGCCGCCGCCACGACCGGGCCGGCCAGAGGAGCCACCCCCACTTCGTCCACGCCCGCGATGGCCGTGAACCCGAGCCGCCGCTGATCCTGCTCTGTGGCAAACAAATCCGCAAGACGCGCGGTCTCCCGCGAAAGACGCTCTTGGCGAGCGCGAAGCCGGGACGCTAGCTGACGGACGCCGCGGCGAGGATCCCGGCGGAGGACCCGCAGCAACGACGACTCCACGACGGGCACGGCATCAAGCTGGGCGGAGAGCTGCGCAATCGAGAGGCGGCGAACATTCACGTCTCTCCCAGACTTCGGGCCGATACCACCGGAGTCCTGGAAGGACGCGGACGGCCGCCGCCCGGCCCTACGTGGGGGGATGGAGATATCTAGTGGACGACCCCAATGCGCGGCAGAGGCCAGTAAACCAGCAGGGCTTTCCCGATCACATTCTCATCCGGGACAAACCCGAAGAATCGGCTGTCCTCACTGTTGCACCGATTATCCCCGAGCACGAAAATCTGGCCGACCGGGACCCTCTGCGGACCATAGTTGCTGGTGCACGCGCGATCGCCGCTCGCGAGCGCGGTGGGGTAGAGTTCGCTGATCGGAGAGGCGTTGATGAGCACCACGCCATCGCGCAGGTCCACGGTTTCCCCGCCGAGAGCGACCACGCGTTTAACAAAATCCTTGCCGGGGTTCAATGGATAGTGGAAGACGATTACGTCGCCCCGGCGCACCGGGCCGAAGCGGTAGGTAAATTTGCTGACTAGGATGCGATCTCCGATCGCGAGCGTCGGCTCCATCGAGCCCGACGGGATGAAAAACGCCTGGACGACAAAGGTGATAATCAGCAAGCTGAGGACGGCGGCGAAAATACTGGCGTCGAGCGTTTCGACGATCGAGGATCGCCAGGCCGGCGGGATGACGTAGGTGCGCTTAACGATGATCCGAGCGACGATCAGCACTCCAGCAAGCAGGAGAATCAGGCTTGGGATGCTGAGCGGCAGACGGTCCAAGAATTCCAGCCGCATGGGGAAAGGTCAGGCGGCTACCGGCTCTCCTTGACCTTGGCTTCCCGACCGATCTTCCGGCGGAGGTAGTACAGCTTGGCCCGACGCACCTTTCCCTTGCGCACTACTTCGATGCGTTCAATGCGCGGAGAGTGCAGGGGAAATGTGCGTTCCACCCCGACCCCGTGGCTGATGCGGCGGGCGGTGAACGTCTCCCGCAGCCCGCCACCTTTGCGGACGGTGACGACCCCTTCAAACGCCTGAATCCGCTCGCGGCCTCCTTCGCTTACTTTGAGGTGTACGCGGACAGTGTCGCCGGGCGTGAACGGCACGAGGTTTGCCTTCTTATACTCCTGCTCCACCGCCGCCAATTTGTCCATCGGTCCCCGTCCTCCGCACTCGGGTGCTGCCCACTCACGGCGCTGCATTATAGCACACGCGATCGCTTCCAACCACCGCTCACTCGCGCTGGTAGTGGGTCAATGTAACGCTGAGGCTCGTGGCTGGCTTTTACCGGCTCCGTCGTCGCCACCAACACCGTAACGCCACCCCTGACCAGACCAGTTCCACAACACCGAACGGCCACGCGCCTTGCAGGAAGGCATAGGCTGACGCCGCCAAACTGGCCCCCCCAAACGCGAGGACGAAGACCGCGGAACGGTCTTCGAGCGCATAGAAAACTAACATGGCCGTGACGGCGAGTGCCCGAACGCAGTGAGCGCGTCCATACCGAGGAGGAGATCAGTCTGGAAGCAGCCCCACGATTTCCTTGAGCAAGGGACCTGTTTGGGGCGCCCTCAAATTGACCCGGGACCCTCGCGCTCGGGTTCGACCTCATCCAGCACGCGCCGGTCCTCCTCCCCTAGCGTGTCCGCCGTGAGCAGATCCGGACGCCGCGCCAAGGTGCGCCGCAACCGCTGGGCGTGCCGCCAGCGTCGCACGGCTTCGTGATTGCCTGACAGCAGGACGTCGGGGACCTTCATCGCGCGGAACTCCGGGGGCCGCGTGTAGTGCGGGTGGTCCAGTAAGCCGTCTGCAAAGGAGTCAGCCTCCACGGAGGTTGCATCACCAACAACCCCAGAGATGAAGCGCGCCACCGCGTCCACGATCACCATGGCAGGCAGTTCCCCGCCGGTAAGCACATAGTCGCCGATGGAGATCTCATCGGTTGCCAGTCCCCGGCGCACACGTTCATCGATCCCCTCATAGTGGCCGCACAGGATGATGAGGTGGCCCTGCGCGGCCAATTTCTGGGCGACGGCGTGCGTGAACCGTTCGCCTTGGGGGGACGTTAGGATGATGCGCGGGGTGGTGTACGGCGCGGCAGCGCGAATGGCTTCGACCGCGGCGAAAAACGGCTCGGGTTTCATGACCATCCCGGCACCGCCGCCGTAGGGCGTATCGTCTACTTGCCGGTGACGATCGGTGGTAAAGTCGCGCAGATCCCACACCACGACTTGCAGCACACCTCGGTCCCGGGCCCGTTTGAGGATACTGTGGTCCAGATAGGCAAGGGCCTCTGGGAAAATGGTCACGATATCGACGCGCTGCATGGGTTCACTCCAATAGGCCCGCCAGAGGGCGAATGATCACGCGGCCGGCCGCCGGTTCGATGGCCAGGACCACAGAGCTAATCGCCGGGATCAGGTAGTCGCGGCCAGCCCCCCGCACGACGTAGACGTCGTTCCCGCCGGTCCGCAGGATCTGGGCGACGATGCCGAGGTCCTCGCCGGCTTCCGTCTGCACCCGCAGTCCGAGGAGTTCAAAGACGTAATGGCGCCCCTGGGGCAGCGGTGCGGCTTGCGCCCGTGGGACGGCCAGCGCCGCACCCTGCCACCTCCGAGCCTCGTCCACAGACCCGATCCCGGCTAGGGTCACGACCAATCCGCGCCGGTGAGGGCGGACACTTTGCACGCGCACCGGGGTGGGCTGGCCTTCTTTGAGCAGCACCGCCTCGGTCAAGCTCATGAGGCGCTCGGGAAAGTCGGTATCAGGCACCACATGCACGGCCCCACGGAGGCCGTACGGTCGGGTCACGCGGCCGACAATGACATACGCCGGGGGCTCGGTCACGGCAGCGCGGCCTACTGCTCCCGAATTTCCATGATGATGCCATCTTTGACGACGATCTCGGTCCGCCCCAGTTTGGTAAAGAGGTTGTCGCCCACGCTTACCTCCACCAAACTCTCGACCGTCCCTTGGGTGAATTCCGAGTTCAGTGCGAGCTGCTGGGCCTCTCGCAGCCGGATCTCTAGTTCCGCCTTCGCCGCATCCTGGCGCGCGGCGTCCAACTCCAACTGCTGGCGGATGGCGCGCGCTTGGGGCGTCAGCGTCCGTTCCAGTTCTGCGCGGCGGATCTGACTGATCAGTTGCTGCTCGATGGCATCCACGCGTTTGATGGCCTCTTCCAGGTCCTGAACGTACAATCGCTTGAAGCTCTCCGTGACGATTGCCTTGATCACGACCGGTCGGTTAATCGTAATGCCCATGCTGGCCTCCACCGCCTCAGTGATGGGTGCGCCGCCACGCGCCCGCCGGACGCCGACGCCACACCATCACGAATCACCTCACGACACGATCTCGATTGTCACCCGTTTCCCCGTGCGGACCGCGGCGGCCTTGACCACAGTCCGCAGCGCATTCACGATCCGGCCTTGCTTGCCGATGATCTTGCCGACGTCGTCGGGAGCGACCTTCACCTCAAGGACGAGGGTCTGCTCCCCTTCGATCGCGTGGACTTGCACGGCGTCGGGCTGATCTACCAGCGCCTTGGCGATAAACTCGACGAGTTCGCGCATCGGCGGGCCTCCCGCTCCCGTCGGCTAACCGCGCGCGGGGGATCCGGGCCGGTGCAAGATGCCGAACTTCTCCAACAGGACGCGCGCCGTATTGCTGGGCCGCGCCCCGCGCTTCAACCACGCCTGGGCCTTCGCCTCATCGATCTTCACAGTGGACGGGTCCGTGGTCGGGTTGTAATGCCCGATGACTTCGATGTAGCGCCCGCTGCGCGGCGAGCGCGAGTCGGCCACGACCAGTCGGTAGAATGGCTTGTGTTTCCCTCCAATGCGCATCAACCGGATTTTGACCATCGCTGTAGCCTCCCTGTATGAGAATGCGTGCGTCCCCGATTCCCCGCGCCCTTCCCTGCTCGTCAGGCTAGGAGCGGGGAAACGGCCACCCACGCGGGCCTTTCTTTTCGAACTGTCCCATCTGTTTGATGAGTTTACGCGCGTCTGCAAACTGTCTCAGCAAACGGTTGACGGCCTGGACCGTTGTGCCGCTGCCCTGGGCGATGCGACGTCGTCGGCTACCGTCGATGATCTGGGGTTGGTCGCGCTCCTGGACCGTCATGGAACCGATGATGGCCTCCACGTGCCGCAGCGCTTTCTCATCCATCATGGGGAGGGGCCCCTTCGGTCGCACAGTCCCCGGCAGCATCTCGACCAGCGACTCCAGGGGACCCAGGTTGCGCACCTGGCGCAGCTGAGCGCGAAAGTCCTCCAGCGTGAACTCCGCCCGCCGCAGTTTGCGTTCCAGCTCGGCGGCCGTGGTCGCATCGACGGCTTCCTGCGCTTTTTCAATCAGGGTGAGGACGTCGCCCATTCCCAGAATGCGCGAGGCCATCCGATCTGGGTGGAAGGGCTCGAGAGCCTCCTGTTTTTCGCCCACTCCGGTAAACAGCACTGGGCGTCCCGTCACCTCGACGACCGACAGGATCGCCCCGCCGCGGGCGTCCCCGTCCAGCTTGGTCACGATGAGTCCGTCGATGTGCAGCATCTCATCAAAACGCTGGGCCATGCTGACGGCTTCTTGGCCGGTCATGGCATCGACCACTAGGACCACCTGATGGGGCGCGATCGCATCGCGCAACGCCTTCAACTCGCCCATGAGCGCGTCATCGACTTGTTGGCGGCCCGCGGAGTCGACAATGACCACGTCGTAGCCCCGACGCACAGCCTCGTCGAGTGCCGCGCGGGCGACCGCTATCGGATCAGTTTCCTCAGGGCGCGAGAACACGGGCACGCCGATTTGGGACCCGACGACCTGGAGCTGCGTCACTGCGGCGGGCCGCCGTAGATCCGTCGCCACGAGCAGTGGACGCCGCCCTCCCTTGACCATGCGCGCCGCGAGCTTTCCCGCCGTCGTCGTCTTGCCCACCCCGTGCACCCCGACCAACAGGATGACCGTCGGGGGGCGATCGGCAAACTGCAGCTCGCGGGACGTCCCACCCAGCAGGCGCACTAACTCTTCGTAGACGAGCTTCACGACCTGCTGGCCGGGTGCGAGGTGAGTGAGGACCTGGCGGCCTACGGCCGCCGCGCGCACGCGCTCGGTGAATACCTTCGCTACCTTGAAATTGACGTCCGCCTCGAGGAGGGCCATCCGGACGTCGCGCAAGGCGGCGTCAACATCGGCTTCGGATAGAATGCCACGGCCCCTCAAGCGCTGCACGATTTGCTGGAGTCGGCTTTGCAGGGTCTCAAACATCTCGCTGTGTCGGCGCGGGGGCCGTCGCATCTCCCTTGACTGCTTCGTACACGCGGTACCCACTCTTGTGGGCAAGTTCGGTGACCGTGCCGAAGATCGCGGCCACCTCGCGAGCCAGCGTCTTGGCCCCTTGCGCGGTGCGGACGACAAAGACTAGCCGTCCACCCGGCCGCAGGACGTCCCCCACCTCGCGCACCAAGCGCAGGAGCGTGGCGCGTCCCGCGCGGATGGGCGGATTCGTCACCGCGACATCAAACGTCCGACCCGCGACGACCGTGCCCCCATCCCCCAAGAGGACCTCGACATTCGAGACGTTGTTCAACGCCGCGTTCTGCTCTGCGAGGTGTACCGCGCGTGCATTCACATCCACGAGAACCACCCGCCCCGCGGAGGCCGAAACCGCTGCCACCAACCCCACGGGACCGTAGCCACACCCGACATCGAGGACGTGATCTGTGGGTGCGAGACGCATCGTCTCAATCAAGAGTCGGGTCCCAGCGTCTACGGCGTCGCGGCCGAATACCCCGCGATCAGTTACAAACGTCCACTCACGCCCGCGCAGCCGCGCCCGAATCTTTCGGGGACGCGATGCGACAGGGGGGCGTTCGTCGAAGTAGTGACTGCCCACGACGGGACCCCGCATCACTCGATCGCCCGGCGCATCGCCACGACCGCTCGCGTGATGCGGTTCAAGACACCGGGGGCAACCCGTCCCCGCAGCCTCCGGACGGCGAGCTCCAGAGTATTGAGCCGCGTGTGAATCCGTCGCCGACGCCGGTCGCTGCGCTGGCGGACCTGTGCCAATCCCAACGACGTCTCAATCCGTTCGAGTTGCCGGACCGACCGGCGCAAGCCGTCAAACACCGCTTGGCGCGTAATGTGCAAGCGGTCGCCAATCTCCCCCAGCGACAGATCGTCCAAGAAGTACAAGTCGAGCAATCGCT
>MNEU01000020.1 GCA_001917855.1 Armatimonadetes bacterium 13_1_40CM_64_14 | reverse complement strand
ACGGCCGCCCTTTACCAAAGACATCGGCTTGGGCGTGGTGGACGCCCACTCGCACCGCGTCGAATCGGTCGACGAGATTGCTGACGGCATCCGCAAGACGCTGAAGGTCATCCCCGCACAGCAGGTCTACATTTCGCCTGACTGCGGATTGAAGACGCGCGCCACTGACGAGACGGTCGGTAAATTGAAGAACATGGTCCTGGCGACGAAGCTCGTGCGTAGCGAACTCGCTAGCGCGCGGGGGAGACCGGCCGGCGTCGCGGGCTAAGGGCGGGGGTCGGGGGACATTCACCGAGTGGCGCCCTGCCTCGCATCCCCCGTGTGACACCACCTACCTCGGCCAGCGATCGTCACCCTAGGTTCCATGATCCGCATCGAAGGGCATCGCATCATCCGCTCCCCCATCCAGAAAGTGTTCCAGATGGTCAGCCATCTGGACAGCCAACCGCGGGTTCGATTCAGCGGGCGACGCTGATCCCCAACCAGCGCATCGAGTTCCGCCAGACCCGTGGCGCGCTGAAGGCTCTGCGCGGCGAGTACGTGCTCAAGTCGGTCGACGGCGACACGGATCTGAGCCTCAGCGTGGAAGCCGAGGTGGGGATTCCGCTCATTTCCGACAACTCTGCTCGCCTCGTACTCCAGGGGTTTGTCGAAAATACGTTGTCGAAGTTTAAGTTCACAGCCGAACGCGACCTCCCGCGCGTCGTCGGCGCCCGACGTCCTAAAGAAAAGGCGGCGGCAACTACAGAATCGGCACCGGCCTTGGCGGATGCGCTGAGTGAACTGCCGCCAACGGAGGAGCCTGCGCCGCCCGAGCCTGCCCCGCTGCCTATGCAGCCGCGCCCGCAACAGCCACAACAAAGTCCAGGTGCGGCCGCTCCGGGTGGTGTTATACCGGGTCAGGGAAAGCGACGCAGGCGGCGCCGGCGGCGGCGTCGGCGAGGTGGGGAGATGCGAACTCCTCAGGGGTCCCCACGCCCAGGGACCAGTCCAGGGCCGGGACCCGCACCGGGATCGGGGAGTGGATAATAGAGTAGGCGGTCGGGTCACGCGGCCCATTTGCTCGTCCCGGATTAAGTCGTTTGTGTTTCGGAGGTAGGAGTGTGGCACCCAAGATGCCGACCCCTGTACAGGTCGGCAGCGTCACAGACAAGCAGCTGACGATCACGTGGTCCGACGGCCATCGGTCGAACTATTCGTGGCAGAACCTGCGGATCAACTGTCCATGTGCGGCCTGCAGGGGGGAGTTCGGTTACCGGCCACCGCGCCTGACGGCGCAGAACATCCCCCCCACGATCCGTGCCATGAGCATGGGCCGCGTGGGTGCGTATGCGTTACGTTTTTCGTGGTCCGATAACCACGACACCGGCCTGTATACCTTTAACCTGCTCCGCAATGAGTTGTGCGAGTGTGAGGAGTGCGTCCGCAGCCGCAGCGCCCAGGCCCCGGCTTCTGATTAACAGAGTTTCCTCA
Source organism: Armatimonadetes bacterium 13_1_40CM_64_14 (assembly GCA_001917855.1). Lineage (GTDB taxonomy): Bacteria > Sysuimicrobiota > Sysuimicrobiia > Sysuimicrobiales > Kaftiobacteriaceae > 13-1-40CM-64-14. The sequence goes on along the minus strand of MNEU01000020.1, from coordinate 6,997 downwards.
GGAGAGTTGGCTCTTGTCCGTCAACCTTATGTGCGTGCGTGTCTCCGGAAGAACTCGGCCAGGGTCCCCTTTTGAAGTCTTCCTGCCGCCACGTCTAATACAGTTTTAACCAGGGCCTCGTCTGAGGCTCTGATCTCGATGCCATCCATCTCCAGAAACACCAGGGCTGCGGCTACGCCGGTGCGCTTGTTGCCATCCACAAACGGGTGGTTCCTGACGATATGAAAGAGGTAAGCTGCAGCCATCTCGAAGAGATCGGCATGAAAGTACTGGTTGCCCGCTCCAGTCTGCGGCATGGCAAGAGAGGACTGGAGCAGGTCGAGGTCCCGGATGCCTGCGGTGCCTCCGTATCGTTTGATCTGGTCGTGGTGAATCTCCAGGACCTCTTCCAGACCGAGGAAGATAGGCGAAAACAAGCTTAATCTGCGAGGCGCTTTAGGGCACGATGGTGTCGTCTGTTCGCGGCTTCTAGCGCTCTACGGAACAGCTTCCGTCGCCTTGCGTCGCGAACCGGCGCGACCACCAGGCAATTCCCATCGGTGGTCAAGGAGAGGGGGGTGTCCGCGCGGATGTCGAGGAGCTCAAGGACCCCGCGGTCAATCACCAGGGCGAGACTGTTTCCATGCTTGGTCAGCCGCTTGATCATATGGAGACCTCATTACTCATTGTAATAACAATGTATCACCTCGCTGCATTCTCATCAAGTTGATGGGGCGAGTGTTCGAGTTCCTGAGACTATGAAGATCACGCTCACCTCGGCGTTTTGTTCTGCATATCCAGATGGGATCTTTGGAGCCCTCATCGCGCGTAATTGTGCGAACCGGTCGCAGACGCTCGCGATTGCGGCAGACAAGCGGGCCGTGGAGGGACGTTTGCGTGAGAAGTTCCCCGGCGAGACCATCGAGGATGATCCGGTTGCTCGCGCCTACGCGGTGTACTTCCGCCGGTTCGGCGGAAGATATCCCGTTGTTCACCAGGCCAAAACCGTTCTGGGTGGGCGGTCGATCCAGAGCAACTCGGCACTCGTCGAGGCCATGTTCACCGCAGAACTCGACAGCTTGGTTCTGACCTCAGGGCACGACCTCGGCGCATTGCGCTTCCCTCTTGCGGTGGACATCGCGGTTGCTGCCGACACGTACACCCCGCTCTCTGGAAAAGACCGGATGCTGAAAGCGGGCGATATGATCGTGCGAGACGCGGAAGGCATCATTGCTTCTGTTGCATACGGTCCTGACGACCGCACGCAGCTTCGTCCGGACACCGACGCCGCGCTTTTCGGAGCCTGGTGCCCTGTGGGCATTGCTGCGACCATCGTGGAGGCGCATCTGGAGACGCTCGCCGCGCTATTGAAGCAAGAGTGGCCTGCATCTACCGTTGAGCCCGTGCGGCTAGTGCGGTAACGGAGGCGGGACGAACTTACCCAGCACGCGCGGTCCGCGCGCCCCGGTGGCCGCCGGCACATTCGTGGGCACCCCCGCGACCGCGTCAGAGGCTAGTAGTGCGATCATCATCGCCTCTTTCAGCTTCCCGTTAATGCCGAGATCCTCGCTGGTCCGCACAGGGATACCCAAGGCGGCGGCAATCCGCCGCCGCAGGAACCCGTTGTACGATCCTCCGCCTGACAGCACGACCTCATGGAGCGGTCCGCGCGGCACTAAGAACTCTCGGTACGCCGCGACGACAGAGTCCGCCGTCAACGCTGAGACCGTGGCCACGGTATCGTCGGCTGACAAGCGACGCGCTCGTGCCTCACTGAGCAATCGGCGGGCAAATGGAGACCCGTAGACCTCCCGTCCCGTCGTCTTGGGGGGCTTCTGGTGCAGGTAAGGGTCGGCTAGCAACTGCGCGAGCCACTCGTTTGAGATGCGGCCTCGGGCGGCGATGGCGCCATCCTGATCAAACGCCTGCTGGCCCCCGGTCACCTCTGCCACCACCGCGTCGATCACCAAGTTGCCCGGGCCGGTATCGAAGGCGAGCACGTCCTCTGGCCCGCACCCGTCCGGCTTCCGGGCGGGCAGGTACGTAACATTCCCGATGCCCCCGATATTTTGGGCTGCGCGGTTCAAGGTGGGATGCCGGAACACGACCAGGTCGAAGTAGGACGCGAGTGGTGCTCCCTGGCCGCCAGCGGCCATGTCGGCGACCCGGAAGTCGGCAACCACGGGCAGACCCGTGCGTTCGGCAATTACGGCGGGTTCGCCAATCTGTAGTGTGGACCCGTCGGGCGCCGGGATGTGCCAGATCGTCTGTCCATGCGAGCCGACCAGGTCCACGTCCGCCACCGCCACGCCCGCCTGGGCAATCACGGCGAGAGCGGCCTCAGCGAAGAGGTCGCCCAGGTGAAAATTGAACGCGGTGATCCGATCCACTGTGGCGGTGGATGGATCGAACATTCGGAACAGTTCGTCGCGATCGGAGGGGCGGAACGGAATCGTGAGCCCGGCGATCAGCCGCAGATGCGCACGGAGCCCGACTCCTGATACTTCGACCAAGGCGGCATCGATGCCATCGGCCGAGGTGCCGGAGATCAATCCGACGACGCGACGCACCGACCGATGCGCGAGATCAGCGAGGCGCTGCATCGTGTCCTGCCTCTAACGCCCTGCGGACGTGCCCTCCGGCCTGCTGTAATCGGGCTTCCGCCGTCGCGCGGTCGATTTTCCCGAGCGCCATCACGATCGCAACTTTCACCTGGCCGCCGGCTTGGTCCAGCAACTTCGTACTCTGGGGAATACTCAGCCCGGTGGCCTCAGCGATAATCCGGTGCGCGCGGGCGACGAGCTTGCGGTTACGCGGGGCCACATCCACCATGAGGTTGCTGTACACCTTGCCTCGCAGGATCATTGCCGCTGTGCTAAGCATGTTCAGGATGAGTTTCTGGGACGTCCCCGCCTTCATGCGGGTCGACCCTGTGATGACCTCGGGGCCAACGAGCGGCGTGATCGCGATCTGGGAGGCCGCGGCGAGCGGGGATCCCGGGACGTTGGTCAGACCGATGACCGTGGCGCCGCGCCGTTTCGCCTCGGCGACCGCGCCCAGGACGAACGGGGTGACTCCGCTCGCTGCGAGCCCCACCACAACATCCATCTGAGCGGTGCCCAACGCGGCGATCTCCCTCGCGCCTGCGTCCGTATCGTCTTCGACCTCCGCCGCTGAGTCAATCGTGGCTGCGACCCCGCCGGCAACGACCGGTCGGATGATGCTCGGATCCACGCCAAATGTCGGGGCCCACTCTAGCGCATCGAGTAGCCCGATCCGTCCGCTGGTGCCCGCTCCCACGTAGATTACGCGGCCCCCTGCCTCAAGCGAGCGAACAATCGCTCTCACTGCATCTGCGATGTGGGGGATTTCCGCTCCCACCGCCTCAGGGACGTGGCGGTCTTCCTGATTAATCAGGCGCAGGATATCATCGACCGAGCGCCGGTCAAGATCTTGAGAACGAGGATTGCGCTGCTCGGTGGGCAGCGCCCCATAGTCGATCAGTGTGTGGTCTTTGTCGGGATGCACAGCAAGCACCTCACCTTCATCATTTGTCGAGGGCCTCCAGCACCGCGTCGTGGAACGCGGGCCGGAACTCGACGATCGCATTCGACTCTGCCGACGGATGGACGCGGTTGGTGAGCAGAACGATTACGGCCCCGCGCGCGGGATCGATCAGCACGGAAGTGCCGGTGAACCCCGTGTGGCCAAACGCCGCCGCCGATGCTCGCCGTCCGAACCAGGGCTGCAAGACGGCCCACCCCAGCCCTCGCCCGCCCTCCGCGAGCCCCGATGTTTGGTCCGCTGTGGCGTCGGCGATAAGCGTCGCGGCGAGGATGCGACGTCCGTTGAGGACGCCGCCGTGCAGCAGCATCTGGCCGATCCGAGCGACGTCGTGAGCTGTTCCAAACAAACCCGCGTGCCCGGCGACCCCGCCACCCACATAATACGCATTGCCGTCGTCGACCTCACCACAGAGGAGATGGGTCCGCCAGCGAAAGCGGCCTGCCAGCCCCTGATCGGCGGCCCGTGAGCGCTCATAGGCATTCCCCATCTCAGTCGCGGCGCAGCGCGGCCGCCACGACATCGGCGGACGAAACCGCAGACTGCGCAGGCCGAGCGGATGGGCAATGTGGTGCTTCGTGTAGACGTCCAGGGCCTCGGTGCCAAGGAGGGCGACTAGGTGTCCGAGCACGATGAAGCCGAGATCGCTGTACTCCACTTTGGTGCCTGGCGATGCGGATGTCGGCGTTACCCCGATGCGCTCGACAGCTTCCGCGATGGACCTACAGGCCGGTGCCCGCCTGCCGTCTGGACGCCGCGGACTGGCGAGGTACAGCATCTCCCAGGCCGGCAGCCCGGACGAGTGCGTCAGGAGATGGCGAATGGTGATCATGGCATGTTCGCTGTTGGCGAAGGACGGGAGGTAGGCGGCCACCGGCGCATCCAACTCCAACAACCCACGCGCACACAGCTTCAGGATGGCCGTGGTCGTGGCCAGCGGTTTGGTCAGGCTGGCGAGGTCGAAGATCGTGTGCGCCTCGACTGGTCGGCGGCCTGGGACGATCTGCGCAAACCCTACTGGTTCGAGAGCCAGGACCCTCGGGCCCGTCACTACACAGGCGACGGCTCCGGGAAAGATCTCTTGGGTTAGGCCATCCTGGAGCTGATCGCGCACCGTGTTGCGAAGAAGCGAGCCGGTGCGCGAGGGGCGAGAGGCCGGGCGCGAACGGGTCATCGCCATCTCGGATCGAAGAGATCGCGCAGCCCGTCTCCGAGCAAGTTGAAGCCCAAGACGGCCATCATGATGGCCAGTCCTGGGAAAATGGCGTTCCACGGAGCCAGTTCGAGGAACTGGCGGCCCTCGCTCAGCATGTTGCCCCACGACGGCGTGGGGGGCTGCGTCCCCAGCCCCAGGAAGCTCAATGCCGATTCAGAGAGGATCGCGAGAGACAAACTCAAGGAAACCTGCACGGTAATCGGCGCCAGGACGTTGGGCGCAATGTGTCGGCGCAGGATTCTGAGATTGCCCAATCCGAGCGCTCTCGCCGCGTCGATGAACTCGTGTCCGCGGATCGACAGCGCTGCGGCCCGCGCCACCCGCGCAAACTGGGGGGTGTACACGATGCCAATCGCGATGATGAGATTAGCTACGCTCGCACCCAACACGGCCATGAGGGCGATGGCGAGCAGAATGGCAGGGAACGCAAACACGACGTCCATCACCCGCATGGACAGGCCATCCCACCAGCCCCCGTAAAATCCCGCCGTTAGCCCGAGGGTGGTCCCTAGCAGTAGTGCAATAAGCACCGACAGGAACGCGACCACAAGGGAGATGCGAGACCCCATCAGGACGCGGCTGAACACATCGCGTCCAAATCCATCGGTCCCAAACAGGTAGCGCCCACCTGGCGGCCGGAGAGCGTCTTGGGGCACGATGCGTCGGGCGTCATACGGAGCAATGACAGGGGCGAGGACGGCCGCGGCGATTCCGAAGACGATAATCACCAAGCCAATCGGGGCTACGCGGTTTGCCACCCACCGCTTCATCCACCACCGCCATCCGGTGCGACCTCGCGGGGAGCGGGGCGAGATGGGCTTAGCCATAGTGAATGCGGGGGTCCAGCCAGGCGTAGAGGACGTCGACGAGCAGGTTGGTCAGCACGAAGAGAAGGGCCACCACCAGAACGACGCCCTGCACCACTGGGTAGTCTCGCTGGAAGATCGCCTGCAGTGCGAGCCGGCCCATGCCCGGGAGGGCGAAGATCTCCTCGATGACGACGGTTCCGCCGAGCAAGTATGCGAGCTGAAACCCAACTACGGTGATGACAGGAATCAGGGCATTGGGGAGGGCGTGGCGGACCATCACCGCCGCGCGGCGCAGCCCTTTGCCGTGCGCGGTGCGGACATACTCCTGGCTCAAGACTTCCAGCAGGGCCGACCGCACGTAGCGCATCAGAATCGCGGCAATCGCCGTACCCAGGGCCAGGGCAGGCAGGGCGAGGCTGCGCAGAGTCGCGAGCGGATCCTGGGTCAGCGGCACGTAGCGACCCACCGAGACGTGGAAGTAGCGAGAGAAGAACAAAATCAGCATCGCCCCCAGCCAGAAGTTGGGGATCGAGAGGCCCAGCAATCCCCCAATCCGCGTGAGCACGTCAAAGGTCGAGTTGCGAGTGACGGCTGAAGCAATGCCCAGGGGGAGGGCTAGGGCGACGGCGATCAGGAGCGACAGCGTGGCGAGTTCGGCCGACACGGGCAGCCGCGCCAAGATGTCGGGCAGCACGGGCCGTGCCGTGCGCAATGACACCCCAAACTCTCCGCGAAGAATCCGGCTTCCGTAGTCGAGGAATTGCGCCCAGATCGGCTTGTCCACGCCCAAGAAGCGCCGCAGCTCGGTCATTTGCTCGGGCGTCATCTCGACCTGAGTGCCTAAGAACAGCTGCACGGCGTCCCCGGGAATCAGCCTGATGAGCAAGAAGACGGCGGCGAGGATGCCCACCAACACCGGGACGAGAGCAAACACGCGACCGGCGAGGTATCGCTGCATCGAGGTCGGGGGGATCCGGGACGTCAGACGCCCCGGATCCCCGCAGGCAGAGCGAGATTACCGCTCGACTGTTGCTTCCTCCAGGTAGTACAGGGCGCCGTTCCCGATGAGCTTGAAGCCGCGGACGGAGGCCCGCAGCACTTGGGTCTCCATCGGTCCGTACAAGAACACTGCGGGGGCGGCTTCCACGAGCGCGCGCTGCAGCTCATCGTAGATGACCTTGCGCCGGGCCGGATCGACATTGACGCGTCCGCGCTCGAGCAAACGGTCGATCGCGCTGTCTTTGAACAGGAAGTTGTTGACCGCGCCCGTGCTGTGGAAGGTCCGGTACAAGAAGCGATCGGGATCCGGATCCCCGCCGCGAAGCTCGATCATCGTATCGAAGTCCCGCGCGACCCACCGGTTAATATAGGTGCCCCACTCAATGTTCTCCAATGTGGCCTGCACGCCAATGCCGCGCAACTGCTCTTG
>MNEU01000078.1 GCA_001917855.1 Armatimonadetes bacterium 13_1_40CM_64_14 | reverse complement strand
CGCTGCGGCCGTAGCGTCGGCAGACCGACCACACCACGTGAGGGGGTGAGTGCAGTGAGGCGGAAACTGAAAGTGCACCTCGCGTTAGCGGGGCTGCTCGTGATCCTCGCGCTGCCGTCTGAGACGGGCCAGGCCCAAATGGGGCCCATTCGGATTGGGGCCACGTGGCCGCTGACCGGACCGATCGCCGCGAGCGGCAAGGACATGCTCAACGGGTGGGAGCTCTTCCTCAGCGATGCCCACAACACGATCGCCGGCCGTCCCGTCGAGTTCATCATGGAAGATTCCGGCGGGGTGCCGGCCAACACGCTCACCAAGGTCCGCAAGTTGGTGGAGCGGGATCGCGTGCACCTGCTGGTTGGGGCAGGGTTGTTGGCCTCCGAAGGGTATGCGGTGCGGGATTACATCGTGCAGTCGCAGACTCCGCTGTTGTTCGGCGTGGTGTCGGCAGACGATCTGACGCAGCGGCAGCGCGCGCCCTACCTGCTGCGTCTGGGCTGGACGAGTAGCCAGCCGTCGCACCCTTTCGCGGACTACATCTTCGGGAACTTCAAGTACCGCCGGATCGCGATGATCGCCAATGACTACGCGTTCAGCTACGAGGTGACCGGGGGATTCCACCGGCGTTTTGAGGAGCTGGGGGGCTGCATTGTGCAGAAGATCTGGGTGCCTCTCAACACCCCCGATCACAGTCCGTACGTGTCTCAGATCCGTCGCGACGTGGACGCCGTTTTTGCCAACTTCGTCGGGGCGGATGTGATCCGGTTTGTCAAACAGTATGACGAGTTCGGCCTGAAGGGGCGTCTCCCGCTCATCGGGGGCGGCCTGCTCTCCGACGAGAGCCTTCTGCGCAGCATGGGCGATGAGGCGATTGGGAACATGTCTGCGCTGCACTGGAGTGCCGCGCTCGACCGGACCGAGGCGAAGCAATTCGTGGCAATGTATACGGCGAAGTACGGCACGGCGCCGTCGTACTACGCCGAGGGGCTGTATACCACGGGACGGTGGTTGGAGGCGGCGGCACGCCGTGTGCGAGGCAACGTGGAGAACAAAGATGCCTTCATGGACGCGGTGCGGGGCGTGGAACTCTATAACGCTCCCCGCGGTCCGCTCCGGATGGACAAGTATCAGAACCCTATCGAAAACATCTACGTCCGTCGGGTGGACACGGTGGCCGGCACACTTGTGAACTCGGTGATCTACACGTTTCCCGCCATCTCGCAGTTCGGCTCCTACAAACCGGAGGAGTTTCTGGCGAACCCGGTCTACTCGCGGGATTACCCGCCGCTCCGACCGTGCAAATAGATAGACAGGACAGAAACGTGGACGGAGCCGGCGGCGGGGGATGGTGCCTGGCGCTGGACGCAGTCGCCAAGACGTTTGGAGGCCTACGGGCGGTGGATGGGGTCAGTTTGCAGGTCCGCCCGGGCGAACGACGGGCGATCATCGGTCCTAATGGCGCGGGCAAGACCACGCTATTCAACCTCATCAGCGGAGAGTTGCCGGTGACGTCAGGCCGAGTCCTTCTCTTCGGCCAGGATATCACCGCCCTACCCAGCTTCCGCCGCACCGCGCTTGGGATGGGGCGGACCTATCAAATCACCAACCTCTTTCCTCAACTCACCGTGCGGGAGAATGTTGTCTTGGCGCTGCTGGGCACGCACTCTCGCAAGTTCGTGATGCACCGGCCGGTGGGCGGCGATCGGGATCTTGTGGAACAGGCCCACCATCTGCTGCACGGCGTGGGCTTAAGGGATAAAGGCGACGTGACGCTCACGCGCCTTTCCTACGGGGAGCAGCGCCAAGTCGAACTCCTCCTGGCGCTGGCCAGTAAGCCCACCATGCTGCTTTTGGATGAGCCCACCGCGGGTCTGTCTCCAGCCGAGCGGCGCGGGCTGGCCGCTAGCGTCCGCGGCCTAGACACCTCGATCACGGTGTTGCTGATCGAGCATGACATGGATGTAGCGTTCGAGGTCGCCGAACGGGTCAGCGTGCTGCACCTCGGCCGCGTCCTGGCCGAGGGCACGCCCGAGGAGATTCGGGCCGATCCCCAGGTGCAGCAGATTTACTTAGGCACGGCGCACTGACTGTGGAGCGGAGCAGGAGCACCTGATGCACAGCGGCAGCGAGCGGACCGGAGGCGATCCTCTCCTCGTCGTGGACGACATTCACACTTACTACGGGGAAAGCTATGTATTGCAGGGGGTCTCGTTGCAGGTGCGGCGGGGACATGTGGTCGCTGTCCTCGGGCGAAACGGCATGGGCAAGACGACGCTGATCCGTTCAGTCATCGGGTTCACGCCGCCCCGGCGCGGGCAGATTCTCTATGGAGGCAAGGATATTACCCGACGCCCCAGTGAGCAGATTGCGAAGCTCGGGGTGGGGCTGGTGCCGCAGGGGCGCCGAATCTTTCCGTCTCTCACCGTGGAGGAAAACTTGATGGTGGCCGCGCGGGGGCGCAACGGCGAAGGCTGGACTCTCGATCGCATCCACACGCTATTTCCGCGTCTGCGGGAGCGCCGTCATTACCGGGGCAATCGGATCAGCGGAGGCGAGCAGCAGATGCTCGCGATCGGACGTGCGCTGATGGCCAACCCTGCGTTCCTTTTAATGGATGAACCCTCGGAAGGCCTCGCCCCCCTGTTGGTGCAGGAATTGGGGGGAGTCTTAGCCCGGCTCAAACAGGAGGGCCTATCCTTCTTGCTTGTGGAGCAGAACTTCCGGTTGGCCTTGATGCTGGCCGATCGCATCTTGGTGCTTAGCAAGGGGCGGGTCGTATTCGAGGGGACGCCCTCTGAGCTGGAGCAGTCGACCGAAACCCGCCAGCGCTATCTCGGTGTCTAGCGTTTCAGACAACCAACAGCCGAGGGTGGGGCGGGGGACCCGCACGAGGAGAGATGCATGAGGAGCATGGCCGTGGTCGCGTTCGGCGAACCGCTCGTGCTCCGCGACGTCGCCATGCCCCAGCCGCGGGAGGGCGAAGTCGTGGTCAAGGTGCTGGCCTGCGGGGTGTGCCGGACCGATGTGAAGATCGTGGGCGGGCAGATGCCTTTCTCGCACACGCAGCGCCTGCCCCACATCCCCGGCCACGAGATCGCCGGCGAGATCGTCTCTCTTGGCCCCGGGGTGAGCGCTCCGATTGGCCAGCGAGTCGTGGTCTTCAACTACTGGGGATGCGGCCGGTGTCCGTACTGCCTCGCCGGTCAGGAGAACCTGTGTGATGACCTGCGAGGGTTTGTCGGGTTTACGACGCCGGGGGGCTTTGAGGAGTTTTTGGCTGTCCCGGCAAGCCACGTGCTGCCCGTTCCTCCCAGCGTCAGTGCAGTTGAGAGCGCGGCCATGTCCTGTGCGTTAGGAACCGGATACCACGCGGTCGTGACGCGGGGTCGCGTGCAGGCGGGGGAGACCGTCGTGGTCCTGGGAGCCGGCGGCGTCGGTCTCCATGCTCTGCAGTTCGCACGGGTCGCAGGCTGCCGGACCGCGGCGGTCGACATCAACAAGGTAAAACTGGACGCGGCGCGCTCTCTAGGGGCGGATGAGGTCCTCTTCCCCCAGGAAGCACCGTCCCGCGTGCGCGAGATGACGGGGGGCCGGGGTGCCGACCTTGTCATCGATTGTGTCGGGACCGGTGACGCCACCCAAACGGCCCTAGGACTGGTGCGCAAGGGAGGCCGGATCGTGCAAGTCGGCTACACGACCGATGCGAGACACTTTCCCCACCTGCCTACCGCTACGCTAGCGCTGTGCGAGGTCAGCCTCATCGGAGCGCGATACATCACGCGACCGGAACTGGCCCGCGCCATCGAGTTGGTCAGCCGAGGGCTCGTCCGTCCCGTGATTTCCGACGTCATGGACTTCTCTCAGGCGAATGAAGCGCTGGCTCGGGTGCGCGCGGATGAGGCCGTAGGCCGGATCGTCCTCCAGGTGGCCCGATGACCTCGATGCATGAAGGATGGGCCCCCGGCCCGTTTGCATCGGACTACGAGCAGCGGATAAACCTCGACGCTCTCCGGCGCAAGCGTCTGCAGCGCGCGCGCGAGGCGATGGCCGCAGCCAAGTTGGACGCTCTATTAGTCTGGAAGGATGAGAACACCCGCTACTTGACCAGCCTGCGGGGGCAGCTGATCGCCGGCAAGAGTGGTCTATTAAACGGCGTGCTCCTGGGTGAGGGCGATCCGATCCTCTTCGTCTCGGGGGGCGACGCCGACCGGGCGCGTCGTTACATGCCCTGGCTGGAGGAAGTGCATGCGATTCCGATCCTCGAAGAACGCGGGTTAATCGCCCACTTCGCCGACACGATATTACAAGATGTGGTCCGCCGGCACCGCCTGCAGCGTGCGCGCATCGGAATCGACCTGGTCAGCCAGGGGCTGCATGATGCGCTGCGCGCGCGCTTCCCCGATATCCGCTGGGCGGACGGGGATGCGGTGATGCACTCCGCCCGCCTAATCAAACTCCCTGAGGAGCTGGCCCTCATCGAGGAGGCCGTGGCCATCGCCGAAGCGGTCACGCAGACAGCGATCGACTACGTGCGGCCGGGCGTGCGGGAGATTGAGGTCGCCGCGGAGGCGATGCGCGTCCTCTTTCGCCTCGGCGGCGAGTATGCCCATGTCACCTCGCCATTTGTCGCCTCGGGTGAACGAATGTCCCCTCCCACGCGGTTGGCGACCGACAAAGTGGTCCGGCACGGGGACGTCGTCTTCATCGACATCGGCGCGATGTGGAATGGCTACTTCGCCGACATGGGACGCACCGTGATCTGCGGTGAACCGTCCTCTGAGCAGAAGCGGATCTTTCGGGCCGTGCACGAGGCCCATCGCGCCGGAATCGAGGCGATGCGTCCGGGGGCGACGACCGCCCACGTGACCAAGGCCATCCATCAGACCGCAGCGTCCCATGGGCTGGCAGAGCACTTCCTCACACTATTCATCGGCCACGGGATCGGGGTGGGGTCCAATGAACCGCCGTACATCGGCGAGCCCTTCCCTGGCGCGGCGGCGGTGACCCTCGAACCAGGGATGGTCTTTGCCATGGAGCCCTTGATCTGGGTCCCCGACGTCCCGGGGGGTGGGGGTGTCCGCCTCGAGGACATGGTGCTGATTACCGAAGACGGACCGCATCGGCTCTCGCGTCTTCCCTACGACCCGCAGCTGTTAGGCCCGTGAGCGCGCCGCGTTGACGCCATCGCCGGAGGCAGGAGCATGACAGAAATCTTCGTGACCCAGCCCGTTCCGGAGCGGGCGCTCAGTCGGCTCCGCGAGGTCGCCAGCGTCCGGGTGTTCCCCGACACGTTGCAAATCGTTCCGTATGATCGGCTTCGTGAGGAAGTCAGTCGCTGTGACGTCTTGTACTGTCTGCTGCACGACCGGGTCGATGGCGGGATCATCGGCGCGAGCTCGCGGTTGCGCCTCATCGCATCCTCCGCCATCACGCCCGCCCACGTAGATGTCGCGGCGGCGACGGCGCGCAAGATCCCGGTCACCCACATCCCCAATATCGTCGCCGACGCCACGGCCGACCTGCAGTGGGGGTTACTCGCGGCCATCGCCCGTCGCATCGTTGAGGCCGATCGCGCCCTGCGGCGCGGGACGTTCCCGGGCGCCCAGTCGATGCACTTCGTCGGGGGCGAGATCCATGGGACGACGCTGGGGACGATCGGCTTGGGGGCCATCGGGAGCCGCATCGCCGGTCGGGCTCGGGCGTTTGGGATGCGGGTACTCTACACCAAGCGCCACCGGCTCGCCCCAGAAGAAGAGCGCCAGCTGGGGGTCGAGTTCCGCACACTAGAGGCGCTGTTGCACGACAGCGACTTTGTAGTGATCAACGCGACCTTCTCGCCGGAGACGCGACATCTCATTGGGGCACCTCAACTCGCGCTGATGAAACCCACGGCCTACCTCATCAACACCGCCCGCGGCCCCATGGTGGATGAAGCAGCGCTGGTCGACGCTCTGCGCGCGCGGCGCATCGCCGGGGCGGGATTGGACGTCTACGAGAATGAGCCGCAGGTGCACCCGGGTCTGCGGGATCTGGAGAACGTCGTGCTGACGCCGCACATCGGCAGTGCGGACCGTGCCACGCGCGAGCGCGCCGCGTCGATCGTCGCCGACAACATCCTGGCTTTTCTGCGGGGGCAGCGTCCTCCGAACGTCTACAACCCGCAAGTCTTCGCGGGTGAGCCATCGTAATGTGGGCACAGGTCGTGCACCAATGGGGCCAGGAGGTGGTCTACGAACAGGTGAGCGATCCCGTGCCCAAACCGGATGAGGTGCTGATTCGGGTCGAGGCGTGCGGGGTGGGGCGCACGGTGCTCAACTACATCGGCGGGCAACTCGGCGCGCGGCCCGAGCAGTTGCCCCGCATTCCTGGCCACGAAGCCGTAGGCGTGGTCGTCCAAGCCGGTGATGCGGTCCGCGGCATCCGCCCGGGCGACTCTGTCATGGCGTACTTTTACCTCGTCTGCGGGGACTGCGATTTCTGCCGGCAATCGCACGAGCCGCTGTGCCGGAACTTCGCTGGGAATGTCGGGGTGGCGCGCGACGGGGGCTACGCCGAGTACCTCGTCCTGCCGGCAGTGAACGCGCTCCCCCTACCAGGCGGCATCTCCCCCGTGCAGGCGACAGTGATTCCGGATGCAGTCGCGACCCCGCTTCACGTTTGTCGTCGGGCCAGCATTGGGCCGGGGGATGTCGCGGTGATCTTCGGTGCCGGGGGCGGAGTGGGGATCCACATGATTCAGATGGTCCGGGTCTTCGGCGCCGATCCCATCGCCGTTGATCTGGGAGAGCCCAAACTACAGGCCGCGCGTTCCGCCGGTGCGGTCGCGGCGATTGACTTCACAGCCCCGGATTTTGCCGACCAAGTGCGGAGGGCTGCCCCACGAGGGGCGACTGTCGCGATCGACTTCGTGGGTCAGCCGGACACTCTCGCCCACGCCCTCGAGATCCTTGACCGCCGCGGCCGATTGGTCGTCCTGACCACCTTTCCGGGTGTGATGTTTCCCGTCAGTCCGAGGCAGATGGTGTTGACGGAGTTGACGATCATGGGGTCGCGCTACGCCTCGCGATGGGAAGTCGCCCAGGCCGCTCGGCTGGTCGCCGAGGGAAAGATCACCCCTGTGGTGTCGGAGGTCGTGCCGCTGGCTGAAGTGGGGAGGCTGCACGACCGGCTGCGCCGCGGCCTGCTCGTCGGGCGCGGGGCCGTCGTCCCCGCCCCCCGGTGATGGTCGACCTCGCGCTAGAGGGCGGAACCCTCGTCACGCCCGATGGTGCAGCCCCCACGCACCTCTACATTGACGGCGGGCGCGTGGCCGCCGTCAGCACGCAACGCGTGTCGGCTCGCCAGACTCTCGATGTGACGGGATTGTACCTCCTTCCCGGGATGGTGGATGCCCACGTCCACTTCATGGACCCGGGTGCTCCGGAACGAGAGGACTTCATCTCGGGCAGTTCCGCGGCCGCCACGGGCGGTGTCACGACCGTCATCGAGCATACCCACGCGCATCCCATTTACGATGCGCAGGACCTGCGCGCGAAAGCCAACTACCTGCGTGGGCGGTCGCTCGTGGACTTTGGGCTCGCCGCACATGTGCGGGCAGATCGACTAGAGGCCATTCCCGAGGTCTGGGCGGCGGGCGCGCTGTACCTCAAGGCGTTCACCTGCACGACGCATGGCATCACGGGCCTCCTGCCTCCGGATCTCCTGCAGGCCTTCCGCACGATCGCGGCGGCGGGAGGTATCTGTCTCGTGCACTGCGAGGACGAGGGCATCACGGCGGCGGCGGAGCGTGCGCTGCGGGAGGCCGGCCGCGCGGACTTTGGCGTGATCCCCCTCTGGCGGTCACGCGAGGCAGAGTGGGTGGCCGTGAGCACAGTCGCTCTCCTCGCGCGCCTGACCGGCGCGCGGGTCGTGATTGCCCATGCCAGCAACGCCCAGACGGTCGACCTCGCTCTACGCGAGCGACAGGCGGGAGGGGCCGTGTGGGTTGAAAGCTGCCCGCACTACTTCTACCTGCGCGAAGATGAGGTCTTGACGCTTGGTCCCTTTCGAAAATTCACGCCGCCCGCGCGGGCCCGCACCGCTTCCGATGTCGACGAGATGTGGGCGCGCCTCCGGCGAGGTGACATCGCCTACATCGCCACCGACCACGCGCCCGCCACCCGCGCTCAGAAGGAGGCAGGGGACATCTGGCATGTGCACTTCGGACTTCCTGGTGTCGAGACCACCCTCGCGATGCTTCTGACGGCGGTCAACGAGGGGCACCTTGCCCTCTCGCGCCTCGTGCAGGTGACATCGGAGATGCCGGCGCGGTTGTACGGGCTCTATCCCCGCAAGGGCACGCTGCAGGTCGGTGCCGACGCAGACGTCGTCCTCGTCGATCTGACAAAGGAGCGGACGCTCCGCGACGCGGATGTCGTCTCGAAAGCCGGGTGGACGCCCTATGCGGGACGGCGGGTGCGGGGTCAGGTGGTCGCGACCTTCGTGCGGGGCCAGCAAGTGGCCGCCGACGGCCGGCCCACCGGCTCACCTGGCTGGGGCCAGTGGCTCACCCGTGTCCCGGCGCCTGCCCCCGCGCCCACTCGATAATGGTCTGCGGAGGCGTGGACTCGTGAGATCACGTCACGGTCGGACGACGCACGCGCACAAGCGGATCCCAGGCTCGCGACAGAAGTCCGTCCTAGCCTACGGGATGCGCATCGACTATGACGTGCCGATCCGCCTAGACGATGGCGTCGTCGTGCGGGCCGACGTCTTCCGTCCGCCACAGGCAGGCCGCTATCCCGTCATCCTCAGTTACGGTCCCTATGCGAAGGGCCTCCCCTACCAACTGGGGTACCCCGATCAGTGGAAGGCTCTCATCGAGAGCTTTCCGGAAGTCGCCGCCGCGTCGACCTGTCTATATCAGAATTGGGAAGTCGTCGACCCCGAGCGGTGGGTCCCGGATCACTACGTGTGCGTGCGCGTGGACTCGCGGGGCGCGGGACGGTCCCCGGGTGTGTTGGACATCTTCTCGCTGCGGGAGACGCGCGACTACTACGCGTGCATCGAGTGGGCTGCCCGCCAGCCCTGGAGCACGGGGAGAGTGGGATTAAACGGGATCTCGTACTACGCGATCAATCAGTGGCTGGTCGCATGCCTCCAGCCTCCGCACCTGACCGCGATGTGCGCGTGGGAGGGGGCCGCCGACTGCTACCGTGACTGGCACCGCCACGGCGGCATTCTCTGCACCTTCACCCGGTCGTGGTTTGACGCTCAAGTGAGGACCATCCAACATGGCATCGGCTCGCGCGGGGCGGTGAACCCGAATACCGGAGAGTTTGTCGCCGGCCCGGAGACATTACCCGACTACGCACTCGCGCAGAACCGGGTCGATCCCTTCCAACGCGCTCTGATGTCTGAACTCGACGGCCCGTGGTATCGGGAGCGTTCCGCGGACTGGGCGCAGGTCAAAGTACCCTTTCTCTCCGCCGGCAACTGGGGTGGGCAGGGGTTGCACTTGCGCGGGAATGTCGAGGCGTTTGTGCGAGCGGCCTCAGCGCACAAGTGGTTGGAAATTCACGGGCTGGAGCACTGGACCCATTTCTCCTCCAACTATGGCTTGGCGCTGCAGAAACGGTTCTTCGATCACTTTCTCAAAGGGCAGGACAACGGGTGGGATCGGGAGCCCCGGGTGCACCTGAACATTCGCCACGTCGACGGGTTCGTCGAGCGGCCAGAACACGAGTGGCCGCTCGCGCGCACCCGGTGGATGAAGCTGCACCTCAATCCCACCCACCGCAGTCTCGATCGGCATCCGGTGACCGGCCGCAGCGCGGTGGAGTATGCGGCGTTCTCTGAGGGGGTGTCTTTCCGCACTCCGGCGTTCACGGAGGAGACAGAGATCACGGGCCCCTTGGCCGCCAAGCTCTTCATCGCGTCGACCACAAGTGATGCGGATGTGTTCGTGGTGCTGCAACTGTTCGATCCGGCCGGAGGTGAGGTCACCTTCGCCGGCGCGGTGGAGCCGCTGGCCCCAATCGCGCAAGGCTGGCTGCGCGCGTCGCACCGCAAGCTGGACCCGAGTTTGTGCACGCCCTATCGGCCCTTCCACTCCCACGACGAGGTTCAGCCTCTGACGCCAGGACGCATGTACGAGGTCGAGATCGAGATCTGGCCCACGTGCATCGTCGTTCCGGTAGGCTACACGCTAGCGCTCACGGTCCAAGGCCGGGACTTTGAGCGCGAGGTGCCCAGCGGGCGATTGGGTCCGTGGGAAGGGCTGCGGGGATCTGGACCGTTCCTCCACAACCACCCCTGGGATCGGCGCCCTGAGGTCTACGCCGGCCGGGTCACGGTCTACGGTGGGGGGCCGTCGGATTCTCATCTGTTAGTGCCGGTCATCTCGGGCACCCTGCCTTAACGCCTCACCACTCCCGGTGTACTGACTTACGCGTGGGAATCGACTGTCCGCACGGATCCGTCTGGTCCGTTGAGTGGCAAGCCCAGCCCGCAGCGCTGCCCTCATCGCGGTGGGTGCCGGGGTGATGCGCGAAGGATGATCGGTGGTAGACGCTGAACGGGGCTGTGATGAGCACGGACCGAAGCCAGACACTTGAAGCCGGACGCGGCGCGATCAGCCGGCACGCCTGGAAAGAGGGGTTTGACTTCCTCTTTGAGGCCGATCGCGCAGAGGCCCTGGGTCCAGAGGACTTGGAGCGTTTGGCTGAAGCCGGCTGGTGGACGGGGCAGATGTCAGCCAGCATCGCTGCGAGGGAACGCGCCCACCGCGCGTATCTTGACGCCGGAAATCCCTGTCGTGCAGGCTACCATGCCATCTTCTTGTTTCGGGATTACGGCAGCAAGGGCGAAGTCACCGTGGCCCGAGCATGGTTGAACAGGGCCGAGCGTCTGTTGGTTCATCAACCCGAATGCGTGGAGACGGCCTGGTTTGAAAGGACTCAAACAGTCTTCGCGTTGGAAGGGTCTCATGATTTAGACACCGCATTGGTCCACGCCCGGCGGGTCCTGGAGATGGCGACACGTCTCAGCGACCGCGATCTGATGGCCCTCGGCCTGCATGATCAAGGGCGGATTCTCGTCGCCATGGGTCGGGTCGGCGAAGGTGTCGCGATGATGGACGAAGCAACCGTCGCGGCCCTCGCCGGTGAACTCGCGCCTTTTCCGACCGCGGCCATCTACTGCAATACGATCACATCGTGTGAGGGATTGGCGGACTACCGCCGGGCGGGGGAGTGGACCGAGGCCGCGAAACGCTGGTGTGAACGCCAGGCTATCGCAGGTTTCCCTGGGATGTGTCGCGTCTATCGCGCGGAGGTCATCCGTCTGCGGGGCGCCTGGGCGGAAGCCGAGCGGGAAGCCCAGCGCGCCTACGAGGAACTCCGGGAGTTCAATGTGGAGTCCGCAGCGGGCGCTCTCTACGAGATGGGCGAGATCCGGCTGCGCATGGGGGACTTCGCGGCGGCCGGGGAAATGTTTCGGCAGGCCCACGAGCTCGGGCGCGATCCCCTGCCTGGCCTCGCGATGCTCCGCCTCGCCCAGGGGAAGGGCGACGCGGCGCGCAGCTTGATCACGACGGGACTCGCCGATGAGACGCGCGATCGTTTCCGCCGAGCGAAACTCCTGCCAGCGTTGGTCAGCATCGCTGCTGCTGGCGGCGATCACACGGCGGCCGCGGCAGCGGCCGTAGAGCTTGAGGAGATCGCGCGGGCCTACGGGACTCCGGCGTTGCAGGCGACCGCAGCGTGTGCTCAGGCGACCGTCGCCTTGGCGGCCGGCGATCCGGCGTCCGGCCGACGCCACGTCAAGCGCGGCGTGCAGTTGTGGCAGAGCGTCGACGCACCCTATGAGACTGCTTTGGCCCGCCTGCTATTGGGCGAAGCGTGTCAGCTTGAAGGGGATGTAGAGAACGCTGCTTTAGAGGTCGAAGCGGCGAGGTCAACGTTCGAGCGCTTGGGGGCAGTTCCTGATGCCCAGCGAGCCACACAGCTCCTCGGAGGCGTGGGCGCGGGGCCGAAGGCGGCGACGCAACCTGAAATCAAGACCTTCATGTTTACCGACATGGTCAAGTCGACATCGCTGGTGGACGCGATCGGCGACCACGCCTGGCAGGACGTGTTGCGGTGGCACGATCAGACGCTGCGAACGCTCATGGCGCGCCACAAGGGCGAAGAGATTGACCACGCGGGGGATGGGTTCTTCATCGTCTTCGGTAGCGTCCAGGAGGCCGTGGAATGCGCCGTCGATATTCAGCGCACTCTATCCGAGCACCGACGCACGCACGGATTTGCCCCGCAGGTCCGCATCGGTCTGCACGCCACGTCTGCGCTCCGCAGGGGGAAGGGCTTTTCGGGCAAGGGTGTGCACTTGGCCGCCCGTCTCATGGCACAGGCGGGGCCTGACGACATCCTTGTTAGTCACGCGAGCCTAGCCGGAGCGTCGCTGCGCGTTTTGACCTCTGAGCCCAAGACTCTCAATCTGCAGGGATTTACCGATCCAGTTGCGGCGGTTTCGGTGCGGTGGCGTCCTTAGGGATAAGCAGAGAACGCGGCATCGGCCTTCCGGAGTCGACGGGACAGCGTGCGCATGATCTGCTTGGTGATCAACGGCGCATCCGCCAGCAAAGCCCAGAACTCCCGGTGCCCGATGACGAGCAAGTGCATCGGCGTGGAGCCCTCCACGGTCGCCGAGCGCGGGCCGCCGTCGATCAAGCTCATCTCCCCGAAGAACTGACCCGCCCCAAGGTGCTCTGTGCGTCCTTGCGGGGTTTTCACTAGAGCACTCCCCTCGAGAATTACAAAGAGTTCTCGGCCGGTTTCTCCGGCGACCGTCAGCCGTTTGTTTGCAGCGACCTCGACTTCCTCCGCGAGACGAGCGATTTGTCCCAACTGGCGCGGCGAGAGGCCCTCGAAGAGGGGGATGCCCTGGAGCAGTTTCGCTTTCGCGGACGCAGACCGCCACAGCGGCATATCGCAAACCCCCAGCGCGTACCTGATTTATCCCGGCGACAATTGGCACTCCATCATTCCGCCCGCATGCGCGCATCCCTTCTCGATGCGTCCACAGGGTGTGGGGAGATTCGACTGGGCCCCCGTCGATCAGGGCTTCTTGGCGGTGGCGAGAACCTGTTGGGGGCTTGCGAGGTAGACTCCGGCTGCCAGGAGGCGGCGCTGCAACTGGGCGATCAGGGCGGGACTCGTGGCGATCCTCGTGGGGGTGGTGGATGAGGAGATCGCGAGGACGGCGGCCTCACCGGCGGCCTCACCCAACGACATTCCCGTGGGGATCATGCGTAGCGACCCGGCGGCCGCGTAGCCCGCGCTGACAGGTTTGCCCACGACCATCAGGTGGTCGACATGCAGAGGCACGAGAATGCGAAACGGGATCGCATACACTCGCCGAGAGACCCGATAGGGGTTCATCTGCCCTTTGCCGTACGGGTGGAGATCAATCGGATAGGAGGCCACGGCGATGCGGTCAGTAAAGTCGCGGCTGTCGCGAATATCTTCCGCCGTCATCCGGTATAGCCCGTCGATGTGTCGTGTTTCCCGCACGTACAGGTGTGGGGCTGCGTCGACCAGGGTCGCCTTCGCAAATCCCGGGATGCGCGTCTGCAAAAAGTGGATAACGGAGGGCAGCTCCTTCACCGCCTGCGCGTGGGCTTCGCTCAGAGACGTCGCGTTCGTGCCGTCCACGTCGTAAATCTGCAGGGCGTTGACGAGCACCGTCCCGTCGTTTTGCCAACCGAGGTTCAGGTCATACAGCCCCATTCGCGGATTGCGCGGCACGTACCGCCAAGCAATGCGGCTGAAACCCCAGATATAGCGACCGTTTACGCCGCCGACGTGTCCCGGTTTTTCGAAGGCGGCGATGTAGCGGCGGATGGTCTCATAGTCGACGCCTTTGAGGCGGAAGATGAGCGTGGCCGCCTGTTGGCGCCGGTCGAGCCCAGTCTCCTCGCGCCCGACCCTGTACGGCACCCCGCTCGCGACTGCCAAGGAGGCGTCGTCTGTCGCGTCGATGAGTTGGTCCGCGGTCACGCGCTGGGTCCGCCCGCCTGCGGTCAGGACGATGCCTGTGAGGGTGCCGTCAGACAGCAGAGGCGAAGGGATGCTGGTGCGGGTCACGACGGTGAGGGTGCGCGGCGCACCGACGAGGTCAGCGAACACCTTCCGAGCGGCTTTGATGTCAAAGGTCTGTCCGAGCCTCTTCTGGACTTGGGTAAAGATCCCGCGAGTCAGGGGAAGCCCATCGGGCCCGCGGTTGAGGTCGAGCATGTTGAGCCACGCGAGGGCAATGTCCCCGCCGATCTCCTCCTGCGGTTCGACCAGGAGGGTCGTCATCCCGGCGCGTGCGGCCGCGACTGCTGCCGCGATGCCCGCGGGGGATCCACCGACGACC
Source organism: Armatimonadetes bacterium 13_1_40CM_64_14 (assembly GCA_001917855.1). Lineage (GTDB taxonomy): Bacteria > Sysuimicrobiota > Sysuimicrobiia > Sysuimicrobiales > Kaftiobacteriaceae > 13-1-40CM-64-14. Next base: position 17,547 of record MNEU01000078.1, on the reverse strand, counting down.
AGGACGTTGACATGTGTGGGGACGGGCTGTTCTGCCCCAGCACCCGGCAAGGCCGCGAGGAGCACGGCCAGGGCCACGCTTGTGGGAAGGATCAGACGTCTGTGCATCGTCGCACGACTGTTGCCATATGCGCCCTGTTTTAACACAAGCGCCCAGGCGCCGTCCAGGGTTCCGTTGACGGTCCTATAGCACATATGCCCGTCCCGGGCTCGCGTGACGCAGGGGAATGCAGCGCTCTCGATGCGCCGTATAATATGTAGCGGAGAGTGGTCATGCACAAAGGGAAGGAGGAGAGGGGAATGTCGGACCGAGCGGGGTTTGTGGCCGGGCTAGTGATGGGAACGCTGGTTGGAGTGGGATTGGGGATTCTCCTTGCCCCCCGGGCCGGGCAAGAGACCCGAGAGCAACTGAAAGGAAAGGCACAGGTGGTCGGAGAGCGGCTCAAGACTACCGCCGCCGAGATGGGCGGGCGCATGCGTGAGAATGCGGCTGACATCGCATCCAAGATGAAGCAGACGATCGACCAGGATGATCTCCTGAATCGGCTAGGGCGTAACGGGTAAGAGCAAGCCTATAAAGCGTGAAGGTGCGGGGGGAGCGACAGCCGGCTCCCCTTCGCGCGTTTCTCTGGGCGTAGTGCCCGCCACCGTTGAAGGAGAGGAACCACACCGGCGGTTATTGGGGTGGCGCCACCGAGACGAGCAACCCCGCGAGGGTAATCACAATGATCAGGCCGGCCACCTCTGGCGCCCACCAACGTGGCCGCCGATCCAGAGGTGCCCTCACGGCAGCTATCGCGAGCAGCAGTATCGCGACCAGCACACCGAGTTTCACTGTCAGCGTTCGGCCGTAACCGGTGGCGATCAGGTCGCGCAGGCCGGTGAGGTGTTGCAGGGCCATCACTGTCCCAGTGGTGATCAATACCGTCAACGACACCGCGGCGATTTTGGCGACTCGCGTCGTGAGCTCGCGATGGCGCGCGGTAACTTCAGGCAATCGCCACACGCCGAGCAGCCCCAGCAGCACTCCCACCCACAGGCCCATCGCTGCTTCATGCAGGGTGTTGATGACGAGGCCGAACCACACCGGGCGGGTCCCGACGGCATGGGCCGCCTCCCCGTCGACTAACGCCACCGTAGCGCCGAGGAGTAAGACGATCCATGCCGTCCGGATTTCGCGGACGTGCGCGTTCCGAACGGCGCCGACGAGCCCCCACAACAACACGGCCGCGCCAAACCGTTGCGCCAGCACGCGGCCGAAGCTCGAATCAAGCACCCCTCCCACCAGCTCAAGATCGAACCACGCCGCTGCGCCGCCGCTCAAACTCACGGTCTGCGCCATCAGCGCGAACGGCTCGGCGAGCAGCAATGCGATCACACCTGCGCCAATCAGCCGCCATACCGGGCGCTCCACGTGGGCACTGGCCGAGAGGCCGAGCGGCACCAGGACCATCTGTCGGAACGCGAACACCCCAATGCTCAGCGCGTATCCGAGAAGATGGAGCGCGCGGGCGAGCATCTGGAGGGCGAGTCCCAGTTGTGATCCCCCGCGGCCGGACGGCACGGTTGCTCCGGCCGGTGGCCTGCCAGGGCGGCCAACGCTAAACGTGAACGTCCCCTGCGCGGGGTGGGTGTCCGTGGCCACGACGCGCCAGATCACGACATACGTGCCCGGCTCCGACGCGGCAACTTGAACCGACACCGTTGTGCCGGAGAGTTGCGCCGGGCCCTCGACGCGCCGCCCGCTCGGTCCCACCACGCGAATGCCGCGCCCCACAACGTCGACGCGTTCGTTGAAGTACAGATGGACGACCGACGGCGCCAGTGGCAGTACCTCGCCGGTCTCGCAGGGAAGATCGCTGGGGCTCAGTTGCGGCAGATAAGGGAGCGGGGACGCGGCGCACAAATCGGGAGGATCGGTGCGGACCAGACGAGCGTGGGCGAGTGCCTCCGGCGGTCGAGCCGAGAACCATCCCAGCGTAACGACCGTGGCGACGAAGAGACGGCGGCACGCAGACGATCCGATTAGACCGACGCCCCTGCCTCCGCCGGACGCGGCCGCACCAGATCGCCCTTCGACGCCTGCCCGATCCGGATCACCAGACCGGTAGCGACCAGGCAGAGAAGGCCGGAGGTCATGAACGCTACCTGGTAGCTTCCAAGCCACGTGCGCACCGCCCCCGCCCCAAACGCCGCAGTGGCCGCCCCGAGCTGGTGGGACGCCGAGATCCACCCGTACATGACGCCGACGTTGCGCTTGCCGAAGATGTCGGCGGTCAGACGGACGGTCGGCGGAACGGTGGCGATCCAATCGAGGCCGTAGAACACGACAAAGACCGCGAGCGCGAGGAATTGGGTCCCCAACGCATATGGGAGGAAGAGCAGCGACAGGCCCCTGAGACTGTAGTACCAGACCAGCAGGTACCGGCTGTCCCACCGATCGGTAAGCCAGCCGGAGAGCGTCGTCCCGACGAGGTCAAAGACGCCCATCGTCGCTAGCAGGCTCGCCGCCGTGACCTCGGGAATGCCGTGTTCCATTGAAGCCGGGATGAGGTGGGTTCCGATCAGCCCGTTGGTGCTGGCGCCGCAGATGAAGAAGCTACCGGCGAGCAGCCAGAAATCTCTCGACTTGAACCCCCGTCTGAGCGCAGACAGTGCGGTCTCAAAGGGATTGCCTCCCGTCTGAAGCTGGGGCACCTGGGGGGCCTCGACGGTAGCGCCGTAGGGACGCAGCCCCACGTCACTGGGCTCATTTCGCATCAGCAGGGCGACGAGCGGGACCATGATCAGCGCGACGCCGGCGACGAGGATCACAGCCGCGCGCCACCCGTGGCCGACGACCAGGGAGGCGAGCGTCGGCAGGAAGATGAGCTGGCCGGTAGCCGTGCTGGCGGTCAGCAATCCCATCACCAGGCCACGTCGCTCCACAAACCAGCGGTTGGCGATGTAGGCGCCCAGGACCAGCGCGATGCTGCCCGTCCCGAGCCCGACGACAATGCCCCACAGCAGCACGAGCTGCCACGAGGTGTGCATCGTTGTCGTCAGCCCGACCCCGGCGGCCACCAATCCGAGCGAGATGAGCATCACCCGCCGGACACCGAACCGATCCATGAAGGCGGCAGCAAACGGCCCCATCACCCCATACAGCAACAGGTTGACCGATAGCGCCACTGAGATCATCGCCCGGCTCCAGCCGAATTCTTTTTCCAGAGGGATGATCAAGACGCCGGGCGCCGAGCGGATCCCGGCCGCCGACAGAAGCGTGACGAAGGTGACGGCGGCGATAATCCATCCGTAGTGCAGACGTCCGCGCGCTAGCCGCTCAACTGCCAGCATCCAGCACCGCCTTCCCAGGAAAAAAGAGGTTAAGCCCGAAAGCACGCCCCGCCAGGCGGAAGGAAGCAAAAACGAACGTGGTCCGGGCCTCTGTGCTGGCTGAACGCCTTCGGTGCCCGCGCTCATTCCGCACCGACGCGCGGCCCCAACCAGACACGTTGATACCTCTCGGATACTATAAACTGACCTTTCAAGCCGCAGAGTCCTGCTCATATTACCTTCAAACGTGCCGCAAATTCAACCGTTGACATATCGAACATTGTCGATATATTATAGCTCCGGATAAGAGGAGACTACGCGATGGCGTCCCACGCTCTGACGATTCAGCGCAAGTGTTGCGACGACGATTGCATGGCCACCGTCGCATCCACCCGGTTTGATGAGACCGCAATTCAAGGACCATCCACGGCCTTCAGCGCTTTGGGCGATGAGATCCGGCTGAAGATGATTCGCCTGTTGGCCCAGCATGAGGCGCTTTGCGTATGCGAGCTCCAGCAGGCATTTGACGTCGAACAGCCCACGGTCTCTCACCACTTGAAGATCCTGCGGGAGGCGAACCTCGTGGACGTCCAGCGCCGGGGCACCTGGGCATACTACTCGTTGCGCCGGGACGCTCTCAAAGCGCTGACGCGCACCTTACTCGATGTCGTCTAACGATACTCATTGACTCTCGTCGATGTAGTCCTCGGAGGCGCTTATGGAAGTTGTTGTGCGGGGCGCAAACCAAGGTGATCTGCCCTCCATCCGCTCGCTGCTGACGTCGGTGAACCTGACCGTTGCCGGAGTCGGTGAGCACCTGGAACATTTCCTGGTGGTCGAAGACGCGGGGAAGATCGTGGGGTGTGCGGGTCTGGAGACCTACGGGTTCCACGCCCTGCTGCGCTCGGTCGCCGTACACCCCCACTATCGGAACCGACAGTTGGCGACGTCGCTGGTGACCCGATTGGTTGATCAAGCCCGCAAGGATAGAGTGCACGCAGTCTACCTGCTGACAACCACTGCGGAGTTGTATTTTCGGCGGCTGGGCTTCGCGACCATTCCCCGGGAGGATGTGGACTCCAGCGTAAGGCAATCGGCAGAGTTTTCCGATAGCATCTGTGCGACAGCTCCTGCGATGGTCCTCCCCCTGCGGGCAGTCGCCAAGCACTAGCGCTGTCTCGCCGAGCGGAACCTGCGGGAGTGCGGGATTCGCGATCCCCTAGACGCAGGCGGTGCGAAACGGCACCAAGGTCTGGGTGGAGAGCCAAAGAGGAGGATGGCGATGGATCGGGCGGATGAGATCAGGCAGACGGTGCGGGAGTACTACGCTGGACGCGCATCGGGAGGCAGCTGCTGCGCAGGCGCCACCTGTTGCGGCGGGGCGGAAGGCAGCGAGGATCTCCTCGGCCCCTCCTTGGGGTGCGGGACCCCACTTGGCGCCGCGGAGGTCCAGCTGGGCGAGACCGTGGTGGACCTTGGCTCGGGGGCCGGCGGCGATGTTCTGCGCGCCGCCCAGCAGGTCGGGGGCCGAGGCCGAGCCATCGGGGTGGACATGACGCCGGAGATGGTGTGGAAGGCGCGGGAAAATGCCCGGCGAAACAGCGCGGTCAACACGGAATTCTACCTAGGGGAAATCGAGCACCTGCCACTTGCCGATGGCTCGGCGGATGTTGTGATCAGCAATTGCGTGATCAACCTCGCCCCCGATAAGAGCGCCGTCTTCGCCGAGGCTTTCCGGGTCTTGCGACCGGGCGGACGCCTCATCGTCGCCGACATGGTGTCCCAGGGGCCCCTCCCGGACGCGATTCGCGCCGATCCAGCCGCGTGGGCCGCCTGCATCTCCGGGGCGGCGGAGGTCACGGAGTACTTGGCGACAATCGGCCGCGCGGGATTCGAGCGCGCGCAAACTGTGGCCTCGACGCCGTCCTCCCCGGGTCAGGTTTTCAGCGTCACCGTGCGCGCGATCAAGCCGTCGGCCTGATGGGGTCGCGGGTTAGGTCTGTGCGCGGAAAGATGCGATCAGCCGTGTAATGCGGTCGTGGATCTCGTCTCTAATCGCGCGTAATTCGTGACGCGTCTTCCCCGCCGCGGTAGGAAGAGGCCAATCTTCGGACTTGCCCTGCGCTCCCCTGGGGCACTGATCTAAACATCCGAAGGTGATGACGCGTTGAGCATGACGCATGAGTTCCGGCGTCACCGTCCGAGGAATTTTCGGCCCGAGCTGAATCCCGATTTCCTGCAGCAGGTCCGCGACATCCGGGTTGATCGTCGCAGCGGGCTGGACGCCTGCGCTTTCCGCGCGCCATCCGTCAGGAGCCCGCGCGTTGAAGATCGCCTCGCTCAACACGCTGCGGAACGTGTTCTCGACGCACACGAAGAGCACCAATTTGTTCTGACCAGATCTGTCATCCGCGGTGATCCGGTGATGCCCTGTCCGCTGTGGGGTCTTCTTTCGCGCCATCGCTGCTATCTTTTGGCATCTTGCCCGTCGCGCCCTCCAAACTCGCGGGCCATCTCCCGAGCGCGCTCAGCCGCTCGACTGATCGCGTCGCGGACCGCCAGTGCGAATCCCCGATCTTCCAAGACCCCGAGGGCCGCCATCGTCGTTCCGCCGGGGGAGGTGACGCGCCGTCGGAGTTCACCAGGATCTTCGCGGGATTCCGCCAGCATCCGTGCGGCACCGATCAAGGTTTGCACCGCCAGCCGCCGGGCCAGGTCTCCCGTCAACCCCAATTCCGTCCCGCCGTGGATCATCGCCTCGATCAAACGATAGACGTAGGCCGGCCCGCTGCCTGACAATCCGGTGACGACGTCGAGAACCTCTTCGGGGACGAGGACCGTGTCCCCCACGGCATCAAAGATGCGGGTTGCAGTGCGCACGTGTTCGTCGGTGGCATGAAGACCGGCGGTCAGCGCGGTGGCTGACGCCAGCACTGCGGCCGACGTGTTGGGCATAGCCCGAATCAGCGGGACGCCAGGCAACTTGGCCTCAAGGACGGCCAGGGGGATCCCGGCGATCACGGAAATGGTGAGCTGGTCGGTACGCACGGTACCTTCGAGTTCGGCCAGCAGCTGTAGGGTGTCCTTGGGTTTGACGGCCAGGATCAGGACGTTGGATGCGGCGAGCAAGGCGGGTTTCGTGGGGGTCCCCCGGATGCTGTACCGCGCTTGCAACGCCGCCAGGCGCTCGCGGTTGGAACGATTCGTCGCCCACACTGCGTCGGGGAGGAGCACGTGGCGGCCCAGCAGCCCTTTGATCAGGGCATCCGCCATGTTCCCTGCGCCAATCATGCCGATCACGACTTGTGACACCAAGGCCACCTCCCACAAAACACAACGCCCTCCCGCCGCAAGGGCGGAAGGGCTTCCGCGGTACCACCTTGATTCTGGCCGTCGCGCAACACGATGAGGTTTATGCGAACGGCCAGCTCTCTGGCCCGATCACGGGGGGCGCCCGATCTACTTCCACGCTGTCGCCGGCTTCCTATCTGCAACAGCACGTCGTAGCCCGCTCAGAGGATGGGATCGGAACCTCCTGCGCATCACCTTCCACTCAGTGAGTGATGCTCTCTTCTGCAGGGGCAGTTCCTACAGTCCCCGTCGTCGCGGTGTGGGAAATACTATAACATGCGTCCCAGGCACTCGCAAGGCAAGCGATCTGACTTTGTGGATGAAAAGCGATAATGTCACCCCATAAGCGAAAAGCAATTCTGTCACCCTGGCCTCATGACCAGGGAGACGATAACGTTGACACGGAAAGAAGGCAAAGGCGGAACGTTGGCCCGAAGGGCGGGTGCTGCCTTTTGGGCTAACGCTGGACCGGTTAGCGCTGGCAATGCGGGCAGAAATAGGTTGTTCGGCCGGCGATGCGAGCTGCACTGAGGGGGCGTCCACATCCCGGACACTGCGCATTGTCCTCGCCGCGCGCGTCCAGGAACCGGCCTACGGGATGTCCATACTTGGACAGCTGTGCGACCGCCCGCTGTAGCACGCGGCGAATCGTTCCATGGAGCCGGCGGATCTCGTCTGGCCGGAGTCGGTGACTCGGGCGAGCCGGATGAATCCGCGCCTGCCAGAGGATCTCATCCGCGTAGATGTTGCCAATTCCGGCGATGAGGTCCTGACGGAGCAACAGCCCTTTGACCGTACCCCGTCGGCCCGCCAGGAGCTCACGCCATCGGGAGAGAGTGAAGGCACGCCCAAGGGGCTCGAGGCCTAGCCGTTGGAGGGGCCCAAAGTCCTCCTCGGTTTCCACAACATCCATGTGGCCAAAACGCCGCTGGTCCACGAACCGTAACTCGCGACGTCCAAACTGAATGACGACGCGGGTATGCGGGTGTAGTGGAGTCAATCTCCGGGCCATCCGGAAGTCGCCGGTCATCCGGAGGTGCGTGATCAATGTTCCGGATGGACGCAACCGGATGAGCAGATACTTCCCGCGGCGTCCAATCCCCACGACGCGGCGGCCGGTCAGGTGACGAGCAAATTCCCGAGGAGGCGGAGTGCGAATCGTGGAGGGTGTCAGCAGCCGGACACCGGTGATGCGTCGCCCAATAATCCATCGCCGAAGAGATCGCGCGACCGTTTCCACATCGGGGAGCTCGGGCACGGCGTTTCACATCCAACGCTGGCGGCCGCTGTACATCTCCACCACGGGGCCCTGGGGATGCCGCCGGCGGTAGTCTTGAAACTGGGCGAGCAGGCGACGGTACCGGCGGTTAGACGATTTCAGTTTGCGGTGGGGGATATCCAGCAGGAACTTTTCGACCTTCCACATGTTCCTCGGCAGCAGACGCCAGTCGTAGTCCCCCAGCGCGCGAAGGTCCACCAGCTGGTAGCCGGTGATGCGGCCGGTGAAGTCCACGTAGGGATCGAAATAGCTCCACACCAAATCGCGGATGGTGCGGAACACCGGTTTGCGGCCATGCAGGCCGGCATCCCGGGACCGGGCCACGGATCCCCAGCGCCCCCGGCGACGGAAGATAGAGATTACGTGATCGATGCCATCTTGCGATTCGAAGCTCACGACCAGAGGGGGGTACCCGTGCTGCTCTAGGATCACCGCTGCGGCGAGGGCGGCTTCGAGACAGTGGGCCGTTTTGCGGCGGACGACCTCCCTGAAGGATCGCAGCGTATCTCCGCCGCGCTCCCAGTTGTAGGGGAGCGATCGCAGCCAACGCTGGACTTGCTCGGGAGTTCGGTGCCGCTGAATGATCCGCCACTCCTCGCGGGTGAATGCTTCCCGCGCCGGACGCGGTCGCATCATGGGCCGACTATTTCGCACGTCGGCACTGCGAAGCCTTCCGTGTGTGCCCGCCGCATCAGCCAGGGACACGTCGCGACCAGCGCCAATGGTTCTCGTGGGGTCCGAGGGCGTGGGATTGGAGGATGTCATGTCGACGCGTGAACCCACCTTTGCGTCTCCTGCCGAGGAACGTGACTACCTGACGAAGGTGAAGGCGGAACTGGACGCCTGCGAGACGAAAGCAGACGTCCTCCGTGTCTGGCGGGCCCACTACCTCAAGATTGGTCATCGCAAGCTGGGGCGTCTCCTGTTGGGCCGCAGCGTCGATGAAATCGTCAGATCGAAGACATAGAGGAGGACTCCCGTGGACATCTATAAGCCGGATCGCGCAAAAGCAAATCTCCCCGACCGCCCCGAGTACTTTTCCGGACGAGTGCATCTGGAGTATCTACGGCGCCCGGAGCACGTCGGAGCGGCGGAACTCATCGCGGTATTTTTCGATCCGGGGGCGCGCACAATCCCGCATATCCACGCCGCGGATCAGGTGTTGGTCTGCGTCGAGGGTCAGGGGCTCGTGGTGACGAGCACGGACCGCCGCGCCCTGCGGGCGGGGGAGATTGCGGTCATCCCCGGAGGGACGTGGCACTGGCACGGGGCCACGAAGTCCACGGCGATGTGCCACATCTCCATTAAAGGTGTCGGGCCCACAGACTGGACCGTGCCGCGGCAGAACTATGACGAGTACTGACCGGATCGGCTGGGTCTCGTCCGTCTGCGGGTGACCCTCATCCGGTGCGCCCGGAGGCTCCCCGTTTTGATGGGTCCGATCTCCGGGGTGTGGAGCGTTTTCTCAAGACAAACCAGACAACTAAGTCCCACGCGTTGCGGATGCCGACCACGAGGAGCAAGATGCTGGCCCCCGCCAATGCGTTGAGCGCTTGGCTGGCGCCTTTGAGCAACGCCACACCGGTGACCACGTAGAGGAGATAACTGGCCGAGGGGATGAGGAAATACCACACCCAGTCGGTCATGTCGGTCTCCCGGGTGCGATATTGATGGTGCATGTAGGGGACGCCGCTGAAGGAGATCCCCAGACTGATCACCCCCGTCAGCAGGAGCAGGACGCTCAAGAAGGTCCTGGTGACGGTCGGAATCACCACAACCGCTGACGTGATCAAGACATAGACGAAATGCATGAGCGTAGGACTCACGAACGTCCGAAGCCCCACGACAGTTTGCTCAGTAAAGAAGTTCGACCCCAGCCAAATCGCGACAAACATCAGACCGACCAAAGTCGCCGACGCTCCTCCCATCAGCAGGTAGAAGTTCTGCCAGGTCTGCAGAGACTGCGATAGGGTATCGGGCATCGGCGCTCCTCCGTCGGGCGCGACGGGGTATGGGGAGTCTGGAGGCGATTCGTTTAGCGAGACTCGGGGAGAGAGAGCTCGACCCGCGCGCGCGCGAGGCGCTCGTATGCGTCTGCGGGGAGGTGGGCCGAGGAGACCTGCGGATGCAGGATCGCCGCCAGTATCTCCACGCCCGTCACGATGCGCGGCCCCGGTCGGTTGAAATACGCCGACGCATCGGTGAGGTACACCTGACCAGTGTGCACCGCCCTCACATCGGACCACCCTCTCCTTGCCGTCAGGAGATGTACCTCCTGCCGCGTCCGGGCCACCGTGAACCCGCAGGGCATGACCACGATGACATCTGGCGCGGAGGCAATGACCGCTTGCCATGGGACCACGAAGGACGGTTCGCCCACGCGGCCTAGCACGTCCATCCCGCCCGCGAGTGCGACCATCTCCGGCACCCAATGCCCGGCAACGAAGAGGGGATCGAGCCACTCAACGCAGGCGACGCGGGGGCGGGGGCGTCCAGCGACCGCCTCTCGCACTCGCTCGATCCGCCCGCGCAGCTGGTCCACGAGCGTGGCCGCCGCGGCCGCTCGTCCAGTCAACTCCCCCACTAGCAGGATGTTGTCCAGGATGCCCCCGAGACCCTCGGGTTCGAGTGAGACGAGCCGCGTCCGCGCCTCCAAGAGTCGCGCCGCCTGTTTGACCAACGTGTAAGATGGCGCGCAGACCGCGCACAGCTCCTGCGTCAAGATCAGGTCGGGCCGCAAGGACGTCAGTTGTCGCTCATCGAGGTGATAGACGCTCTTCCCTTTATGCACGTGGCCGCGGATCGTGGCATCGATGACGCCACTTGGAAGGTCAGTGGTGACAATGGCCTCGCTGAGGACCGCCTTGCCGCTGATCTCGGGCGGATAGTCGCAGTCGTGGGAGATCCCGACCAGGCTCTCGGTCAGCCCAAGGGCACAAACGATCTCCGTGGCACTGGGTAACAGCGAGACGATGCGCATACTGGTCCTGGTGCGTTCGTTCGGTAGGGGGCCCATCGTTCCTGCGGGTCTAGGTGGAAGCGACGGGGAGAAATGAGACGGGGCCCGCGGAATCCCGCAGGCCCCGGTCAGTGCACCAGGCGCTAGCTAGCGTAGATGTTCAACGGGTGACGCTTCAGCGAAGGCCCCAAGGCCTTGCGCAGTTGGTCAAAGACCTCGATGTCATGTTGGCCGACGAAGGTGATGGCCGTTCCCGGCCGCCCCGCTCGGGCCGTCCGTCCGACCCGGTGAACGTACGTGTCCACATCCTCCGGCATGTCAAAGTTGATGACGTGGGAGATCTCGGGGAGGTCAAGTCCGCGCGACGCCACGTTGGTGACGACGAGAATCGGAGTGCGCTTTTCCGCAAACGCCCGCAACGCCGCCAACCGCGCGCCCTGGCGCATGCCTCCATGGAGCACGCCGACGCTGTGCTCACGGCCCAGCGCTTTGGCGAGCCGGTCCACGCGATACTGGGTGCGCCGGAAGACCAGTGCTGATTCGACAGGTTCGTGGCGCAGCACACGGCGCAGCGCCTTCACCTTGTCTTCCTCGGCGACTTCCAGGTAATACTGCGTCACGCTGTCCACGGTGGGTTGAGGTGCTGTGATCCGAATCCATACCGGGTTGCGCATCTGCCGTTCCGCGATCGCGCGGACGGCTTGCGGCATTGTGGCGGAGAACAACGCGGTCTGTCGGCTGGCCGGGGTGAGAGCGAGAATGCGCGAGACATCGGGGAGGAATCCCATGTCCAGCATGCGGTCGGCCTCATCGAGGATGACCGTGCTGATGGTATCCAACCGCACCGTGCCTCGTTGCGTGTGGTCCAGCAGCCGTCCCGGGGTCGCTACCGCGATGTGCGGACGACGCTTCAGCTCGGCGAATTGTCTCTCGATCGCCTGGCCGCCAAAAAGGGCCACGATGGCCACGCCCCGATAACGCCCTAACGCGCGCAGGTCGTCGGCGACCTGCAGGGCCAATTCCCGGGTGGGAACCAATACCAGAACCTGGAGCATCCGCCGCGTCGGATCGAGGCGCTCGACAAGCGGGATGCCGAAGGCCCCCGTCTTGCCCGACCCCGTTTGGGCTTGGCCGACGAGGTCGCGGCCTTCGCGCAGCAGGGGAATGACCCTCTGTTGAATCGGCGTGGGCTGACTCCAGCCCAGCGCCTGAATTGCCCGGCGGGTCTCCGGGCGTATCGGAAGGTCGCCGAATTTCTCGGGCGCCTCCTGTGGTGCAACTGACGTACCTACAGACATGCAAAAGCCTCCTTTGCTCCGGTCACACTGTGACCGGATGCGGCCGAAGCCGCGTGAGTTGGTGCCGGCATCTGCGCGTGTCTCGCCGGAACCAACCCATCCGCAAAGAAGGCCCGCGACACACAGCGCGAGGGATGCCGTCTGGCATCCCTCGCAGAACGCATTATGACGACAGTGTTAGTGTATCACGACCAGGACAACGCTGTCAAACAGGCTACCAGCGCGGTCCTCGATCCCCGCCTCGGTCGCGCCGTCCCCCGCCGCCGCCTCGCCCGCCGCGCGGTGGCCCGCCCCCACCAGGCCGGTCCCGTCCCCCGCCGCCGCCGCCGTCCCGATATGCGGGACGCTCGGTGCGCGGGCGCGCCTCGTTGACTACGAGCGCGCGGCCTTTGAAGTCCTTCCCGTTCATCGCCGCGATGGCGTCGGCGGCCTTCTCCGCAGGGACTTCCACGAACCCGAATCCCCGTGCGGAGATGAGCCGGGTCTCGGCCACCGGCCCCCACGTCTCAAAAAGGTTGCGGAGATCTTGTTCTGTGATGTCGTAGGGGAGGTTCCCCACGTACAGACTCTTCGTGGCCATCATCAGCTCCTTGATCCGTGATGTGCTGCGGGTGTGGTCAAAGGGGACGCGAAGTGGCGCCGTTGCCGTTGGTCTTGCCGTTGGTCGTGCGAGGTCCGCGACCCTGGTGCAGAGGCGCGGCGCGGGGAAGGGACCGTCCAACATCGCGGTAGGCGAACTGGGCCAGCTGTTTGGCTCCGCGCCCGCGGTACGTGAGCAGACCCATGCCGTTGCGCTTTGGGCGCAGGACCCCTCCGCCGACACCGGCGTATTTGGCCACCGCCGCGTTGAGGCCGGTCAGGAAGTCCGCCTGTCCCTCCAGCGCGATGAGCCGAATGGCGGCCGTCGAGTCCGGGACATTGCGTCGCCCAAAGGGGGGTGTGTGCTGTCCTCCCTCGAGGTATACTCGGCCAACATTTGGGTCAGCTCGCGGTCCCGGATGTACGCCTGGAGCCCGTCGTGGTTACTCTCACACCACTCACAGGTCGGGTGCCCGGCGCACAAGTCTTCAACAAGGGTCAGCACGTGGTTCACGTCTCGCCGGTCAACAGTCAGCACTAGCGTGGGCGCCGCTCCCTGCAAGAACACGCGCCCCGAGGCGGCGATGTAGCCGAGCCAGTACAACTGCGTCGCGCCCTGGGCCCGAACGGTGCTTTTCCGAAGGTGGAATGGGTTGAGCAAGCGCTCGTCCTTCGGACGCCGGACGATGCGCAGCACTGCCGGAAGCGGAAGGCCGTGCTTCGCGGCGATCTGATGAGGTGCGAGACCCGCGGCAAAATCTGACTGTATCGAAAAGAGCTGATATGGATCCCGTCGCGGGGGTCGGCGGGTTGGAGTCACCCCCTTAGTGTACCACGATCAGCGGAATCTGGGGAGTCTGAACAATGCGATGGGATGGCGCGTCCAGCCGTCTAGGGCAAGGTCTGCCAGCACCTCGCCTACCACAGACGAGAACTTGAAGCCATGGCCGGAAAAGCCGCAGGCGAGGGTGATCTGAGGGTGCTGGGGATGCCGATCGATGATGAAGTGGCGGTCGGGGGTGTTCGTGTACATGCACGCCGCCGTCGCCCGCAACTCCCCACTCGCTGCGGGCAGGTGCGCCTCCAGCAGGCCGCGGATGCGGGTTACCTCCGCCGGGGCGACGTCGCGGCGGAGGGTGGAGGGAGAGCAAAACTCCCCGCTGTGGTGGTGTGCCACCTTCACAGTGCCGTCGGATTGCGCTGGGAAGCCATAGAAGAACGCATCGGTGCGGTATTCGCAGATGTAGATCGGAAACCGCGAGGGCGCAAACGCAGCCGCGTCCGCCCGCGGGGCGAACCAATACATCACGTTCCGCTCGACTTGGAGCGGCAGGTTTAACGCGTCCAACACCTGGGGTGCCCAGGGACCGGCCGTGATGACGAGGCGAGCGGCGGAGTACCGCCCCTGCGTCGTCACCACGTTGACCACGTGCTCGTCCGCTGTCCACTGCAGGACCGGTTCCTCAAAACGCAACACGGCCCCGGCAGTCGTCGCTCCGTCTAGGTGGGCGCGAATGCAGGCCTCGGGGTGCAGGACTCCGGCGTTGGGCTCCTGGACAGCCACCATCTCCGGGGGCATTCGAAAGGGCGGAAAGCGCCGTTGGATCTCCTCGGCGGAAATGAGTTCATGTGCCAGGTGGTGGGCGCGGGCGCTCGCCAGGGCTCCTTGGACCAAGACCCCGTCGCGGGGTCCGATCATCAAGCCCCCGGTCATGATCAGCAAGGAGGCGTCGCATTCCTCTTGCAGCGCGCGCCACTGCTCGTAGGCGCGCTGGATCAGCGGGACGTAGTCGGGATGCTCGAAGTACGCTTCACGAATGATCCGGCTGGCGCCATGGGAGGACCCGCGGTCGTGGACCGGGGTGTACTGCTCCAATCCGATAATGCGCACCCCGCGGCGCGCTAAGTGGTAGGCAGCAGCGCTGCCCATTGCCCCAAGACCCAACACGATTACGTCTGCAGTCGCCATCAGAAGTGGAGAGTCCTTCGTTTTCCCGTGTTGTGGCTCCCGCCGGGGGGACGAGGCGCACCCGCGATGGCGAGGAAGAAATAGTGGCTCAACTTATTTAGTCTGTGGCCGCAGAGGAAAGCGTACGGTATCATAGGGCTGTCCATGGCCACCTTCAGACCTGCCGCGCGGCAGCCCGTGCGCCGCCCCACCTCCGGCAAGCTCCGCGCGATCCTCCAGGATGTTGGGACTCCACCGTCCGGTCCGTTCGTCCCGGCGCCGTTTCAAGAAGCGGCGCTGGCCGCCGCGCGCATTGGCGATGTCTTGGTGGCCGCCCCCACTGGCAGCGGGAAGACGTGGATCGCCGAACAGGCGATCAGCGAGATCCTGGCCGCCCGAGGGTCCGCCTGGTACACGACTCCTCTGAAAGCGCTCTCCAACCAGAAGTTCCACCGCTTCACGGGACTGTACGGCGCCGAGTCGGTGGGACTGCTGACCGGCGAACGACGGCTCAACGCGCAGGCCCCCGTCGTCGTTGCGACGACGGAGATCTTGCGCAATGCCCTCTACGACGGGCGATTGGCCCCCACCTTAATTGTGTTGGACGAAGCGCACTACCTGTCGGATCGTGAACGCGGGACCGCGTGGGAAGAAATCTTGTTGATGGCGCCGTCGCGCAGCCGGCTGTTGCTGTTGTCGGCGACGTTTCCCAACGCCGACCTCATCGCGAGCTGGCTCACTGAAATCCGCGGGCACCGCCCGGAGGTCATCTCCGAACGCGTGCGGCCCGTGCCGCTGCGGTACGTCCTGGCCGATGCGCGTGGCCGGTTGCTTCCCACTGAAGCCCTGAGCCATTTGCCGACGCATAGTCGGTCGTCGGGGTGGTTGACCGGACTCATCCGCGAGCTGGAGCACTACAGCCTGCTTCCGGTGATCCTCTTCTATCCAGGACGACGGATGTGCGATGAGGCCGCGCGGGAACTGGCCGGGATGCGCGCGTTTGGCCCGGAGCTCCGAGCGGCGGCGCTAGGCCGCTGGGAACGAGAGTTCCCCGTGCTGCGCACCCACGCATTTCGCTCCGCCGTCATCGACTCCGGCATCGCGCCTCACCACGCGGGGCACACCGGGGCCTGGCGTTTGGCTGTGGAAGACCTGCTGGGGCGCGGCCTGTTGCGCGTCGTGTGCGCGACGACGACGCTCGCCGCAGGCCTCGATGTCCCCGCCCGCACGGTGGCGCTGTCAACCCTCGTGCGCAACAGTCCTGAGGGGCCGGTTGTCCTGACGGCCACAGAGTTTCATCAGATGAGCGGCCGCGCCGGGCGGCGGGGCAAAGACGCCATCGGTGTGGTGGTCCTGCCCGCGGTCTCTCGGGAGGAAGCGCGCGAAGGCCTGGCGTTGATTGACGCGGAGCCCGATCCGGTGACCTCGTCATTCTCCCCGGGCTACGTGCAGGTCCTCAACCTGCTGCGCCGCGTGTCGCTAGAGGAAGCACTGCGCGAACTCCAGCGGTCGCTCGCGGCATATGAGCGGCGCGCCGAAGTCCAGCGCCTGAGAGAGGCGATCCAGTCGATCCCGCCCGACGAGCTGACCGAGCGGCCCTGTGACGACCGGTTGGTCACGCGCGGCCGCTACGAGCGCATGCGCGACCGGCAGCGCCGACTGCTCAAGCAGCGTGGGGCGGGCGAGGAGGCCGCAGCCCTGTCCGCCGAGATCGCCGCGTGGCCCTGCGCCACCTGCCCGGTGGAGGCGGCGTGTCTGAGTACGATTGAACCGCTGCGTGCGCGCGAACTCCGCCGGTCCTCGTTGCGGCAGACCCTGCACAACCTCGAGGGGGTCCTGACGGATGAGTTCATGCGACGGGCGGCGGTCTTGCGCCAACTCGGGTACCTGGACGAGCACTCCCGGCTCACCCCCGAGGGTCTGTGGGCGGCCGATCTTCGGCATCCCCGGATGCTGGTGTTGGCTGAAGTCGTACGGCGCAGCCTCCTCGGCGGGTCGACGGCGGGCTGGGCGGCCATGGCGGGAGCGCTGGCGACAGAGCGCGCACCCTATCGCGGCGGGGACGCCGGACTCGATGCGCTGCGGAAACTCGTCCGCGAACTTGATGTCCTGCACCGGCAGCACGCGCTGATTGGCGATGACTTCGTCGAGCAGTTCCAGCCTGAATGGGATCCCCGCTCCCGCCGGAGGCTGCCGTCTCCTGCGGATCGCCGCGCGGATGTGGTGATGGCCTGGATGCGCGGGGCAGAGTGGGCCGCCCTCGTCGCCGAAAGCCAGGCGGAAGAAGGGGACCTACAACGGATCATCATGCAGGCGGCGGAAGTGCTCATGCAGATTGAGGGCCTGCCCTTTCCCGACGTCCGAACGGCGGCGCGCGATGCACGCACGCGACTGCTGCGGTCACCGGTGGTGTAGCGGCAGGGGACCATCCGCACGGCGCGAAAGCCAGCAAGACGCAACTCCGTCCATCATGCGATACCAGAGCCGCTCGACTTGTGATGTGCCACTCTTAAGGACTGCGGCACCGCGGAAGGCGGGTTTGCCTGCGTGAGACAGTGTCCGGTTTGTGCAAGCGAGCTCATCCCCAAGTTCGCGAGCGAATGCGAACCGCCAGTGGCATGGTCATGCGTGGAGTGCGGGCTCTTGCAGCTCGAGAGCGGGGGACGCCATTTCACCGCAGAGGAGGAAGCCGCGATCCAGGCGATCGCACCTCAGGTGGCGTCCGAACGGCGCACGGGGGGATCACGCCTCCCGGCGGCGCGGCAGGCTCGGGAGATTTTTGAGGCTTTTGGTGGTGAGGTCCCGGTGGATGTCGAAGG
>MNEU01000056.1 GCA_001917855.1 Armatimonadetes bacterium 13_1_40CM_64_14 | reverse complement strand
ATCGTGTCGTTCTCGACGCTCAACTACCGGACCGATCCGAAGACGTGGCAGCAGTGGTACCCGGCTGACTTCATCACGGAGAGCTTCCCCGGGCAGTACCGCAACTGGTTTTACTCGCTGCTGGTCATGGCGACGGTGCTCGATGGGCGTGAGCCGTTTCGGACTTGCCTGGGCTACGCGCTGGTCCGCGACGAGCGCGGCGAGGACATGCACAAGAGCAAGGGCAACGCCATCGAGTTCAACGAGGCGGCCGACCGCGCCGGCGTGGACGTGATGCGCTGGGCGTACTGCGTCCAGAACCCCGCCGCCAACTTAAACTTCGGGTATGCGCTACTGGACGACGTGCGCCGGCGCGTCATCATCCCCCTGTGGAATGTGGTCAGTTTCTTCACGACATACGCCGCCTTGGAGCGCCTTGATTTCCCCACCCTCCTCCGCCGGCAGCCGCCGCTGGGGGTGTTAGATCGGTGGCTTCTATCGCGGGTCCACGGGTTGGTGGCGACGGTGCGAGACCGCCTGGATGACTACGATCCCGCAGGCGCTAGTCGGCCCGTCGAAGCGTTCATCGACGACCTTTCGAATTGGTACGTCCGGCGTAGTCGCCGGCGGTTCTGGAAAAGCGAAGGTGATGCTGACAAACGCGCAGCTTACTTTACGTTGTACCAGGTCCTGCGTACCCTTACCCTCACGCTGGCCCCGTTTGTCCCGTTCCTGTCCGAGCGGATCTACCAGGATGTGGTCCGCTCGGTGGAGCCACGCGCCCCCGCCAGTGTGCACCTATGTGATTTCCCGACAGCAGATCGGGCGCGTGTCGATGAACCCCTCAATGCCTTGATGCAGGCGGTGCGGACCCTGGTCGCCCTGGGGCGGTCGGCCCGCGGTCGGGCACGGATCAAAGTGCGCCAACCTCTGCCTGCTGTCTTGCTAGTCACCCGGCACCGCGCGCTGCGTGACCATCCGGAGCTCCTCGAGCACCTCGCCGACGAATTGAACGTGAAGGCCGTGCGATTTGTCGACGATCCGGGTCGCTACGTGACCTTTGCGGTGACCGTGCGCTTCGACCTGCTGGGTCCCAAGTTTGGTGCGAAGGTGCAAGACATCGCGCGGGCGGTGCGGGCGCTCGACCCCACGGCGGTGTGGCGAACGTTGGAAGATGAGGGGCATCTGGCCGTCCGCGTGGGGGAAGAGGAGGTCGTGTTGTCGCGCGAGGAGGTTGTGGCCCGGATGCATGAGGCGCAGGGGTATGCCGCCGAGGGGCAGGGGGGGGAGCTGGTGATTCTTGAGACGACGCTGTCTGCGGAACTCGTCTTGGAGGGGCAGGCCCGGGAGCTCGTCCACCAGATCCAGACCCTCCGCAAAGCCTCCGGGTTGGCCGTGGAAGACCGCATTCGGCTCCTCCACGATGGGGGATTAGCGCCGATTTTGCGTGCTCATGGGGCATATATTGAGAGGGAAATTCTGGCTGTG
This sequence comes from Armatimonadetes bacterium 13_1_40CM_64_14, assembly GCA_001917855.1. Lineage (GTDB taxonomy): Bacteria > Sysuimicrobiota > Sysuimicrobiia > Sysuimicrobiales > Kaftiobacteriaceae > 13-1-40CM-64-14. Next base: position 9,248 of record MNEU01000056.1, on the reverse strand, counting down.
GAGATCCGGGAAGTCCGTACTCAGCTCCCGCACGAGATCCAGCTGGATGGGACGCAGGTGCGGGTCGGTTTGGAACCGGTGCCCCAGCCTGGGTAGCCTCGCGCGGCAGGAGAGCCACCCAGTGGACCGAATGAGTGGGCGCTTTCGATATCGCAGCGAACGGAGCATACGATGAAGCATAAGACGATCGGCGTGTTAGGGGGCATGGGCCCCTGGGCGACGCTCGACTTCTTTGAGAAGATCTTGCGGCTGACCCCCGCCAAGACGGACCAGGAGCACCTGCGGGTCATCATCGACAACAATCCGAAGATCCCCGACCGGTCGCCCGCTATCGTCGGGACCGGCGAAGATCCCACCCCGGCGATGGTCGCGAGCGCGCGCACCTTACAACAGGCAGGCGCGGACATCATTGTTATCCCGTGCAACACCGCACACTATTTCTATGAGCGCGTCCAGAACGCGGTGTCGATCCCGGTTCTGCACATCATGGAGGAAGTCGTCACCACGGCGCGCGAGGAAGTCCCCAGCGCGCGGGTGTTGGGGATTCTTGCCACAGCCGCGGCCGTATCCTCTGGCCTCTATGCCCGCGCCTGCGCGCGGAAGGGCATCGAGGTGGTCAATCCGGACCCCGCTAGCCAGCAGGTTGTCAACCGGGCCATCTACGCCGTCAAAGGGGGTCAGGTGGGACCTGAGATCACGGCGGGGCTGAAGAAGGTCGCCGACGGACTAGTGGGACGAGGCGCGCAAGCGCTCGTCCTGGGCTGCACCGAGCTGCCTTTTGTGCTGAAGCCTCAGGATGTCCCTGTGCCCCTGCTCGACTCCAACCAGATCCTGGCCCGGGCCGCTGTCCGCTTCGCCACAGGCGTTCCCCTGCCCACCCCCACTTAGCGCCGGACTGCGTCTGCCCGGGAGATCCGCAGTTCGATCGAAGCGCCTTGCCCCACGGATCTGGCTCTGGCCACGCCCGCCGCGATTTTTCACGGGACTTGCCAATGCGAGGGGCATCGGATACACTACCGACAGCCAATTTGGCCAGATCGCTCATAAAGGACGTCCTGGCCGTCGCCCTGTGGCGGTTGGGCCAGGATAGGAGGTACACATGGCCCCTAAAACTGTCAAACACCGCGCCAAACCAGCATCTCGATCATCCCGTCCTACCCCCCGTCTGGCCGCGCGGACCGCTAGGAAAGCGGCGTCGGTGAAGGCGGTGCGGGCTGTGACTGTCGGCCGGCCCGCGGTGAAGGGGAAGCCGCTGAGTCGGCGCGAGGTGACCGAACTCCGCCAGGTGCTCGGGCAAGAACGCCAGCGGCTGATGGCCGAGCTGGAGGCGATGGAGGAGCACACTCCCGAGGTCGAGGAGCAGGTAGGCATGGATATCGGAGGGGGATATGACGAGGATCTCGCCGATGTCGCCAGCACCACGTTCGAACGAGAGAAGAGCGTGGCTTTGGAGTCCAGCGTGCAGCACGTCCTGACGCAGGTTGAAGAAGCCCTCGAACGCATCGAGGAGGGGACCTATGGGCGCTGTCTGCGGTGCGGGAACTTCATTGATTATGCGCGGCTGAAGGTCCTCCCCTACGCGACCCTGTGCATCCGCTGCAAGGAGCTAGAAGAGAAGACGGCCCGTTGATCCACGGGCTATCCCGCTCTCGGAAGATCGGCGCGGGCGTGCTAGTCGCCGTGGTCGGCGTCGACCAGGCTCTCAAGCTGCTGGTCGCCTCGACGCACCCCCTCGGGGGTTCGACCGCGTTACTCGATGGCATCCTCAGCCTTACGTACATACGCAACCCTGGCGCGGCGTTCGGTTTGTTCCCCCAGGTGCCCATCTTGGTGCCCGCGCTGATTGCCTTGACCTTGTTGTCCGTGCTCTTCTACAATGATGCGCGGTGGGTGGCCCCACCGCGGGTGCAGGGGGCGCTTGCGCTACTGGCTGGTGGCGCGGTGGGAAACTTGATCGACCGGATTCGTCTGGGCGCTGTCGTCGACTACATCGACGTCCACGTCTGGCCGGTTTTCAATGTCGCCGACCTCGCCGTGACGACCGGCGCGGCGTTGTTGATGATCGCGCTGGTTGCCCGTACGCTACCCCCGGCCGCCGATCCGAGGTGATGACATGAGACCGATCCTATTTCAGATCGGCCCCCTTCCGATCTCATCGTTCGGGCTATTCTTGCTGCTCGCATTCGCCGTGGGCATCGTCCAGGTCCGGCGTCGCGCCGCAGCATTAGGAATCAATCCCGACGAGATGTTGGACATCACGCTGTACACGATCATTGGTGGGATTGTGATGGGCCGTCTGGGCTATGTCGTGACGAACCTTGGGACTTTCACCGCAGAACCGCTCCGCATTCTGACGATCTGGCAAGACTCTGGGCTTGTGTTCTACGGCGCGCTTGTCGGAGGGGCACTGGTCATCGCCCAGTACGCGCGCGCTCGACAGATCCCGTTGCTTCGTTTCTTGGACATCTTCGCCCCCGCCCTCGCCTTCGGGTATGCCGTGGCGATGATCGGGGCCTTGCTACACGGGCTGTACTTGGGGCGCCCGACGACCGTGCCCTGGGCGGTCCAGATGTCGTTTGAGCAAAGGCACCCCACGGCCGTCTACCTCCTATTCGCCTCGCTGGGGACGTACATCGTGCTGTGGGCTCAGGAGCGGCGCACGGCCACGGCGGGGACGCTGATCTTCCTGTGGCTGTTGCTCCACTCCGTCTCGCGCTTCGTGGTGGAGTTCTTCGTGGATAGCCCCGCGATAGTCGGGCCGCTGACCGTGGCCCAGGCCGTCACCTTGCTCTTCGCGGTCGGCGCGGCGGCCGGCCTCGTGAACGCGAACCGCGCCCAGCCTGAGGCGATGCCCCAACCCCCGACACACTGAGCGAGTCCGACACGACGTTTCCCGCAGAAAGCGAAGAGGCGTTCGGAGTGGTCTCCTAATGGAGCATCACGTCTACTTCGTCGATGCCCTTTTCCAGGGCCGTCGGCTGGACGCGTTTTTGGTCTCGCATTTGCCGGCCCACTCGCGGTCTCACCTCAAAGGACTCATTGAAACGGGGCTCATTACCGTCGATGGTGCCCGGGCAAAGCCAGCCCTGCGTGTGCGGCGCGGGCAGCGAATCGAGATCACCATTCCCCCGCCGCCTCCGGCCGAGATTGCTCCTGAAGCGCTGCCACTCGACGTCATCTTTGAGGATGACGAGTTGCTTGTGGTCAACAAGCCCCCGGGTTTGGTCGTGCATCCCGGCGCCGGACGCCCGGGGGGCACTCTTGCCAATGCGGTGCTGGCACGCGTTCCTCAGATGGCGGGGGTCGGCAGCGCGTTACGACCGGGAATCGTCCACCGGCTCGACAAGGACACTTCTGGTCTGCTGATGGTGGCCAAGACTCCCCGCGCGTATCGGGCTCTACAGTCCCAGGTGGCCGCCCGGACGGTCAGCCGAACCTACCTTGCGCTGGTGGACGGGGTGCTGGCAAGGGACGAGGGGACGATTGATGCGCCCATCGGCCGCCACCCCCATCACCGCACCCGCATGGCGGTCGTCCCCCGCGGGCGCGCGGCCGTCACGCGGTACCGGGTCCGCGAGCGCTTTGCTCAGCACACGTTGGTGGAGATCCAGCTGGTGACAGGGCGCACGCACCAGATCCGGGTGCACTTCGCTCACCTGGGGTACCCCGTGGCGGGCGACCCGGTCTACGGTGGGGCCGATGACCTTACCATCCGACGGCAAGCGCTGCATGCGTCCCGGTTGAAGTTTACCCATCCCACCTCCGGTCGCGTCCTGGAATTCGAGGCACCTCTTCCCGCAGACTTGAGCGCGGGCATCGCTCGCGCGCGCGCAGAGGGTTTCTCCGCATCGCGCCGAAAGGGCACGCCGCAGCATCGCGTGGCACAGCGAGATTCGAGGAAGCGCAAGCTGCGATGACTCGGTGTCGTGAGGACGCGCACGCATGATGATCTCTCCGATGAAGGAAAAGGCACAGGTCATGGATGCCGAGGCCATGCGCAGAGCGCTCGTGCGCATGGCGCATGAGCTCCTCGAACGCAACAAGAGCGCGGACGACCTCGCACTGGTGGGGATCCGGACGCGCGGGGTCGTCTTGGCCCAGCGGCTCGCGAAGGCAGTCGCGGATATCGAAAGTGTGCAGGTCCCGTTGGGCACCCTAGACATCACGCGCTATCGCGATGACCGTCCCCAGCGCGGCGCGCCGACCGTGCGGCCCACGGCGTTGCCCTTTGACGTTGCGGAGAAAACGATCGTGCTCGTCGACGATGTGCTGTACACGGGACGCACCGTGCGTGCGGCGTTGGACGCCCTCATGGATCTCGGTCGGCCTGCCGGCATCCAACTGGCCGTCCTGGTCGACCGCGGGCACCGAGAGCTACCGATCCGCCCGGACTATGTCGGTAAGAATCTCCCCACGTCCTCGCGCGAGCATGTGGCGGTCCGAGTCCAAGAACTCGATGGTACCGATGCAGTGGTCATCGAGGAACCCGGAGAGGACCGCACAAACGCATAACCCCGCAACCCATCCGTAGCGATCCGGGCCGCATACAGATTTCCTGAGTGGTGGGAAAGGCCAGCCGCACGAACCTGCGTACAGTCACTGAGGCCTCTGCCGCCAGTCGACTGTTGCGGTGTTAGAACGCAAGGCTCACGTGCCGCTGTGCGGGCGTTCTTTGTGTCCTCCGCCCCTATCCACGACCCACGCATCTGGCGCAGCGGGTGAAACCCTCAGTGTTTGTTCATGCGTGTACGTGACTAACCCAGGTTTGGCCCCCTGCGGCTTGCGCACATACTTCCGCCTCGTGTAGTCCACAGGCACAGACGCCTCCTCGCGCGCTTGACTGAAGAAGGCAGCCAGGGCTGCGGCTTGCCTGATGGCCCCCTCGGGAGGCGCCTTCCCGTCGGTCTTCAAGATGACGTGAGCGCCTGGAACGCCGCGCGCGTGGAGCCACACATCCTCGGGTGCTGCTGTCTTGAACGTCAGCGCGTCGTTTTCGCGGTTCGTACGCCCCACAAGAACGAGTCTCCCGCCCTCAACGGCGAATCGGCGTGGCTGGGACTTCGCAGAGGGCCGAGTGAGTCGTCGTGTTGGGCGGCGAAGATAGCTTTCATCAGCTAACTCCCAGCGCAAGTCGGCGAGGTCCCCGGCCGTGGTGGCCTGCGCGATCAGCGTCAGGACCGACTCCAGGTACGCGCGTTCGGCTTCAGCTTCACTCAAGCGGCTCGCCAGTGTCGCTCGGGCATCGCGGACGCGTTTGTAGCGTTTGAACAGCTGTTGCGCGTTCCCCGCCGCCGACAACGCGGGATCGAGGGGGATGGTCGTCGGCGTTCCGTCGTACCCAGGGAGGGTTACTTCGGCAGCCCCGACAGGAACCTGGGCCGCGTACGTGAGCAGGAGCTCACCGTGCGCTCGCAGCCGCCCCGTGCCTGCGGCTTCGGCGATGGCCTGACGGAGTTCAAGTTCCCTCCGCGCTACGCGCGCGAGGGCCCGGCGGACGGCCGTGAGGAGGGCCGCGCGCTCCTCGTCTAGCCGGGCCGCGGGGCCAAACTGTCCCAGAGTAGCCGCCACGGCCTCACTCATGCTCGCCGCCAGACGGTGCGGCAGAGAGGCGAGATGCTCATAGGGAAACGGGGCAAACCCTACTGGCTGGTCGCCGTCGAGATAGATAATCGGCGTAAACGCCTGGGTCTGCACGATCCTCATAAGGTCTTTCATCTCCACCCACAGCTGTGCGATCGCGTCCGATTGCGCGTTCGCCGGGGCGTGGGGATCCAGGCGTGCACGCACGACGAGTTCGGTGGCGAGGGCGGGGCTCAGCCCCAGGATGGATGCCACGAGATGCTGCACGAGAGGATCATTCGATTTGGTGAGCAGTTGACGCAGAGCATCCTCGGTGAGATCGGCCGGAGACGGTCGATCCACGGGTGGCGGCGCATAGGGCGAGCCCGGGCGCACTACGCGGAGAGCTGACTTTGCCGGCGGCACGGTCTTCAGGCTGCCGGTAATTATCCCGTTCTGCACCAAGATCAGATTGCTGTGGCGGCCCATGATCTCCGCGACGAGGTCGACACTTCCTTCCAGGGTGTCGACGGCGAGTCGCAGGACGCGTTCAAACGGTGTCTGGTGCACCGCGGTCAGTCGGGCCCCCTCCAGCCGGCTGCGCAGGAGCAGGCCGAACGTCGAGAGGTCACCGCCCGTTAGCCGTTCGATGAGGTGGACGCGTCCCCACCGCGCATGGATGGACACGAGAAGGCTGACCGGGGCGGTGCGTCCGCGGAGTTCGATCGCAACTTCCTCAGGGTCCGGTTGCGTCACCCGCCCGATGCGGGACCCCACGAAGGCCCCGATCTCGCGGGCAATCGCGGCGAGGACTACGCTATCGAAGGAAGTCACCACGCGCGGCATCGAGTTCACGTTAACCGAGGCGCCTCGCTCCTGCAACCGCGGACTCCGGGGCAAGCACAGGAGTCGATGCGCGCTGACCAGAATCACGTGTGCATGATTCGCAGCATGACCGGATTTGGCAGCGCGGAGACCCTCACGCCGTCCGGGCGTTTCACCGTCGAGATCCGGTCAGTCAACCACCGGTTCACAGAGATTGTCGTGCGGCTCCCCCGCGATCTGTCGGCGCTGGAAGATCGCGTGCGCGCATTGGTGCAATCTCGTGTGTTGCGGGGCCGGATCGAGGTAACTATAATGAGGGAGGAACGCGGGATGAGGTCTCGGACCGTGCGGTCCGATGCCGACCTCGCGCGTGCGTACGCCCAGGCGTTGCGGGAGTTAGCCGACGTCCTGGGCGTTGTTGGTGAAGTCAGCCTCTCGCAACTCATCGCCTTTCCCGATGTCGTCAAAGTAGAGGAAACGCGTGAAGACGTCGAAGGACTGTGGCCCGCGCTCAGCCGCGCGGTCGAGGACGCCCTGACCGCGCTGGTCGCGCTGCGGGAGGCCGAAGGCCGTCGCCTAGCCGCGGACATGCTGGCGCGCGTGGACCGGATCGACGACCTCACGCGCCTCGTCGACACCCGCACCCACATCGCGGTGGCAGAGTATGTGCAGCGCCTCCGCCAGCGCATTGCCGAGCTGCTGGGGACGGTGCCCCTCGATGAGAACCGGTTGGCCACCGAGATTGCCATCTTCGCCGAGCGGGTCGATGTCAGCGAGGAAGTGACCCGGTTGCGCAGTCACCTTGTGCAGGTTCGCCATGACGTCGAAGACTCCGCCGGGGCGATCGGCCGGCGGCTGGAGTTTGTCCTGCAGGAAATGGGGCGGGAGGCCAATACCGTCGGCTCGAAGGCGAGCGATCTCGAGATGACCAAGGCGGTGATCGCCATCAAAGGGGAGCTGGAAAGCTTGCGCGAGCAAGTGCAGAACGTGGAGTAACCACTCGAACGACGATGAAGGACGGCAGCGACGAGTTCAAGCTGATCAACATCGGGTTTGGCAACATCGTGGCGGCCAATCGCATCATCGCCATCGTGGCGCCCGACTCCGCTCCCATCAAACGGATCATCCAGGATGCCCGGGACAAAGGGGCGCTCATCGACGCGACGTACGGGCGCCGGACCCGGGCGGTCGTCATCACGGATAGCGGCCACGTCTTGCTCTCTGCAGTGCAGCCCGAGACGGTTGCCCATCGCTTCGTCGGAGACGACGAAGGCCCTCCGGCGTGATCGCGGCGCAGCCCCGACGACCGTGATCATCGCCATCGCCGGACCGATCGGTGTGGGGAAGAGCACCGTCGCCCGCCAGCTAGCCGCGGCGTTAGGGTATCGCTACATCTCCGGGGGAGAGGTGTTCCGGGAGATCGCGCGGGAGCGCGGGATCTCGGTCACCGAAGTGAACAAGCTGGCAGAGCAGGACCCGTCGTGGGATCGCGAGTTGGATCGCCGGCAGAAGGAGCTGGCCAAGGCGGGCGACTGCGTGGTGGAGAGTCGCCTCGCGGGGTGGATGGTGGACGCCGACTTGGCGATCTGGTTGCGGGCGCCCCTGGATGTGCGCGCCGAGCGCGTCGCGAGGCGGGAGGGCCAGCGGCTGGAGGCGGCGCGTGCGGAGCTAGTGGAACGCGAGCGCAGCGAATGGGCCCGCTACCAGCGGCTCTATGGTATCGATATTTCCGATCTCACCCCCTACCATGTGATTATCGACACCACCTACTGGGAGGCCGGAGCAATCGCAACTACCCTGGCAGGTCTGGTGCGGTCTATGCAGGGCACAGACCGGAGGACGGGTCGAGTCGAGGAAAAGCGAGCACCAGGGCGCGGATAATGGCTAAAGCGCGGCTAGATGGCAAAGTCATTGTGGTTGGCGTGACCGGCGGGGTGGCGGCGTTCAAAGCCGCGCACCTCGTGACCGGATTGCGCAAGCTCGGCGCTGAGGTCCATGTCGTCATGACGGCGGGAGCCACCCAGTTTGTCGCGGCCCTGACCTTTCGCGCCCTCTCCCAACACCCGGTGGTTGTGGATATGTGGGATCCTCACAGCCCCTACGATGAAGCCCATGTAGCGCTGGGGGAGCGCGCGTCGCTTTATGTCATCGCACCGGCGACCGCGCATACGCTGGCCAAACTCGCGCTCGGCCTGGCCGATGATGCGGTCAGCGCCACCGCACTTGCGACGCGGGCGCCGGTGGTAGTAGCCCCCGCCATGGCGGACTCGATGTACGAACATCCCACGACCCAGGACCACCTGCAGAGTCTACGCCGGCGCGGCGTCCACATCACGGGTCCCGTCGTCGGCTGGCTGGCCTCCGGAAAGGAAGCCGTCGGCCGCATGGCCGAACCGGAGGCCATCATCGACGAGATTTGCGCCATTCTCGAGGCGAGGTAAGGCGCAGCCGCGGAATACGGCGGCGTTTGTCGAAGTTAACACGAGACCGGGTCATCCGGTCTCGTCGTCTTTTTCTATGGAGACTTCCCGCCCCATCGCGATTGTATCCCGACCGGCATTCGCCGACGTGGCTCTCAATGTCCCGCTGCGCGCAGGCGATCGTGCGTTCACGTTCGCCATTCCGGAGCCCTTGCAAGGCCAGGTCACACCCGGAATCGCGGTGCGCGTCCCGTTCGGCCAGCGAACCGCCGTCGGCTTCGTCGTGACAGTTGCCGACCAAGCGGCCCGGCGCGTCCGCGCGATCGCCGCCATCGAGAGCCGGATTCCGCCGCTGCCAGCAGACCTGGTCTCCTTAGCTATGTGGATGGCGGACTACTATGTATGTTCGGTTGGGGAGGCCATCGCTGCTATGCTGCCTCCACT
>MNEU01000036.1 GCA_001917855.1 Armatimonadetes bacterium 13_1_40CM_64_14 | reverse complement strand
CGACGGGGGCGGTCAACAGTGATTGGTACGTTTCCCCAGTGCGGCGGGGAACGCCCAGATGGCCCTTCCGGCGCCCTTCCAGAAAGTCTGGATCCGTGCCGTACTCTTTGCCGACATTGGCCTCATCCGTCGCCGTGATGATCGTCCCGCGAGGATCGGCGATGGAGATACCAAGGAATCCGTCGGCGCTGCGCCGCGCATCGGCGAGAATCTGCGCGGACTGCCGCCTGAACTCGTCTGTTGGAATCTTCCCGGCCGTGCGATCGTCGACAAGCTGACGGAGGCGGGTCCGGCTTCCCACCAGCGCGACTCGTTCCTGTTGCTGGTGAATGTAGATCTGCAGGAGTGCCTGGCGATCCGTCGCGGCCAAGGTGAGGCGCTGGTCGATTTCGTTGCGCACAATGCGGCGGGCAAAGGTTTCCGACGCCAGCATCAGCGTCCCGCCCGTGACGATAGTCACGAGGGCCGCAAACGCCGTCTGCTTGAAGAGCAGCGACGCACGAGGAAACCAACGCGCTGCAGGTTCGTGGGTGGTACGATCTGTGCGCATGACCTGTCCCCATCCACGTTGCTCTACTAGCGTTCCCAAGGGAGGGTGATGCTAGTCTAGTTGGGCTTGATGTTCTGGGATGCCCCGGAGAGCCTTCACCACGATTGATCCCAGGGCTATCTACAGCGAAGCCAACAATATCAATCCTAGCGACGAGATTTTGGGACGACACAATGATGGGGCTGTTTGCAACGTCCTTGATGGATGCACGAGAAACGAGCCGAGGGAATAAAATGTTACCCACGCGTATCGGCCTGCGTACTTTTCGCTATAGCCCAACTTCGGCTATGATTCAACACTCCCCAAAAGTTCTTCGGAAGGAATCCGCCTCGTAGCCCGCAATCGTGGGACTATGGAGAGATTGGAATGCGCTTAGTGAGCTGACGGTACAGTGACCGAAGAACGGCGCTTGGTCACCATCCTATTTGCGGACGTTGTCGGTTCGACAACCCTTGGCGAACAATTGGATGCTGAGGACATCCGCGCGATGCTGGCCTCCTATTACGCGATCGCCAAAGACGTGGTCACAGCATACGGCGGCACCCTCGAGAAGTTCATTGGCGACGCGGTGATGGGCGTCTTTGGGCTGCCCCACGCGCACGGAGACGACGCGGAACGGGCACTCAGCGCCTCGTTGGAGCTGCGAGATCGAGTGCGTGGGGACCCGAATCTGGCCGACCTCAAGCTGCGGTTCGGCATCTGCAGTGGTGAAGTCGTCGCGACACGCGAACTAGGCGCGGATTTCCTGGTCACCGGCGATGCTGTGAACGTGGCAGCGCGGCTGCAGCAGTCGGCTGAGCCCTGGGCGGTCCTTGCCTCCGAACGAACGGTGGCCGCTATTTCGTCGGCGTTCGAGCTGGGGCCGCGGATAGAAATTGCAGCCAAAGGTAAGGGCGCCGTGATAGCTTCGCGCGAGGTTCGGTCGAAGCTGGCGCCTGGGATGGCGTTGCGCCGACCGAAAGCGACGATGCGAGGTCGCGAGGATGAACTGGATCAGCTTGCACTCATCGGCCGGCGTGCTTTTCGCGATCAGAGGCCGGCCTTCGTCACAATCATCGCGCCCGCGGGCACGGGCAAGAGTCGCCTGCTCGAGGAATTTCTGATCCGGGAGCTTCCATCGATCGCACCAATCACGCTGACCGCGCTGGCGCAGTGCCTGCCTTACGGCAACCAGCTGACCTACTGGCCGCTTCGGCAGGTTTTGTTCCGGCTGGTCGGTGTGCCGGAAGATGCGGGTGCGAGCGACATTCGCGAACGCGTCGCGGGATGGTTGGATGATCCCCGATTCGCCGATCTGCTCGCAACCAGCATCGGCTACGGTCTCGGTGAGGCGCCGGACCGGGCTGACGTTTTTGCTGCTTGGCGCTTCGCGCTCGAAAAGGCATCCTATGAGCACCCACTTGTCCTCGTCTTCGAAGACCTCCACTGGTCAAGTGAGAGTCTGCTCGATCTGGTGGACTTCGTAATGCAGGCGCATGGTGATGCGCCGATCCTTATGCTCGCCCTGTCGCGACCCGAGCTTCTTGATCGCCGGCCAAATTGGGGCGGTGGGCGTCGCAACTTCTCGAATCTCTTCCTCGAACCCCTCGCCGATGAGGACATGCGCGGCCTGGTGCGTGATCTGCTTAAAGAGGATACCGGAAAAACGATCGATGCCGTGGTCGCCCATGCTGGGGGCAATCCGTTCTACGCCGAAGAGTTGGTGCGGTCGATCACGTCTGGTGGAGATATCGGCGCCCTACCCGACACGGTTCAGGCGAGCATTCAGGCGCGCTTGGACCTGCTGCCTTCGGACGAACGCCGTGTCCTGCAGCTCGGCTCAATTTTCGGCCGCACATTTCGTTTGAGCGATGTGCTCGCGCTATCGCCAGGACTGCAGCCGACCATCAAAGCGCTCACCGAAAGTTTGCTTCGACACGACGTGGCAAGGCGCGACGACGATGATCATCTTACGTTCGTTCACATCCTCATTCGGGACGTCACATATCAGACGCTGACGCGTGCCGACCGTGCCCGTTTGCATGCTGGGGCAGGCGCCTGGCTTGAATCTCGTGCCCAGGGCAGTGAGTCCGCCGTCGCGGAACTCATTGCCTTCCATTACCGTGAGGCCGTCTCTCTCCTCGGTCGGCAGCGTCTCGCTGGGTTCAACGAACATGAAATCAGAGCCAAAGCGGTTCGGTGGCTGGCTCGCGCCGGTGACGCTGCGGGTGCCGCCGGTGCCTATCTCGAAGCCTCCCGCCACTTTCGCGCCGCCATCGACATTGCAGCCGACGATCAGCTTCCAGAACTTTATGAACGGATCGGCGACGTCGAACAGTTGACCCTGAGCTCCATCGAGGCGTACTCAAAGGCACTCGAGCTCGTCCGGCGTGCAGGCCGGCCGGCCGCAGATGAATTGCGTGTTCTCGGTGGTCTGCTCACTTGCGTTATGCGCTGGGCCGAGGGCGTGGGCCAGTTCCCCTTGGCGACGGTTGACCAGTTGGTGAGCGATGGACGCGCTCTGGCAAGGGGCGTCGATGATCCTCGATCGCTTGCGAAATTCCACGCCTCTATGGGTTTCTATGCCTGGCACGTTGGACGCGAGGGAGGCAAAGTCACACCAGAAATGATCTTGGAATGCGAAGCTTCGGCGCGTCGCGCAGCCGACCTCGCCGAGTCCGTTCGGGACTGGAACACGTGGAGCGGAGCGCTCGATGGAATCAGCTCCTGCAGTATGGAGCGGCATGACTGGGCTGCATCTCGGGAGGTGGCGCAGCGCCGGATTGACCGCCAGAACCTTCTCAGCGTTCTAGAGCGAATGGATGCGCATCATGTAGCGAACTGGATGTCGTGCCATATCGGCGATCTGGATCGAGCCGCAAAAGTTGCCCGCCAAGCGATGAGTCTGCTCGACTATGCGCAAAACCCGTCCCTCATCTTGACCTTGATTGGCGATCTGATGTACACACTGCTGCTGATGGGAGGCTGGGACGAGGTGTTGCAGTTGGGTGACCAGGCTCTACGGGTTTGGAATGATTCTCTGAAGGCGATCGGGCCAGGACGGATCGCGTTTATTGCCGGACTGGACGTCTGCCGCGCGCGCCGAGACTTCATGGGGGCGAGCCAGTTCGCGGAAGCGCTGATTCAGATGACCAAGGATAGGCCAGGCATAGCGCGGACACCCTCAGGATTCCGAGCTTATGCAGATTCGAACTGGTCGGCGCTGGAACGCGAACTACTCGAGTTGATAAAGGTTGGGTACACTCGCGCGGAATTGATGGAGCGCGGCATATCGGTTCTCAACGATCAGCATCACTCAATCGCTCAACCAACCCTGGAGGCTGTTCGGCTGCATGTGGAGCGTTTGGAGATACCGCTTCTCAAGGCTCAAGTGCTTCGGGCGCAGGGTGATTTCGAGGTAGCGGCGAGGATTTTCGCGGACGCCGGAGCAAAGCCATACGAAGCGCGTGCTCGAATAGAACGGGCACAGTCTGTCGGTTTGCAGCCCGATTCTGGTGCCGTCGACTTGCTCCGGAGCCTCGGCGACATCGAATACCTCGAGTCGCATCAGTTAGGTGTATGATCGATTTGCAGGTAGAAGATATGCGCGGCGTTGTGGAGCATCTCCGGGGAGGCGGCTCGGCGGAGACAGCGCCTGCAAAGTGATCAATTCTCCCCGTTTCCAAGAGAGCTCTCCCGTCCTTTTCTTGCGGGATTCCGGTGACGTCATCCGCCTGACTCGCGAATCCACCACCGTTTAACGGGCGCACGGTAAACGTCCTGCGGTGAACGCTAGCGGAACACCATCGAGACAGCTTCCCAACCCCAGGGTCGCGGGTTCAAACCCCGTCGCCCCACGGGTTCCCAAGTCTATCAAGGCAATTCCCAATCCCTCCAGTTACTCAGCCCCAAGAGGGGAACACCCGGCGACCCTGCAGTCCTGACCGAGGTCCCGCAGAGAACATTTTGACGCTCCGGCACGTAAACCCCAAAGAAGGCTGGTGTAGCGCACCGTGTGAGAATCGGACTCGCGCGGAAGTGCCAAGCGCAAGGAGGTCCCCCCAATGCGCTTCAGACTGCTGGTAATCGTGTTGCTTGTGTTGGCGTCTGTGCTGGCCCCGCCGCCCACGTCTAGCGGGTGGTCGGATGGAATTGCCTGGGCGGCCGCGCAAGATCCGCCTGCCCGGGTCGGACGCCTCAATTACCTAAGGGGGAGCGTGTCCTTTGCTCCGCCGGGCGTCAACGAGTGGGCCCCCGCCATCTTGAACTACCCCCTCACGACGGGGGACAGCCTGTGGAGCGGCGAACAATCCCGCGCCGAGTTTCATGTTGCCTCGACGGTCATCCGCATGGACCAATACACGGCGCTGGAGATCTTGAACCTCGACGATGACACGCTCCAACTGCGCATGTCTCAGGGCACCATCAATGTTGGCCTTCACGAGGTTGTCGCCGATGAGCATTTTGAAGTCGATACGCCGACCGCCGCCGTCTCGCTGTCGCAGCAAGGAGCCTACCGCCTCGACGTGAGTGCGGACGGCACCTCGGTCCAGGTGACCGTGCGCTCGGGGGATGCAGAGATCACTACTTCCCCCTATGACTTCCACGTGTACCCGGGACAGAGCGCGGTGATTTCGCGCAGCGGGACCAACCTGTCATATGATATCCACCCGGCCGCGCCAGCCGACGCCTTCGACCAGTGGGCCACAGCTCGGGAGCGCCAGGAACAGATCGCTCTACTGGAAGCGCGGTACGTGCCGTCCACGATGACCGGCTTCGAGGACCTCACCCAGTTCGGGATGTGGCGGGCCGTGCCTGGCATTGGCCCCGTGTGGATCCCGGCCGTGCAGGCGGGGTGGGCACCGTTCCGGTTTGGGCGCTGGGTGTGGGTCGAGCCGTGGGGATGGACCTGGATCGCGACGGAGCCCTGGGGCTTTGCGCCATTCCACTTCGGTCGCTGGGTGCTAATCGGCAGCGAGTGGGCATGGGTGCCCGGCCCGGTGGTTGTCCAACCCGTTTTTGCCCCTGCCCTGGTCGTCTTTGTCGTCCTCGGAGATTTCATCGGGTGGTTCCCATTGGCGCCGGGTGAGGTGTTTATCCCGTCCTTTGCGGCCAGCGCGACGTTCGTCCAGAGGATCAACGCCACCATCACAAATGTGACAGTGATCAACGAGATTCGCCCGCACCACGTGTTCGTCTTCCAACAGGAGGTGGGTGCAGTGACGATCGTTCACAAAACCGTCTTCACTGACGCTGATCCCGTGGTGCGGTCTCACATCGTCGTGGCGGGTCCGATCATAGGTCGAGCCCGCGTGATCGGGACAGCTGCTCCGGTGGCACCCACCGTTCACAGCGTGCTCGGCCGTGTGGCACCCGCGCCGATGGGGGCCAGGCCGCCGCTGGAGGCTGCGCAGCGAACGGTCGTAGTGCGCCAAACGCCGCCTCCAGTACCTGTCCCGTTCAACGTGCAAGAGAAGTTCCTGACAGGAAGTCTAGGGCGTCCGCTGGATCCAGGAACCGTTGCGCGTTTGCGGGAGCAGGTGCAGCTAACGCGCCTGTCGGTGAAGCTTGGGACTGCACCGGATCCGCGTCAGCCGGGTGCCGCCGCGCAGCCGGCCCTGACCGCTCAATCAGTGCCGATGCTGCCCCGCAAGAAACCAGAGCCGGCACCCACACTCCAGCCGGTACCCACACCGCACCCGACGCAGCCAAGACCCGCCCTGCATCAAGCACCAGCACCGCCTCCAGTAGCTGCCCCTTACCCTGTGCTGCCTGCGCCGCCGGGACCCGCAATTCGGCCAGAGCCCACGGCGCGCCAGAGCGCGCCGACGTCCCCGCCACACGGGCCGCAGATGACCCCGGTGAGGCTTGCAACGCGGACGCCTCCGCCAACTCTGAGCTGCGATCCACGCAGCAAGTACTACGACCTGAGTCGCTGCCCGAAGAAGGGGCGTCCGCAAACTCACTAAGTAAGCCTTAAGGGCGTCACGAAGGGCCTCATCCACCGGATGAGGCCCTTCGCCTACTCATCGGTTGGTTTCTGTCCCACTTCGGGCGTCAGCTTTTGGGCTGCATCTGTTCTTCTTCGGTCGCCAGCCCACAAAGCCGAGGGTCGTGGGTTCAAATCCCACGCCCGTTCCACCAATCCTTTGATCTAGGCGATTCGCTATCCCTCCCTCGGGTAGCCAACCCCCCTAAAAACGTCCGACTATCCGCCTAACGACCGCTTCCCAGATGCCGGAGATCTCTGGCGGCTGGGTTAACGGGAAAGCACCTACGTCTGATCGGTCCTTCACGTTGCCTACAGAAACGTGGGGTTCTTCGTCTTCTTGCGACGGGACGCCGGAGGCGCATGGCGCCCAGGCCATCGCACCACATGTGGAGAAGCAGAGATGGAGGAGTTCCATCTCGGCTCCCTCATTTGTCACCCCATAGTCACGGAGGGATATCATGGGCAATCAACCGGCCAGAGTCCAGGATTGGGCTTTGGTCATCCTGCGCTTCGGGATCGGGGCGACGTTCATAATGCACGGCTACCCGAAACTCTTCCCGTCCGGTCCCGGAGGATTTGCCGGCCTTCTACAAAATCTTGGTTTCCCCGGCCCGGTGTTTCTTGCCTACGTGGTGAGCATCCTGGAATTTGTCGGCGGGATCGCCATGGTGCTGGGGTTGTTTACGCGCTACATCGGCGTGCTGATGGT
Organism: Armatimonadetes bacterium 13_1_40CM_64_14; assembly: GCA_001917855.1. Lineage (GTDB taxonomy): Bacteria > Sysuimicrobiota > Sysuimicrobiia > Sysuimicrobiales > Kaftiobacteriaceae > 13-1-40CM-64-14. The sequence goes on along the minus strand of MNEU01000036.1, from coordinate 8,046 downwards.
CATCGAAATGATTGTGACGAGCTCTCGAGTGAAGATGCCAAGGGGTGTGGGTTTCATCTTCTCTAAAGGGACAGGCTGGGAACTCGACTTCCTCCTTCTCATCATTGCGCTTGCCTTAGTGCTCCTCGGCGCTGGGGGGATATCTCTTGACGCCGCCGTGACGAGACGCCGTCGCGTCGCCTGAGCCGCGGCTAACGGAGAGTCACCATGGCAGAGCGTGCGGCGCTGGGGCAGGTCCAGGAGCACGGGATCGGGCCCGTGCGTCTGATGGTTGCTTTCTACTTTGACGGTCGTGAGGACCTGTGACGCAGGCGACGAGGGGCAAGAGGTGGCGAGGCTTTGGGGTCTGCCCTATCTCGTCAGCGGACCAAACCCCTTGAAAAGAAGCCCGTCCAACCTCCGCCAGATAGTTTGGATGCGAGCCGCCGGATTTTCCGCGCCCTTTCGCTCCACTTTCAAAACGCCTGATGCCGCACGGCGAATACCGATCACATCGTCCCCGGGCTTGGGAGACATCAGGGCCACAACCGCGTCGAGGGCCCTATCGCAGAAGTCTTCCAGGCCTCTTTGATACGCGCCGGCGTACTCCGACGCGGCGCTGACGAGTTGGCGGGACAATTCCCGCTTTTCGCTTGTTCGCAACGCGCCGCCCGCAGACTCCAGCCGTTCGATACCTTTCTGGACGGCGGATCCCAGGCCGCCTACCGACTCACAGGCGTCAATGTGGATCGCCGCTGCCTCCACCGCATCGCGGCGTGCGCCCAACCCGAGCACTCGATCCTGCCACTCCGCGGTGACCAGAGCTTCCAGCCGACGTTTCGCCTGCTGGAAGTCCGCATACGCGGCGCGATAACGCAGATCCGCCCACGCGGGTTCAAGATACGCGCTCCAGCCTCCGGCGAGGACAAGGACAATTACCCCATAGATGAGGAGGGGGGTGGTTCTCCTTTTCATCACTAGAGGTCACACACGCCAGTACGTGCCCGGCAGATGAACTCCCTTGTCAGCATTATCGTTTCTGACGTGTCCGCGCCTTGGGTGGCAGAGACTTGCATGTGCACATGCTTTCTCCAGCCAGGCACGCGCCCGGGCTGAGGCGAGCACGGACGGTGGCACCACGACATAACCGCGCATGGGGCGGCCGGGCATTGGCTCAAACGGCCTCGCTCCCGGAATCTTCATCAACTGCGCGCGATCGTCTGCCGACAGCCGTAAGAACATGTCTTCCTGGAACAGCCCCGCAAACAGGTGCCCCGACACGAACGCGGCGGGGTAGCCAAACATCTTGCGGGTCTGAGTGCCACGCACGGCCTCGATGAGCGCGGCGAATCGCGCCACCAGCTCTGGGGGAGCCTTTGTCCACGTCGGCATCTGCCGGCGCCTGTGTGCGGGCATTAGTCGAGGTGTTTCTCCAGGTACTCCGCCAGGGCGCGGGCGATCGCTTCCTTCCCCACCACCACCTGCGCGACGGTGCCGTTTGGAATAATGAAATACCCGGTGTGCTGGCCGCCCTCGATTTCGTGCAGGTCGTTTGCGATCACCAGATCGCATCGGGCGCGTTGGAGGAAGTCATAAGCGATCTGGCGCAGTTCATCGAGACTTTTGCCGATCTCCAGTTTGAAGCCGACCAGGAACGTATCGGGCGCTAACTCCTTCACGAGCCTGATGGCCTTCGGGGTGGGAACCAGCCGGACCACCCACTCTTCCACATTGGACCCAGTCTTGAACGGACGCACCACCTCAGGTTGGAAATCCAACACCGCCATCGGGTGCAAGAGGGCGTCATAGCGGTGGGGCAACTCCTGTTTAAACACAGCAATGAGGTCCTCGACAGTCTCGATGGGGACCAACTGCAGGTGGTTCACGCGCGGTCCCCGCAGCACCGGGGTCTGGCTCCCGCGGCCGTACACGAACGTGACATGCGCGCCCCGACGGATGACTTCTTCGGCAATCAGCGAGCCCAGTCGCCCCGTCGCCTTATTCGTGATGTAGCGAACGGCATCCAGGGGGGTGCGCGTCGGACCGGAGGTGACGAGAACCCGCTTGCCGCGCAGGGGCATGGATAATCCTACGTGCCCGCCACGGGGAACTTCAGGCAGAACTCGCGCACGTCAGCCCGCACGGCCTCCAGGTGACGGTTCTCCTGAATCGCCCGGCGAAAGTCGCGCAGCACGGCACCGCGCGATGGCTGGTCGGTAGGTAGCTGGTAGTCCTTGATCGCGTCGGCCACCAGGGCGATCCAGGCGGCGATCCGCTCCATCTCAGGCTGCCGCATGCCGCGGGTGGTGGCGGCGGGAGTGCCCAGCCGAATGCCGGATGGGTAAAACGCAGAGGACGGTTCGCCCGGAATCGTGTTCTTGTTGACCGTGATCCCCACGCGGTCGAGCGCCTCCTGCAAGAAGACCCCGCGGCCCGGCCCCCCGGGAGTGAGATCGATCAGCATCATATGGTTGTCGGTGCCGCCCGTGACCAGGGTAAATCCCCGCTCGATCAAACCATGGGCCAGAGTCTTGGCGTTCGCCACGATCTGGCGACCGTAATCCTTGAACCCCGATTGCATCGCCTCGCCCAACGCCACCGCGATTCCTGCGGTGGTGTGGTCGTGCGGACCCCCTTGCAACCCTGGGAAGATGGCGCGGTCGATCTTCTCGGCGAGATCCGGATCGCGCTGGAGGCCTTTCTCGGTGACCAGGATCATCGCCCCGCGCGGTCCGCGCAGCGTCTTGTGCGTGGTGGTCGTGACGATGTGCGCATACGGGACCGGACTTGTGTGGACCCCGGCGAGCACGAGCCCTGCGACATGGGCGATGTCCGCAGCGAAGAAGGCCCCGACGGCATCCGCCACTGCCGCGATCTTCTCAAACGGGAGCTCGCGCACGTACGCGGTCGCCCCACACCAGATCAACTTCGGTTTGTGCTCGCGAGCGAGCCGTCCCACCTCATCCACATCGATATACCCGTCCGGTTTGACGTGGTAAGGGACGCTGCGGTAGTAGGTGCCGGTGACGCTGACCTTCCACCCGTGCGTCAAGTGACCGCCGTCCGGCAGATTTTGCCCCATGATCGTCTCGCCGGACTGGCAGGTCGCTACGTACACGGCCAAGTTGGCCGGGCTACCTGAGTAGGGTTGCACATTCGCATGCGGCACCCCGAAGAGGCGTTTCGCACGGTCCTGGGCCAGCCGTTCTACGTCGTCGACGTTCTCGTTGCCCCCGTAGTAGCGGCGGCCGGGATAGCCTTCCGAATATTTGTTGGTGAAGATGGATCCCATCGCGTCGAGGACGGCCTCGGACACGTAGTTTTCCGACGGGATCAACTCGACGCCTTCGCGCTGACGCCGACGTTCGGCCGACAGGACACGGAAGACGTCGTGGTCCTGCTCCTGCAGACGCATGCTGTCTTGCCCCCTTGCCTCACCGCGAGACCGCGACACACCCGCCGCACTCGCCCTGGCATTCCCGAAGACGGATCAGCCCTGCATCCGTTTCGATGCGGGCGGGAACGCGCCCTGTTCCAAGATCACCGTACTTGGCCGTCTCCGCGCAGGAGCGGTCTTGAAGATGGGTGGCTCTCTCAGGCGGGTGTAGGGTCTCGCGTACCTATCACAACTACCGGATCGCCGACGCGAATGGTCCCCTCGCGGTCGACGGCTGTCACCTTGGCCAGTTGGCCTCGGCGACCTTGGAGACTCGTTTGAAACTGCGCGGCGTCGGCAACGCCCACGAGCCCACCGATGTGGGTGCACGGCTCGCAGGGCCCTGTGAGCTCGCAGGTCACTTGCCCGATCTGCAGCAGTGTCCCCGCGGGGAGCGTCTCCAAAGGAGGAAAGTCGATCGTGATCTGCTCGCGGAGATCTCCTGGGCGGAGGCCGAGCTCCTGCAGGGTGCCCTGGTCGAGGATGAGAATCTGCCGCCGGCTCCCCGCCTTCTTCTTCCCGTGGGCGTCGCCCTCAAGGCCATGGTCCACAAGTGCACGGACCTGCGACACCGCGGCCGGCTGCTGTCGGTGCTCAAGGAGGATCTGCAAGTTGATGACTGTCCCCCGGGGGGTCACGGAGGCAGACTGTCTGGCGGGCAGACCGGTCCGGCTCACGGTACCCGCACCCCTCCACCGACTTGTTCTTCAGCGCCCTGCGTCGGACGAAAGTCGACCACATGGAAGGTGTGCAATCGCGCGTTTGTGCTGGGCCGCCAGTCAACTTCGATGGGGACGGAAAAGTCGGGCTGCATGCGGCCATGCTGCAACCAGTAGCGGGCATGCGGGTCGCCGGCAACCGCGGGACCGGCCTTGACGATGAGCGTGATGGGGCGGTCCACCATGTACACCTCGTCGAGAACCGGCAGCCCTCGCAGCGCCGCCGTGATGCGCTCCGCGAGGTCGGGGGGAGCCGCGGGCCGCAGGTTCACCAGCGCGACGTTGCGGGACAACGGACCGATGATCTTGACGTTCGCGAGTTCGGCGGGGAACTGCGCTTCTTTCACCAGCGCAAGGAGGAGTTCATTAGCGTCGGCAACCGCCCGGCCGTGGTACTCAGGGCTCGCCAGGGGCTTCAGAAGGTGCTTGAGCTTACACCCTTCCCGTCCGGGGCTTTCTCCGATCTTTGGGACCACAAGCCCTAAGGCTGTGGCAATCGTCCGGATCTGCGGTTTGTCGAGATCCAGCAGCGGCGCGTAGTACCCGTTGCACACCTTGAGCCCCAGTTTCCCCCAGGTGTCCGAGCGGTTCGCGCCGGTGAGCACGAGACGACCGCGCGCGACGGCTTTTACCATCCCGAGCTTGATCTCGCGAGTGCATCGGTTGCAGGCTGGCCCCGTGGCCTGAACGCGATGTTGGGCATATTGCCCCAATAGACACTTTTGCTCGAGCTCAAGCTGTTCTGCCATTTCCAGCACGATCTGATTGCCGCGCCGGTAGTTGTAGAGCCCCATGTTAACGGTCACCAGCCACACGTGGTCGCGTCCGAGGGCCTGCTTGGCCAAAGCCGCGACCGTGGTGCTATCCAGGCCCCCGCTGAAGGCCACGACGACACGTCCACCGTCGGTCACGGAGCGAATCTCGTCAACAATCGTGGGGATCAGGTTTTCTGCCGCCATTGCTCCACCCAACACGATCCTGACATCCGTAGGGGTTACCTCACCGCTTCGCGACGCCCGGGAGATAAGGGCGAATCAGTCCATCCACACCGTCTTCTCCGCCGCCGAGGTGCGGGGTCGTTGAGGAACGACGGCCGGATAGCCGACGTAGAGGACCCCGATCACCCGCGTGTCCGGAGGCAGGTGCAGAAACTCGCGCAGCGGCGGATAATCCCTGAAGGCAGACGTGCGGAAGTACGTCCCGATGCCCTCACTCCACGCCGCCAGCATGAACGCGTATGCCGCCCCGAACGTCGACCAGTAGTTCTCTTCCCGCAACTCGGGATCATCGTGCCCCTGGGACGTGAAGATGACAATCGCGGGCGTCCGGACGGTGTCGTCGACCACCTTCTGCAACGCCGGCTGCACCCCTGCGGCCTGAGGGTTGGGGAGCATGGACGCCCGGAAGTCGCGTCGGATCTCCCCGAATCGGCGCTTGCTCTTCTCCCCCAGCACGAAGAACTGCCACGGCTCCGTGAGCCGGTGATTCGGCACCCAGACCGCCACCTCGAGCAGCCGCGCAATAGTGTCGGAGGGAATCGGATCGGACCGAAACTGGGGAATACTCCGCCGGGTCGTGATGACATCGATGACCGTTCTAGGGAGCGTCTGAGACATGGGATACCTCGCAGCGTGAACCCTATTTGGCGATTATCCCCCCTCGACGTAGGGTGGGGGACTTGTCGCTGCCCTTGCGGACGCGACCATCGGCGCATCGCCACGCGCCCAGGCACGAATGTTCCGTGCCGCGATGACGTCGGCCGGCCCCGCGTGCCCGCACCGACGACAGTTGAATTCTGCTTGCGAGCGGCGGTTCCGCTTGTCCACATGACCACAGACCGGGCAGGTGCGACTCGTGTTGGCTGGATCCACGAAGACGACCGGCACCCCGGCTTGCGCGGCCTTGTAGACAATGAACTGCCGCAGCTGTCCGAACGCCCAGTTGTGCAATCGGGCCCGCTGGCGCCGCCTGGCCTTTATCCTGTCGCGGATGCCCCGGAGGTCTTCCAGGGCGATCCCGCAACAGAGCCGTTGCGCCTTGGCCACCACACGCTTGGCGATCCCGTGGTTGACATCCCGCTGGTATCGCCTTTGGCGTCCGGAGATCTTCCTGAGCTTCCGACGGGCCGCCCGCGTGCCCCGCTTCTGCAAGCGCGCTCGCCGGTGGACGTAGATCCGCCGTTTTTCTTCCACTGCCCGTCCGCTGTAGGCTTCCTCCTCGCTGTCCGTGAGCAGGTTGGTCGTCCCGAGGTCGCAGCCCAGGTAATCCTGCACCGGGGCGGGAGCCGGGACGTCGACCTCCACCACCTGATGCAGGACGAACTTCCCCCGCCGATAGCACAGCACCGCCTGATGGCGACTGGACAACTCTACCCGCGGGCGGGCGGTAAACGGGATCCGAAAGCCATACAACGACACCGTGCCGTCGCGTTTGTACTGATGCCTGTACACGGGGATCGCCCCGCGCCGCCGAAAGGTAGCTTGGTGCTGGCGCCGCTGTGTGTTGCGGTAGGCGTAGGCGACCTTGCGGATGACCACCACGGTTGCCGCCGAGGGTAGCTGAAACCGCTCCCGCACCTCTCGATAAGCGCGGCGCTGGAGGGGCAACCAGTGCCAGAGGCGTTCTCGGAACGCGACGCCGGACAGCCAGTTCGTCGCCGCATTGAACCGCTCGAGCCAGGCGATCAACTGGGCGGGGTCAGGCGGGTGCAGACGGACAGTCTCAACCTGGTTCATCAGTATATAATCAGTATATTCTCTCCTGTCGACCGAGGCAACTGCATAGGTCAAGGAACAATTGCCTATTATCCTAGCAACGGGGCCCGCAGAAAGCATGCGTCGTCGGCGCCCCGGGGGGGCCTCCAAAGACCGAAAGCAGCCTGGCAAGTCTTCCCACGGCTATACCTAGCAGCTGAGGATTGCGGGCTGCGAAAAGCGGGCACTCTAAGGGGTAGATGCGGCAGCCCGGCCAGGCCCAGCAACCCCGGAGCACTCGCATGAGGACCCTCCCCCTGCGCAACCGCAGCTGGCTCACGGAAGGCATCGTGCTCGCTGCGATTCCTGTCATGGCCTACGTGCTTGCGTTCGGCTTCGAATATGGGTATTACATTGCCTACGGGTTTCCGCAAGGACTCATCAGCGTGGATCTGAATCGGGTCTTCATGGCAGGGATTATCTTTCTCGCCGGCGTGCTGTTTGTCGTGATCCTCGCCAGCGTGGCGATGGCCTTGCTCCCGAGTAACCATCCCCTCGCTCCCACGGTGGCTCAGGCGCTGACCTTCGTGCTCCTCTATCTGGTCTTCCTCACATATGAGGGGCGATTTGACATCTTCGGCAAGATCCTGGGCATGGCACTGGCAAGCTATCTCCTGTACAAGTTCGCGCTGCCGCTTGCGACGCAGCGGGGTGTCGTCGGATACGTGCACAAGTATGAGCGCCAGGAAGAGGCGAAACAGCTCCACCCCACACTCCTGCGCGCCATGCTGCGCGCCATCGGCCCTCTCCCGGCCACCATTCTGGCCTATTTCTGTTTCGCAGTGATCCTGTCCGTCACGCTGGGGTGGTATCTTGCCACGGAGCAAGCATACTACTTTGTGGTCGTGGGGCCGCCTGAACAAGTCGTCTTACGTATTTATGGCGACTCTCTCATCCTCGCTCAACTCGACCGGCCCACGCGGCAGATCCTGCGACAATACACCGTCCTCCGGCGAACTGCCGCGCCCGTGACCCTCCGCGAGGAGCGCATCGGGCCGTTGGCCGTAGAACCCTGACCCGTGGAGCCCCGCCTGCAGTACGCTGGGCCTTTTCGCGTATAATTGGCGCGGAGGGGTGCAGGGAACCTGGCTATCCGGGCGGTCTTGAAAACCGCTAGGCCGCGAGGCCTTTGTGGGTTCGAATCCCACCCCCTCCGCCA
>MNEU01000032.1:4405-37206 GCA_001917855.1 Armatimonadetes bacterium 13_1_40CM_64_14 | reverse complement strand
GCGCAAGGGGCGGTTGGCCCCGCTACTCGCCCGCATTCCCGTCCATGTGATCTTGTTGCCGCAGGCCGCCCTGTTAGGAGCCGCAATGTATGGTCTGCAGGAGCGCGCATGACGCCGTGCACGCGCTCCGCACAAACTCAACGGCGAGGAGAGAGAACATGGAGTTAGCGATGATTGGGTTAGGACGCATGGGCGCGAACATGACAGAGCGGTTAGTCCGGGGTGGACACCGCGTCGTGGGCTACGCGCGGTCAGCGGAGTCCCGCCAGCGGGCCATCCAGGGGGGTGGAGAGGCGGTCGCCTCCCTCCAGGAAGTGATGACCGCATTGCGCGCCCCGCGTGTCATCTGGTTGATGATCCCTGCCGGCGCCGCGGTCGATCAGACTTTGCAGACGCTTCTGCCTCTTTTAAGCCACGGCGACACCGTGGTAGACGGCGGCAACTCCTACTACCGCGATACGCTTCGCCGGGCCGCCCTGTTGAGCGAGCACGGACTAGAGTTCGTCGACGTCGGCACGAGCGGCGGCATCTGGGGGCGCACCGAAGGCTACAGCCTCATGGTGGGGGGGCACCCCAACGCCGTCTCGCGCCTCCGGCCGATTTTCCAGACTCTCGCGCCGGGGGCTGATCGGGGATGGGGCCATGTCGGCCCCCATGGGGCCGGGCATTTTGTGAAGATGGTGCACAATGGGATCGAGTACGGCATGATGCAGGCGCTGGCGGAGGGCTTCGCCCTCATGAAGCGCAAGACCGACTTCCACTTGGATGTGCGGCAGATCGCGGAGGTCTGGCGCTATGGGAGCGTGGTCCGCTCGTGGCTGCTGGACCTCACCGCCGCCGCGCTGCAGCAGGACCCCGAGCTCGCGAACGTGGTGCCCCGGGTCGCCGACTCCGGCGAAGGGCGCTGGACCGTCTTTGAGGCGATCGATCTGGACAGTCCGGCTCCGGTCATCTCGCTCGCCTTGCTGGAGCGGCTGCGCTCGCGGGATGAGTACGCGTATGCGGACCGGCTGCTGGCCGTGATGCGCGAGCAGTTCGGCGGGCACGAGGTCCAGCGAGCCAAGCCATGACGGCGCCGTCGCAAACCCGACCCAGTGTCTACGTCTATCCTGATCTCGAGGCGATGAGTCAGGCCGCGGCACGCGCGCTTGTCGATCGCGTGCGCTCGGCCGTGGAATCCGACGGGCGCTGCGCGCTGGCCCTGTCTGGTGGCAATACCCCGCGCGCCTTGTACCGCCTGCTGGCGGAGGAATACGTCGACCGCGTCCCGTGGAACCAGGTCGACCTGTTCTGGGGCGATGAGCGGTATGTGCCTCCCGATGACCCGCGCAGCAACTACCGCATGGTGAAAGATGCCCTTCTGGACCGTCTTCCGATCCCGACGACAAACGTGTATCCGATGCCCACCTCTCATGCCGACCCTGAAGACGCGGCGCGTGCGTATGAAGCACTGCTGTCGCAGCGGTTTGCGGGCCGGTGGCCGCGCTTCGATCTCATCCTGCTGGGTCTGGCCGCCGACGGCCACATCGCGTCGCTGTTTCCGGCCTCCCCGGCCCTCCAAGCCCGCGACCGCCGGGTGATCGCAGTGCGAGCGTCAGTCGACCCCCCGCAGCGGCTGACGATCACGCTGCCCGTCATCAATCACGCGGCGGGCGTCTTCTTCCTCGTGGCGGGCAAAGGGAAGGCCGGCGCGGTACACCGGGTCCTGGTGGGTCCCTGCGATCCGGTGACCTGTCCCGCCCTGAGCGTGCAGCCCACCGCTGGCGATGTCTTCTGGTGGATTGACGAAGGCGCCGCAACGTTTCTCGGTCCGTCGGTGCGCACCCCCTCACCGCCCGCGTAGAAGGGGTGGGACGGGTCGGACGCTGTCGAAATCGCGGTGAGTGCCGCAGATGGAGGTTTCGGGGATGGCGGTGAGCTGGGACAAGATGGCACAGATTGTCCGCTCGGCGCGGACCATTGCTGTTGTGGGTCTGTCTGATAAGCCCGATCGGCCAAGCAACGAGATCGCGCGCTACCTGCAAAAGGCGGGCTACCGGATCATTCCGGTGAACCCCCACCTCGCGGAGGTGCTGGGGGAGCGAGCGTATCCAAGTCTGCGGGAAATCTCCGAACATGTGGACGTTGTCTTGATCTTCCGGCGCCCGGAGGCGGTGCCTCCGGTGGTGGAGGACGCGATTGCCATGGGTGCCCCGGTCGTGTGGATGCAGCCCGGGGCAGAGAACCTCGATGCCGCAGCGCGCGCACAGGCCGCCGGGCTGACCGCGGTGGTGGGGATGTGCATGCGCACGGTGCACCGCACGTTAGCGGGGGCGCGGATGTAAGAGTCCCCGCGCAGGGAAGGACGCGAGGAAGACATCGCTAGACTAAGTGCGCCGTGATGTCGGAGGCTGTAAGCTCGATCACTGCCCCGCCGGTTTTGCCATCGCCCATCGTGCAGTTGACCACGAGCGTGTCCCCATACCGTTCTATGCCTGGGGACTCATGGACGTGACCGCACAACACAACGCGCGGGCGCAGGCGGTCCACAAGGTCCCGGACCCGCGTCGTGCCGAAATGCCGGCCGCCCGAACCCGTGTCCAGAATGCCGAGCGGGGGTTCGTGCACCACCAAGACGTCACACGGGCGGATGACGTCCGGCCCGCCGAACAAGACGCCGTCGATGATCACGGGATCAGCCCCGCCCAGCTGTCCTTGGGTGCGAATTCGCGCGGCCTCCGCCGGGTGGTCCATGTTCCCGGGAATGGCGAGAACGGGCAGAGGACGCGCCAGCAGGTTCAACGTCTCGCCCCCGCTGCCGGCGTGCGTCAGATCGCCCGGAAGCACGACCACGTCGGGCCGCAGCTCAGTGATGAGGGCGCGGACACGCGCGATGCGGTCGGGCCGGCCGTGCTGGTCTGCACAAGCGAGGATGCGCATGGCGACGGTCTGTTCTGACGACGCCGTCAGACTACCTCCTTATAATAACGGGACCCGAGCTCGGCGCACCCTGATCCCTGTCACAGGAACGTCGTGGATCGTCCAGAAGGGAATACCTAGTGAAGCCGACAGATCGCGTTCTCGCCGCGCTGCAGTCTGGCGGCGTCGCCACGGATATTTTGGAATTTCCTCACAGCACGCGGACGGCCGCCGATGCCGCAGCTGCGGTCGGCACGACGGTGGCTCAGATCGTGAAGTCGCTCGTGTTCCTGGCCGATGCGCAGCCTGTGCTGGTGTTGGCCTCAGGAGCCAATCGTGTGGACGCCACGAAGCTGGCCCGCGCCGCCGGCGTCCGCCGCATCGCCAAGGCGAATGCCGATGTGGTCCATGAGGTCACCGGATTCGCCATCGGAGGCGTCCCTCCGGTGGGCCACCCGCGGCCCCTGCCCGTCTACATCGACCGTGACCTGCTGGGATTCGAGATCGTCTATGCTGCGGCTGGGACGCCTACGAGTGTGTTTTCGATTGCGCCGGCTCTCTTACAGCGTCTCACCCGTGGGACTGTGGCCGATCTCCGCGAGGAGTCCGAAGGACAGGGTTGATCCCATTGCCCCGGCAAGTTTCTTCAGGAGGAGCCCCAGGAGGCGACGCGCGCAGGCCCCGCAGGGATCATACGGAGAGAACACCGGGGAGCCCTGCGGCGTTATTGAAGGAGAGCGGATTCAGCGTGACCCCGTCTGTCCATAGGAGATCTAGGAGGACTCGCGTGAGGCAAAGTCGTTCCCTCGTCTTGGCGGTAACCCTGATGGCGCTGGTTGTGCACTTTGGCGTGGGCGCGTCGACCGCGCAGTCCGTGGCCCTGACTGGCGCGGGAGGGAGCTTCCCCGGCCCCCTCTACGCGAAGTGGATCCAGGTGTATGCCGCGGAGCGCGGCGTGCGCCTCGTCTACCATCAGGTCGGGTCCGGCGAAGGGCTTCGGTTACTAGTGGATCGGGCCGTGGATTTTGGGGGGATCGATGCGATACCCACGCGTGACCAGCTCGCCCACGCCTCGGGACCACTCGTGTTCGTGCCTATTGTCGCCGGCGCGGTGGTGCCCGTCTACGCCGTGCAGGACCTGTCGCACGGGTTAGCGTTCACCGGGCCAGTCCTCGCCGATATCTTTCTGGGGAAAATTACGCAGTGGGATGATAAACGCCTCGTCGACCTCAATCCGCAGGCGAAGCTGCCAGCCAAACCCATCGAGGTCATCCATCGGTCGGACGATTCGGGCGCGACTGCGATCTGGACGAACTACCTGAGCAAGGTCAGCACGGAGTGGCGCGAGAGAGTCGGTGAGGGCAGTACGGTGCAGTGGCCGGTGGGCCGCGAGGCCCGCGGCGATCAGGGCGTGGCGGATCTTGCGCGCCGCACCGAGAACTCGATCGGCTATGTGGAGCTCGCGTACGCGTTCGGAAACCGCATGACATTCGGGAGCGTGCGCAACAAGGCCGGGCAGCTGCTTGCCCCGTCGCTGTCGTCGACGATGAAAGCGCTGGAAGCGGCGTTGCCGACGATTCCCGACGACTACCTGACGTTGATGACCAATCCCGATGCCGGGTTCGCCTATCCGATTGCCGGACTTACCTACCTCGTCGTCTACGCCGATCAGCTCGATCCGGACAAGGGCCGCGCGCTCACACAGTTCCTGTGGTGGGCGACGCATGAAGGCCAGAAGCACGCGCTCAATTTCCTCTATGCCCCGTTGCCTCGGCAGTTGGTGGACCGAGTGGAACGCACCCTCAAGACTATGACCGTCAATGGGCAGCCGGCCTTTCCATGACCGACCCGTTTGTCCGGTCCGTAGTCCTGTCGCCTCTCCGCGCGCTCCCCATGATATCCTGAGGGAGCATGCCCCCCGATCCCCATAGTCCCCAGCCGGTGCCGACGACTCCGCCTCGACCCGAGGGAGGGTCGCCGGAGGTTGACCTTCTAGAGGAAATGGGAAAGACGATCCTCCAGTCGGCCGAAGTGCTGGTCGAATCTCTGGCGGGCCGCACCCCGATCGGGGAAGGCTGGCAGACCATTCGGGACCTCGAACACAAGGGAGATGCGGTCGCGCGCGACATGTTCGAGATGTTGATGACGCCGCGTCCGACGTTGATCGCCCCCGATGCGCTCAAAGCTCTGACCGGGTACCTCGATGATATTCTGGATGCGATCGAAGCCGCGGCGGCGCGTCTAGCGATTCACCGGGTCCGCCGCGCGATTCCGGCCGCCCGCGAGCTGGGCCAGATCGTCCTCGAATCGGCCCAGGAACTTCGGCAGGCCCTCGAGCTACGGCAGACTGGCGAGCTGTTTGTACACACCCGCACCTTGCATCGGCTGGAGAATCGCGGCGATGATGTCTTGCGGGACGCGATTGGTACCCTCTTCAGCCGGCGCGCCAGCGCCCGCGACATCGTCAAGTGGAAGGATATCTGCGAGATCATGGAAGCGAGCACCGATCGCTGCGAGGACGTCGCCAACGTCTTGGAAACGATTCTGACCCAGACGGGGCGCGAGGAACGCCTGGTCGCCGGGCGGCTGACGATGGACCTGAGCCGTCACGATGTCCAAGTCGCCGGCGCCGCGGTGGCCTTGTCCGCCAAGGAGTTCGCCCTCTTGCACCTGCTCCTGCGTCATCAGGGCAAGGTGGTACGGCGCGAGCGCCTCCTCGGCGAGGTCTGGGGCCAGGATTACTTCGGGGATACCCGCACCCTCGATACGCACATCGGGTGGCTGCGTAAGAAGGTCGAACAGACCGCGGGCGTACGCATCGTCGCCGTCCGCGGCGTGGGGTACCGGCTGGATCTGGGCGATTAATCCTCCCATTTCACCCGCTTTTCAACCAGGCTTCACTCACTCTTCGCCTCCCCTCACCCTCCCCGGGGTACGCTTGAGGTGTTTCCGAACACAGCCTGGAGGTGGCAAGTATGCAAGTAATGCGGGTACGGCTGATGGTCCTGGCCCTGGCCATCATGCTGCTTGGGGGCGGGTTGAGCACTGTGCGCGCCCAGTCCCCGGTCATCCTCAATGGTGCCGGGGCCACATTCCCGTATCCCCTCTACTCGAAGTGGTCTCAAGTCTATGCCGCGGAGAAGGGTGTCCAGATCAACTACCAGTCGATCGGTTCCGGCGGAGGCATTCGTCAGTTCATCGCCAAGACCGTGGACTTCGGCGCCAGCGACGGGCCGATGACGGATGAACAGATCGCGCAGGCGGGTGGACGCGTCCTCCACATCCCGATGGTCGCGGGGGCGGTCGTCGTAACGTACAACGTGCCTGGTGTCACTTCTGGCTTAAACTTCGCCCCTGATGTGCTCGCGGACATCTTCTTGGGCAAGGTGACGAAGTGGAACGACCCGCGGCTGTTGCAAGATAATCAGAAAGCTGTTCTGCCCGCCGCGGACATCGTCGTGGTCCACCGCTCGGACGGGTCGGGGACCACGAACATCTTCACGAACTACCTGAGCAAGGTCAGCCCGCAGTGGAAGACCCAGGTCGGAGAGGGACCGTCCGTGAACTGGCCCACCGGCCTGGGGGGCAAGGGGAACGAGGGAGTGGCAGGAGTGGTGAAGCAAACTCCCTACGCTCTGGGCTACGTCGAGCTGGCCTACGCACTGACCAACAAGATGGCGCTTGGTTACGTGCGCAACAAGGCGGGCCAGTTCGTGCCGCCCACCCTGTCCAGCACTAGCCGGGCGGTGGACGGGGCCCTAGCATCCATCCCCCAGGACTTCCGGGTCTTCTTCACCAACCCGGATGGCAAAGATGCGTATCCCATCGCGGGGTTCACGTGGATCCTGATCTACGGAGAACAGCCCGATCCAGTGAAAGGGAAGGCCCTGGTGACCTTCCTGTGGTGGGCTACGCATGACGGTCAGAAGTACGCCCCGACGTTGCTGTATGCGCCGCTGCCCAAGAGCCTGGTCGCTCGCATCGAGCAGACGCTGAAGACAATGACGGCGCAAGGGGCGGCATTACTCCCGTAGAACGCGTGGGAAGTCCGCAGGGGGGCCGCCTGGTCCGCGATACCGCGCGAACAGGAGATCAGTGGTTCCGTCTCCTGTTGGCGGCGATGGCGGCGGCCGTCCCGTTTGTCATCGGCACCATGGTGGTGGCGCTGATCGCGGCGGCGTGGCCGGCGATCCTGCGTTTCGGCGCCCGTTTCCTCATCACGACCACCTGGGATCCGGTCGCGAGCCAGTTCGGGGTCTTGTCCTTTGTCTACGGCACCGTCGTCTCCTCCGCTCTCGCCTTGCTGATTGCCGTGCCTCTGGGGCTGGGGGTGTCCATCTTCCTCTCCGAGCTCGTGCCGGGATGGCTCCGTACACCAATTAGCTTTCTCGTGGAGCTCCTGGCGGCCATCCCCAGCGTCGTCATCGGTCTGTGGGGCATCTTCGTCCTTGTTCCCTGGGTGCGCACAACGGCCGAGCCAGCCCTCCAAGCGTCGCTGGGCTTTCTTCCCCTGTTCCGCGGCCCTCCGCTGGGGCTGGGCTTGCTCACGGCCGGACTGATCCTGTCGGTGATGGTCGTCCCGTTCGTGGTCGCCGTCAGCACGGCGGTGATGCGCGCGGTGCCGACCGCGCAACGCGAGGCGGCGCAGGCCCTCGGAGCCACGCGGTGGGAGACGACGCGCACGGCAGTGTTGCCGTATGCCCGGTCCGGGATTCTGGGGGCGATTTTTCTCGCGCTGGCCCGGGCGTTGGGGGAGACGATGGCGGTGACCATGGTGATCGGCAACGTCGCCCAGATCCGGGTCTCGTTGTTCGCTCCGGCCTACACCATTCCGGCGGTCATCGCCAACGAGTTCGCGGAGGCCACGGGGGACCTCTACGTAGCCGCGCTCGTCTATGCGGGGCTGGTGTTGTTGGTGGTCACGGTGGCCATGAACGCGCTGGCGCGGCTGTTAGTAAACCGCGTCGTGCAAGGCCCGTCGTTCATCGCGGAGTGAGATATGGACCCCCGATACCGGTTGCGGCGAGGGATGGATCAGGGGATGACCCTGGTGTGCTTCCTCTGCACCCTCCTGGTGCTCACGCCCCTAGTCCTGGTTCTGACGTTTTTGGCCCAGACGGGGCTGTCTGCTCTGAACTGGGACTTCTTCACCAAGCTGCCCGGGGCCGCGGGGGAGCCTGGCGGCGGGATGGCCAACGCCATCACCGGCACGTTGATCTTGATCGGGCTTGCCGGGTGCTTGGGTATTCCGATCGGCGTGCTCGGGGGGACGTTTCTGTCCGAATATCCCCAGACGCAAGTGAGCCGGATCAGCCGCTTTGCCGCGGACGTGATGAACGGGATCCCCAGTATCGTCATGGGGTTATTCGCCTATGTCCTCATCGTCCTTCCGCTGCGGCATTTCAGCGCCTTGGCCGGGGGGGTCGCACTAGGGGTGATGCTCATCCCGACGGTGATGCGCACGACGGAAGAGGTCGTGCGCTTGGTCCCACAGAGCGTGCGGGAAGCCGCTCTTGCCCTGGGGATTCCTCAGTGGAAGACCACGCTGCGGGTGGTGCTGCCGACGGCGACTGCCGGCATCGTGACCGGGATCATGATCGCCCTGGCGCGCATCGCCGGGGAGACGGCCCCGTTGCTCTTTACGGCGTTTGGGAATCGCTTCTGGAACAGGAGTATTCTGCAACCGATTGCCGCCTTACCGCTGCAAATTTTCGCCTACGCCATTTCCCCGTTCGATGACTGGCACCGGCAGGCCTGGGCGGGAGCGCTGGTGCTCGTCGCCATCGTGCTCGTGGTCAACGTGGGTGCCCGGTATGCGACTAGCCGGCAGGTAAGGCTGCGTTAGGCAGTGGAAATTATGCCTAAGCAGCTGGAGGTCCGCGACGTGGAGACCCATGCCCCGACGCTGGTCGGAGCCAACACAGCGGTGCAGACAGACGATTTGCACGCGTGGTTCGACCAGTTGCACGCGCTGCGCGGCATCACGCTAAACGTCCCCGAACGCCAGGTCACGGCGATCATTGGGCCCTCGGGGTGTGGGAAGTCGACGTTTCTGCGCTGTCTCAACCGCATGCACGAGCTGGTCCCCTCCGCCCGCGTCAGTGGGACTGTGCGAGTGCATGACCAGGACATCTACGCGCCGGGGATCGATCCCGTGCTCGTCCGCCGGCGGGTGGGCATGGTGTTCCAGAAGCCCAACCCCTTCCCGACCATGAACATTTATGACAACGTAGCCGCGGGGGTGCGGTTGGCTGGGGAACGCGACCGCCGGCGGCTGGACGACGTCGTCGAACGCAGCCTGCGCGCGGCAGCGCTGTGGGAGGAGGTCAAGGACCGTCTGCGTAAACCGGGCACGAGTCTGTCCGGAGGACAGCAGCAGCGACTGTGTATCGCGCGGGCCCTGGCGGTCTCGCCGGAAGTGCTGCTCATGGACGAGCCGGCCTCCGCGCTGGACCCCGCCGCGACGCTGCGGATCGAAGAACTCGCCCGCGATCTAGCGAAGGAGATCACGATTGTGATCGTCACCCACAACATGCAGCAGGCCGCGCGCGTGTCGGATGTGACTGGATTCTTCTTGGGTGGTCAGCTCGTGGAGTTTGGTCCCACCAATGGTCTGTTCACCCGTCCGACCGACAAGCGCACCGAGGACTACATTACCGGGCGGTTCGGCTGATGACGCGGGCCGCGTTTGCACGCGACCTGCAACAGTTGAAGGAGGGCGTCGTCCGGATGGGGGAGCGGGCCGGCGAGGCCATCCACGGCGCCGTCGAAGCGTTGCGCGCCCGCGATGTGGCGGCGGCCGAGCGGATCATCGCCGAAGACGATGCCATCGACGCCCTGCACATGGACCTTGAGCAGCGGTGCATGAGGTTGCTCGCGACCCAGCAGCCGATGGCGGGGGACCTGCGTACCATTGCCTCGGTTTTTGCCATTACGATCGATCTAGAGCGCATGGCCGACCACGCGGAGGGCATCTCGCGGGCGGTGAAACGGCTGGCGGCGGAGCCGCTGGTCAAGCCGCTGGTGGACATTCCCGAAATGGACGAAATCCTCCAGGGGATGCTCCGTGACGCGCTCATGGCGTTGCAGATGGAGAATGCCGATCTGGCGCGGCAGACGGCCGCCCAAGATGACGCGATCGACCGTCTGCGAAACCGCGTGCTGCATGACCTGCTGGAGATCATGATCCACGATCCGCAGACCGTTCCACGCGCCCTGGAGCTGCTGATCGTGGCGCGTCACCTCGAACGCGCCGCCGACCACGTGACCAACATCTGCGAACGTATCGTCTACATCGTGACCGGTGAGCTGCGCGAGCTCAATGTCTGACCCTGCGCCCAGACGGGCGCGCCACGCTCGCCCGCGAGATTTCGTGCACTCTTGACCTATCCTTCGACCGCCGTTCACGTCCCGCCGATATCGTAAAAGTGACCGGTCGCCAGGATCGGAGCGCAGGGGCGGGGCAGACACTCAGAGATTTTGGGAAGGGGCGGCAGCCACATGGGCAATGCGTGGGACATGTTGGACCGGATCGAACGAGTCAAGGTGAGGCGGGACGACGGCATGGTGCGGGCCGAGGTGACGCTCAAGGGAATGGAGGATTTGTCGGCCGACGTGGTGCTGGAGGCGGTGGAGCAATTACGCCAGGTACTGGAGTACCTGCAGATCACGGATTTGAGCATGATCCCTTCCGAAACTGACGGGCTGATCGAGAATTAGCGGACTGAGCCGTTAGGCGCGGGCAGGTTCCCCTCAGTGCGGCCGTCGCGGTGGGAACGCGGCCGCGATGCGTTGGATCTCCTCCTCCGTCAATTCTAAACTCCCCGCGCCTGCGTTCTCCTCCACGTGCTTCACGGTGGAGGACTTCGGGATCGTGAAGGCGTTCGGATCGCGCACGAGAAACCGCAAAGCCACTTGCCGAGCCGTGGCCCCGTGGGCGCGGGCAATATCTTCCAGAACTCGGTGCGTCCTAAATCTCCCCTGCCCAAACGGGCTGTACCCGACAAGCGCAATACGGTGCCGCGCGCACGCGGGCATGAGTTCCTGCTCCACCGCCCGGTCCTCCAGGTAGTAAAGGACCTGGTTGCAGGCGATGCGGGTCGCTCCGGCCACTCGAACGGCGTCTTCGAGGGCCTTCGTGTTGAAATTCGAGACTCCCCACGCCGTGGTCTTGCCCGCGCGGACGAGATCCTCGAAGGCGGCGATGGTCTCGGCGAGGGGATGGCGGCTGGGCGAGTGGAGGAGGTAGACATCGAGGGAGTCCATGCGCAGCCGGCGCAGGCTGCGCTCACACGCCGCGATGGTCCCCGCCCGGGAAGCGTTCTGCGGCAGCACCTTGGAAACGACAAACGCTTCTGCGCGCCGCCCCTCCAGCGCTTCGCCAACAATTTCCTCGACCGCGCCGTTCCCATACATTTCGGCCGTATCAATGTGGGTCATCCCGAGGTCCATCCCCCGGCGCAGCGCGGCAATCGACGCTTTGCGATTGCCTTCCATGTCCCAGGTGCCCTGTCCGATCACGGGAACGAGAGTTGACATCCAGCCAAACGCGCGTCGCTCCATAGGACTCCCGGGATCGGTCGGAGTGTGATCGCCGGGGTTCGTTACGTGCGAGGCGAGTGTGCCGACGAGCGGATACGGCGTCCGTTGACCTGATCCCGGGCCAATGCTAGCATGTGAGTGAAAAATTACATAGCGACCTTCGGGGCAGGGTGAGTCCGTCGTCCTGACGGGCAATTCCCGACCGGCGGTAACAGCGTGAGCTGGAGCCCGCGACTCGCAGCCGCCTTTGCGGCTGCGATGGATCCGGTCCCTGATCCACCTCGATAGAGGCCGTCGCCACCGATGAGCGGTGAGGCAGCAGGGTGGGTCGGGTGACGAAGCCGGAGCCGACGGTAGAGTCCGGATGGGAGAAGGTCTGGCCTGCAGTGGTGGGCTCGTCAGGGATGGCGCGCGTGCGCGTGACATTCCCTCGCAGCCTTTAGTACAGGCATTCCTGCCCCGCAGCGTCGCCAAAGGGGTGGTGGGGCAGGTGAATCGGATCACACAGGTCGCAGTTTTGGGTGCCCTGGCGTTTATTTTGATGTACCTTGAGGTCCCCCTTCCGTCGTTTCCCGTGTACCTAAAATATGATCCCGCAGAGATCCCCGCGTTGATTGCTACCTTTGCGCTGGGTCCGGTCTCCGGAATCGCCGTGGAGGTCATCAAAGCGGTGCTGATTAGTATGTTCCGGTCTGGGGCGGTCGGCGGGTCGTTTGGCATCTTCATGAATCTGCTGGCGGGGGTGAGCCTCGTTGCGGTCGCGGGCAGCTACTACAAAGCCGAACACACGAAAGCCGGGGCGGTGAAGTCTCTCCTGCTCGGCGTGGGAGGGATGACCGGGGTGATGATCGTCGCGAATGTCCTCCTCACGCCGATTTTCTATGGGATTCCTCGGGGTACGGTTGTTGGGCTGATCCTCCCCGCCCTGCTCCCGTTCAATCTAATCAAAGGTCTGACGAGTTCGATACTGGCGTATCTCGTCTACAAGCGAGTCCGTGTCCCCCTCTACGAATTAATCACCGATCACGCGGCCTGGTGAGCTTTCTCTCAAGGCGGACACTCGGCCGATAGACCAAGAGCTGCTGTCGTCGAGAGAACTAGGCTCAGGGTGCTTTCAATCGACCTGACGGGGAGCGGTCACGCACTCTCGTCGTCGGCGGGCTCTCGGGGCTCCTCGGGGGTTTCCATCTCGTAGCCGCACTCAGGGCACACATACACGGGGTGCCCGCGTCGCGCTCTCCCCCGCGGTTCCATTTCCGACCCGCACTGCGGGCAGGGTGCGGTTAGTGGCAGCTCCACAGCATGCCTCTTTGTCTCACAGTCCTGTCACACGCCGATGGTGCGTGTGTACTACATTCCCCTCGTGATCGTCCATCTAGACGCACCGTACCAGCACCGTCTCGCCATGCGGACAAGACAGCGCGTTATCTCCCACTGCAGATTCCCTCATCGGAGACGGGTTCGGCTCGCGCCAGGACTCCTCCTTGCCCGGCAGTCCACCGTGTGGCACGCGCTATAATGAGAGGCGCATAAGGTCCACACTCAGGGAGGCGAGAGCATGGCGTATCCGAGGTACGAAGCGAAGAAGTTTCGGTCGTTCGATATCGAACTCACGGGCATTTCCAAGAAGACGATGGAAGAGCACTACAAGCTTTACCAGGGCTACGTGAACAAGGCGAACGAGATCCATGAGAAGCTCGCGGCTCTGGACAAAGATCCGGCGAAGGCTAACCCCACATTCTCAGACATCAGGGAGCTGAAGGTTGAACTCACCCGCGCCGTCGGCGGGGTGAAGAACCACGAGATGTATTTCAGCACGCTGGGCGGATCGGGAGGCGCGCCGGCCGGCAAGCTCGGGGCCCTGATCACCCGCGAGTTCGGGTCCGTGGAGAACTGGCAGAAAGACCTGAAGGCAACGGGGATCGCCGCCCGGGGCTGGTCGTGGACGGCGTGGGACTGGGATACCAACCGGCTGTTCAACTATATCGGCGATGAGCAGAACACTTTTCCCATCTGGAACGGCACCGTGCTCGTCGCCCTCGATGTCTTCGAACACGCGTACTACCTGGACTATGGGACCGGCAAGGCGGGCTACATCGACACGTTCTTCAAGAACATTGATTGGAAAGCCGTGGAGAAACTCGCCGAGATCGTCCTGCAGCACGCGTAAGACCGTCTCCCTCTGTCGAAGAGTAGGAGAGGTACCGACTCGAGGCGGGGCCGGGTCATCCGGCTCCGCCTCCTGTTGTCTCCGAAGGGTTACGGGCTCGGAGTGCTCTGGGGGCCTGTCGGTGGAGCCAAAACCACTCGCGTAGGCAGCGCCTCTTTAGTCCGATAGTCCGCCTTCGCATACGTCCGGCGCTCGCCGCAGTGCGGACACAGGTGGTAGTTCGCCGCCAGGGTCCCGCGCTCGAAACTCTTGCGATCCATCTGCACGCGCGTGTCGAACTCGCGGCCACACGCCTTGCAGTTTACCCACAACTGCAGTTTGCTCATCTGCGTCCTACCGCGCCATGCTGATGGTCTGCACTAGAGCAACCCTCGGCGGATCACTGATCCGATTGCACGGGCGCCGGAGGTGAGGCCGGCGCGTGATGGGATTGCAGGTACCGCTCAACGTCCGCCTTCCGCCAGAGGGCGCGGTGTTCTTGGCGGAAGATCGGGGTAGGGAAGTCCGCGCGAGAGGCGAGGTCATCGAGGAACGCTTGCGGTCTCACTCCTGCCGCCTCCGCCGCCTCGACGGCGGTGAGGAGACTCTCCCCGGCAGAAACCGACCGGCAAATGGTCTCCAGAAACCCGTCCTGGGCTCCCGCGCGGTTCAGAAGGAACAGCGCCGCCGACATTCCTCGCGGATTCGTTTGTTTCATCAGATTCGCGAACCGGTGCAGCTCCTCCGGGTACCCCCGCAAGTGCTGCAGGACTTCGATGTCGCGTTCCAGAGGCTCGGCCATGACGGTTTTTCTGCTTCCGGCCGGTCAGCGCCGAATTGCTCCCGCGGGGAATGCGCATTCGTTCCGACCAGTTATAGTTATCGTAGCATGTTCAAGAAAAGGTGGGTCTGAGGATGCCCTTCTTGCAAGAGAAAGATGCCGCATACATCCGCACACGATTTGAACGAGAGATGCAGCATGATGTCAGTTTGGAGTTTTTCGCCCCGACGACAAGCGGACTGGCTCTGCCGGATGTCGGAGGCGAGTACGCCGAGTACACTCAGAAAATCCTCGCGGAAGTTGCCACTCTGTCCCCGAAAATCAACCTGACGCTTCACAGCACACTGTCTGAGCCTGAGGCTGCGAAGGCACGGGGCATCGCACATACCCCGGCAACAGCAGTCATTGGCGCACAGGACTACGGAGTGCGTTTCTATGGGATGCCGGCGGGCTACGAGTTTGCCACGCTGATTGAGGTCATCATCGCCGTCTCGCGGGGTTCGACGACGGTGACAGAGCAGACACGCGCGGCCTTATCGCAGGTGTCACGCGACGTGCATGTCCAGGTGTTTGTCACGCCGACTTGACCTCACTGCCCTCACGCGGCCAGGCTGGCCGCCTTTCTGGCGATCGAAAGTCCCAAAGTGCGGGCCGATATCGTGGAGGCCGGCGAGTTTCCTGAGCTCGCCGGACGCTACAACGTGTACGCGGTGCCCAAGGTCGTCATCAACGACACGGTTGAGTTCGTGGGCGCTCAGCTGGAGCCCCAATTCCTCCGCTATGTCCTTCAGGCCTCTAGTGGGGACACCTCTCCCTCCCCCTCGCCCTGAGCGCTAACGTAGGGGCTACCATCGGGTAAGACGAAGTACCTGCGCCGGAGATCCTCACGTCTTGGTCGGTCCAGAGGAGGCAGTAGTTGATGAAGGACGTGTTCGACTATATCGACGCACACCGTCAGGAGTTCATCGAACGTCTGCAGTGGTTGTGCCGCCAGCCCAGCATCGCTGCCCAGAACGTCGGTATTCGCGAGACCGCGCAGATGGTGGCCCAGTTGATGGAGCAGATCGGCGTTCGCCCGGAGCTGTACTCGACCGATGGTGCCCCCGTGATCTACGGGGCGGTCGGCAACCACTCCAAGACGCTGCTCATCTACAACCACTACGACGTGCAGCCCCCCGAG
The DNA here is from genome assembly GCA_001917855.1 of Armatimonadetes bacterium 13_1_40CM_64_14. GTDB lineage: Bacteria > Sysuimicrobiota > Sysuimicrobiia > Sysuimicrobiales > Kaftiobacteriaceae > 13-1-40CM-64-14. Next base: position 21,657 of record MNEU01000032.1, on the reverse strand, counting down.
CCGGTCGAGGAGTGGCACTCCCCCCCGTTTGCCGCCGAAATCCGCGATGGGAAGCTCTTCGCCCGCGGCGCCTACGACAACAAGGGCCACTTGGTCGCCCGGCTATGCGCTGTGGAGGCCTGGCTGCGGACCCGCGGGGCGCTCCCGCTCACGGTGCACTTCGTCATGGAGGGGGAGGAGGAAGTGTCCTCTCTCCATCTCCACCAGTTCGTGCGCACGCATCGCGATCTCGTTCAGGCCGATGGGTGTTTGTGGGAATCGGGCTCGAAGGACATCCAAGAGAATCCTATGGTGTACATGGGCGCGAAGGGCATCCTCTATCTCGAACTGGAGGCCCACGGCGCCAACCGTGACCTGCACAGCAGCGTGGCCACGATCGTCCCCAATCCGGCGTGGCGGCTGGTCTGGGCGCTGTCCACCTTCAAAGACCGGCACGAGAATATTCTGATCGACGGATTTTCCGATGACGTCGCCGAGCCGACGGCTGAGGAGGTCGAACACCTCCGACGGCTCGCGGCGGGAGGGAACGATGACCTCCGCCGCCGCGACCTCGGCATCGACCAATTTCTCTTGGGCGTGACCGGGATCCAGCTGGTCAAACGCAATCTCTTCCAGCCGACGTGTACGATCTGCGGCTTCGTCTCCGGCTACACCGGTCCAGGGTCGAAGACCGTCCTCCCGAGCCAGGCCACCGCCAAAATTGACTTCCGCCTGGTCCCAAACCAGCGGCCCGAGGACATCCTGGACAAGGTCAAACGCCATCTCGCGCAGCACGGGTTCGCTGATATCCAGGTGCGCGTGTTGGGCATGGAGCATCCGGCCCGCACGCCGGTCGACTCGCCCGTGGCGAAAGCCGTCGTGCAGACCGCCAAAGAGATCTACGGCCGCGATCCTCTGGTGTTCCCGCTCATGCCGGCGACGGGACCGATGCACGAACTCACCGCGCAATTCGGGATCCCCACTGTGGGGACCGGCTGCGGCTATGCGCACAGCAACGGACACGCGCCGGACGAGCACATCCGGCTGGATGACTTCTTTCAGCACATGAAGCATGTCGCGCTCCTGTTGGAGCGGTTTGCCTCGGCCGACGTGCCACGCGCGTCCGCGTCGTAGACTGCGCACTACATCAAACGGTAGTGTTGCCAGGCCCCTTTGCTGCACGCGGTGACGCGTCCGATAACGCGGGCGTGTTACCGGTTTGTCTAAGAGTTACAGGCTGAACTCCTTGACCACGGCGGGAGGGAATTCCCCTCGTTCGGTCGCCATGACAAGTTCTTGAAGGACGCTCCGCGCATGATCGGCTTGTCCGCTCGTGAGGTGCCCGAGATTGATTGCTTCTTCGAACTCGTCCTCGTCGAGGACCATGTATTTTCCGTCGGGTGCGATCCAGAGATCGAGGAAAAGGTCGGTAATAGGTTTGAGCGTCCTCGGGTCCGATGCTTTCCACTGCACCGGCTCGAGGATGTCGATGTAGTATCCCATCCAAGTTCTGTCCGGACGATAGACTCGTCCGGCATCGAACGATCGATTCTTGAAGAGGAACCAGATCCCCCAATAACCGACGTCCAGAACTATTTCTCCGGAGTAAGTCACGGGCTTTGACGGCGTGTACGCGTGTGCCACCACGATGATGTCGCTGTTCGCCTCGAGAAGCTGCGACTTGACGGAAACGCGGCGATTAGGCGGGCGTACATAGTCGAAGGTCAAGTTTCTTTTGACGCGGTCCGCTCGGATCATGTCTCGGCGTGGTGAGAAACCAGTCTATCGAGCATGAGGTAACGTCCATCGCGTAGTGGATCCGAATGCAACGCTGCCCGACTCGGGCGGGGCTGGCCCACCCACAGCTGACCCCGTAGAGCATGTCGGTGCGAATAATGCGCCATCTGCGGTGCCTTTGCCTGCAACCGTAGGTGCGCCACGGCTCCACAGGTTTGAAGAGAACCAACTGTCGGGATCTTGCGTCCGGTTGACCGATGGAAAGGTAGTATTCTGTCGTTCTCGGGCGCATTGTGGCCAGGAACGCCATCGCGAGAACCGAAAAGAAATGCTGACTTTGCTTGGCTGATGGTCTAAGGTGGTGTCCGAGCTTATCCGGAGATAACAAACCGCTGAAACTCCACAATGTTGCAAAGCGAATGGTGAAGTGAAACCACCGGAGAGTGTTAAAACTCCTAGATTGATTCTGCGCCCGCCTGTTCTTGAGGATGCCCCTCCCATCTACGAAGGATACGCCCGCGATCCTGAAGTGACACGCTATCTCAGCTGGCGTCCCCATGAAACCGTTGAACGTACATTGGACTTTCTGCGGCGTTGCTGCGATTTTTGGGAGCGCAATGAGGCATTTCCGTGGGTTATCGCCTTGAAAGGTGAGAAGCGACCCGTTGGGATGATTGACCTGCGGCCTCAGGGTAACAGAGTCGAACTCGGATATGTTCTCGCGAGGTCCTTCTGGGGACGAGGGTATATGACCGAGGCCGCACGTGCGTTAGTCGAGTGGGCGCTGAACCAACCCAGTATCTGGAGGGTTTGGGCTGTGTGTGATGTTGAGAATGCGGCTTCGGCGAGGGTGCTTGAAAGAATCGGCATGGGTCGTGAAGGCATCCTTCGGCGGTGGATCATTCATCCAAACATCAGCGCCGAGCCACGAGACTGCTACTGCTACGCGGTTACGAAGTAAGGAGCCCGCGTTCAGTCCGAGAGGAATCTGTACAGCGCCGTTGAAGTAGGAAACGCCAACTTTTACCCCTTCCTTAGTGCACATCCGCGGTTCCGTCACATCCGGACCGCCGCGTACCGGCGAGGCCACGGTGGAGCGGTTGGGGGAACAAATCCAAGAGCTACGCCGGCAACGGGAGCTCACGCTCCGCGCGCTGAGCCGGCAAAGTGGCTTCTCGGTGTCCTTCCTGTCCCAGGTGGAACGCGGGCTATCGTCTCTGTCCATCTCGTCCCTCCGCGCGGTCGCTGACGCCCTGAGCGTGGACTTGTCCTACTTTTTCCCGCCCCCGGTCCACACCAATTACGTCACGCGGACCACTGACCGCAAACCGTTTAGGCTGCAAGGATCTTCGATCGCGTACGTGAGTTTGGGGGGATCATTTCCGGCCCGGACGCTGGAACCGCTGTTGGTGACGATTCCGCCTCGCCATCGGGTCTCCGAGCCGTTCGCGCACCCGGGCGAGGAGTTTGCCTACGTGCTGAAGGGGGCGCTCACGCTGTGGATCGACGGGAAGCGGCACGCGCTCCGGCCCGGCGATGGGATTCACTTCAGCGCGCGCGTGCGCCACTCGTTCGAGAACGGTGGCCGCCATCCGGTGGTGGCGGTCTGGGTCACGACGCCGAAACTCTTCTAGCGCGGGGATGGAGGGGTCCTAGCATGCGGCTGGCTAGCGACATCGGGGGGACGTTCACCGACCTCGTCTACCTGGACGAGGTCACGGGGCGGCTGGGATCGGCGAAGACGGACACCACCCCCCCAACCTTTGAGCGCGGTGTCATCGACACCATCCGCAAAGCGGCCATCTCCGAACGCGCGGTCACCTTCTTCGTGCACGGCACGACAGTGATCATTAACGCGCTGACCGAGCGCAAAGGGGTGCGGACGGGCCTCATCACGACGCGAGGGTTTCGCGATGTCCTGGAGATCGGGCGCGCGAACCGCCCCGACTTGTACAACCTCACATACACGAAACCCACGTCGTTTGTCCCCCGCGCGCTTCGCCTGGAAGTCACCGAGCGCATGACGTACAAAGGGGAGATCCTGGTGCCGTTGGTCGACGACGAGGTGGTAGCGGCGGCGGCCCACCTGGTCGGCGAGCAGGTCGACGCGATTGCAGTGTGTTTTCTCCACGCCTATGCGAACCCGGCCCACGAGCTGCGGGCGGTGCAGATCATCCGCCACCGGTGGCCGCAGATCGCGGTCACGGCGTCGCACGAGATCACACGGGAGTGGCGCGAGTATGAGCGCACGAGCACAACGGTCCTGAACAGTTATGTGAAACCGATCGCCGCACGGTACTTGGACCAACTGGACCACGAGCTGACGCGCAACGGCGTCGGCGGCGGGCGGTATGTCATGCAGTCCTCGGGGGGCACGGCCACGTTTGCGGCGGCGCGCGAGGCGCCGATCGCTATGGTGGAGTCGGGCCCCGTGGCCGGCGTGCTGGGGGCGGTGGCGATCGGGCGGGTGGTCAAAGAGACCAATCTCATTTCCCTCGACATCGGCGGCACGACGGCCAAGACCTCGCTGATCGAACAGGGCGAGGTGAAGATCACCACTGAGTACAAGATTGAGTGGACCCGTGCCTCGGCCGGGTACCCCATCAAGATCCCGGTCGTGGACATCGTGGAGATTGGTGCGGGCGGGGGATCGATCGCGTGGATCGATGAAGCAGGCAGCCTACACGTCGGCCCGCAGAGCGCAGGAGCGATGCCCGGGCCCGCGTGCTACAGCCGGGGCGGAAGCGAGCCGACGGTGACGGACGCCAACGTCGTGGCCGGACGGATTAACCCCGCCTACTTCCTGGGCGGCGAGATCGCGCTGGACGAGCGACGCGCGCGCGAGGCGCTGCAGCCCATCGCGCGGCACTTTGGCATCACCGTCGAGGAGGCGGCCCTCGGCGTCATCCGGTTGGCCAACGCCAACATGGTGAATGCGCTGAAGCTCGTGTCCGTGCACCGCGGCTATGACCCGAGAGACTTCACGCTAGTCGCGTTCGGCGGGGGCGGCGCGATGCACGCTCCCGCGCTGGCGGAGGAGTTGCGGATCAACCGGGTGCTGATCCCGACCAATCCCGCCGTGTTCTCCGCCTGGGGCATGCTGATGACCGATCTGCGCTATGACCTCATCTGGACGTCCATCCGGCGCACGCAGAAGGCGGTCGACGACGGACTCGATCGAATGTGGTCCACTCTGGAGCATCAGGCGCGCGAGTACTTCACCCAGCAGAGCGTGGCCTCATCCCGCCTCGTGTTCCAGCGGTTCGCCGACATGCGATACGCCGGTCAAGAGCATACGGTCAAGGTGCCCGTGCCGGACGGGGCGCTGACGGCTGCGGCTATTCGCCAGGTGGAGGAACGCTTCCACGCCCTGCACGAGCAGCGCTACACGTTCCGGCTGCCGTCGGCCATCGAGTTCGTAAACTTCCACCTGACGACGTTTGGGACCGTGGATAAGCCGCGCGTGCCGCGGCTTCGCCCCACGCCCAATGGGGGCGGGGCCCGGCGGAGCAAGACGACAGGCGGCGCGCTCAAGGGGCGCCGGGAGGTCGATTTCGATGCGCGCGGTCGGCTCTTGTCCGCCGTCTACGAGCGCAGCCGATTGCCGTCCGGGGCGGCAGTCAAAGGCCCCGCGATCATCGAAGAGCCGGCCGCGACCACGGTCCTGTTCCCCGGTCACCGCGCTACCGTGGATGCGTACGGCAACCTGTTGATCGAGGTGCGACAGTGAACGCACGGACGCCCGTGCGGCGGCGCGGGCGCGACGGGGGACGCCCCGGGCGGGGCCGGGTAGGCGTGCGCGATCCCTTCACGCTGGAGATCATCAAGAACGCACTGGTGGCGATCGGGGACGAGATGTTCGTCGCCCTCCAGCGCACCAGCATGTCGACGATCATCTATGAGGTGCTGGACTACGCCACCGGGCTCACCGACGCCCGCGGCCAGCTCATCACGCAGGGCAATGGGGTGACGCTGTTCTTGGGGACGCTGTCACACGCGGTGCGCTACACCCGGGAGAAGTTCCCCGCCGACCTGCATCCCGGCGACATCATCGTGACCAACGACCCCTACACCGGTGGAGGCACGCACCTGTCGGATGTGTCGCTGGTGATGCCCATCTTCTACGGCGATGAGATCGTGGCGTTTGCCGCCAACAAGGCGCACTGGACCGAAGTAGGCGGGAAGGATCCCGGGTCCTGGACGACGGATGCCACGGAGGTCTACCAGGAAGGACTGCAGTTCCCGTGCGTCAAGTTGTTCGACCGCGGCCGGCCCATCGAGAGTGTAGTCGATCTTATCCGCGCCAACGTGCGCCTGCCGGAAATGACTCTCGGCGACATGTGGGCGGGTGTGGCTGCCCTCCGAGTCGGCGATCGCCGGTTCCGCGACCTGTGTGACAAGTACAGCGTCGCGGTAGTCAAACGCGCCATCGACAAGCTCCTGGTCGACGGTGATACGCTCACACGGCTGGAGCTGCGGCGGCTTCCCCCCGGCCAATATGCGGCGGAGGACTTCATCGACGATGACGGAATCGGCCATGGCCCGTTTCCGGTGCGCGTGCGGATCACCGTGACCTCCGATGAGTTTCACGTGGATTTCACCGGGACGCACGCGCAAGTTCCGGGGCCGGTGAATTGCACAATGACCGCGCTGGTGAGCGGGGTCCGCGCCACGTACCTGGCCATCACCAACCCCAGTAACCCGGTTAACGATGGGGCATTTCGTAGTCTCCGCATCACCTGTCCGTCGCGCACCATCTTCAGCGCCGAACGGCCGGCGCCGGTGTCGACGTACTGGGAAACGATGCTGTACGTTGCCGATCTCATCTGGAAGGCGATGGCCGGCGTCGTCCCGGACCGCCTCACTGCGGGCCACTTCCTGTCCGTCTGCGGCACGATTGTGGCCGGCGCGCATCCCGACACCGGCGAGCTGTTCTTGCTGGTGGAACCCCAGGCAGGCGGATGGGGGGCCGGTCGCCACAAAGACGGCGAGAACGGACTGGTGTGTGTCGGTGACGGCGAAACGTACGTCATCCCCGTGGAGGTCACCGAGACACGCTACGGGGTGATCGTCGATCAGTACGGCTATCACACCGACCCCGGAGGAGCGGGGACCTTCCGCGGAGGCAAAGGGCTGGTCCGCGATTACCGGATCACGGCGGAGGAAGCGTATCTCACAACGACATTCGGTCGACATAAGTTTCTGCCTTGGGGCATGGCTGGGGGCCAGCCGGGGTCCCGCAACTACGTGAAGGTCCTGCATACCGATGGCCGCGAGGAGATTTTCGGGAAGACCGCGCGCTACCGTCTGCTCAAGGGGGAGGTCGCCCGGCTCATCACCGGCACAGGCGGGGGGTACGGCCCGCCGTCGGCACGGCCGCCGGAGAAAGTCGTAGAGGACGTCCGCAACGGCTACATTACCGCAGAACAGGCAGAGCAGGAGTACGGCGTTCGGGTCGACCCGAAGACGTTCGCGCTCGGGGGGACGCGTGAGCCGGCCCGAGCGTGATCACAACTCGTCTGGTGAGGTCCGAACAGGAGCACTCTGAGGAGGAGGGGGATCCGTGAAATACGTGGCGGGACTCGCAGGGATCGTGGTGGTGCTCGTGCTGGCGTTGATCGGGCCCTCGGCGGGGGGGCCGGGGGAGCCGATCGTCTTGCGGATCGATGCGGCCGCCCCAGCGCAGATTGACCCGGCCAAGAGTACGGATTTTGTCAGCTCGGTCCTCTTCTACAATCTTTACGACACACTGGTAGCCCCCGGGCCGGGGGGGAAGCTGGTCCCCTCCGTCGCGGAATCCTGGACTGTCAGCCCTGATGGTCTCGCCTACACGTTTAGGGTCCGCAAGGGCGTGACCTTCCATGACGGCACCGAGCTCACCGCGCAAGACGTCGAGTTTTCGTTGCAGCGCACCATGGCCCTCAAGCAGGGTTTCTCGTACCTGTTCGACGGGTGGGTGTCCGCGGTCAAGGCGAGTGGCCCGTCGACGGTGGCGATCATCCTGGCCAGGCCCTACGGGCCGTTCCTTCCCACGCTGGTCCGCATGGGCATCGTCAACAAAGCCCAGGTCCTCAAGAATAAAAGGGACGGAAAGTACGGCGAGATGGGGGACTACGGTGAGGCGTACTTGAGCGGGCAAGATGCCGGGTCCGGTCCGTACACGATCAAATCCCATAGCCCGCAGCAGCAGTCGGTAATCGCCCGGTTCCCGGCCTACTGGCAGGGGTTTGCACCGACCGCTCCGGACGAGGTGCGGATCTCCTTGTCCGTCGAGGCGGCAACGATCCGGGCCCTCATGGTCCGCCGCGAGCACGACGTGACAAGCCAGTGGCTTCCTACGGAGATCTACCGCGCGCTCAGCGAGACGCCCAACATCGCCCTCGCTAGCGAGCGCGGCCAGAGCACGCTGTTCCTCAAGATCAACACCAAGCGTCCGCCCACGGACGACCTCAACGTGCGGAAAGCGATGGCCTCGGGGCTGGATTATGAGGCGGTGCTGCGGCTCATTCGGATCAACGACCGGGTGACTGCGGGCAAGACGGCGCGCGGGCCCATTCCGGAGGGCTTCCCGGGGTTTGACCCCACGCTTGTCGTGCCTAAGCGGGACGTGGCGGCCGCCAAGGCCGCCTTGGCGCAGTCGAAATATCACGACCCGGAGCTCGAGTTTGGGTGGGTGGCAGAAGTGCCCTTGGAAGAAAAGATCGCCCTCCTCTTCCAGCAAAACATGGAGGAGATCGGGATCAAGGTGAAAGTGCAGAAGGTCCCGTGGGCGTTGATGACCGAGAAGGCGACGAAACCCGACGCCACCCCCAACATCACGCCGATCTACTTCGCGGGTACGTACCCCGACCCCGACTCATTCTTGTATAGTACCTACCACAGCAGTGCTGCGGGCAGCTGGATCTCGATGGAGTGGCTCCAGGACAAAAACGTTGATGCCCTCCTGGACCGGGCCCGCACGACCGCGAACCCAGACCAACGTCTCACCCTCTACAAGCAAGCGCAGAAGGTGATCGTCGACCAGGTTTCCGACATCTACGCCTACGAGCAGTTTGCCCTGTTCGCCTATCAGGAATACGTGAAGCCTGTTTTTGTCGATCCGGCCAAGGCCATTCCGGTTCAGGGCGCGCACTGGAACTTCCGGCTGTGGGAGGTCGATCTGGCGAAGCGCAGTGCCATCGGAGCCAAGTGAGCCGCCACCTCCGAGCGGAGGCCATCCGCAGCCCGTAGTGGACCCTTATAGAGCACGTACGGACGCGGGGAGCAGAGGGTAGACGGTCAGGGGCGCCCTCTGCTTCCTGCGTTCTTAGGCCCACGCCGCACGGGGTAACTCGTTGATGCGCTACTCGACCTATTTGCTCCAACGCATGCTGCTGTCCGTGGTGGTCCTGCTGGGGCTCTCCGCGCTGATCTTCCTGATTGCGCGGGTCATCCCCGGTGATCCCGCTCGCATCGCCCTGGGGCCGCTCGCATCTCGGACCCAGATTGCCTCCCTGCGCACCGCCATGCACCTGGACGAGCCCCTGTACCGGCAGTACGCATACTATCTCGGCGGCTTGCTCAACGGCGACTTCGGCGAATCGTTGTACACGCGTCGACCGGCATCGGCCGATCTGCGTGAGCTCTTCCCGTCGACGCTGGAGTTGGTCGTCTACGCGGGATTGCTGATGGTCGTCGTGGGTATTCCGTTGGGAATCCTGGCCGCCTCGTACCGTGACACGTGGGTGGATACGACGGTGCGGCTGATCTCGCTGGGCGGCGTGGTCACCCCGGCCTTCGTGTGGGCCATCGTCCTCATGTTGATCTTTGCCTACGCCCTGGGGGTTCTCCCCGTGGCGGGCCGGCTGTCTCCGGGTGTGGTCCCGCCGCCTGTGGTAACCGGCATGATCACCATTGACGCGCTCTGGGGAGGCGCTCCATCCACGTACTTTGATTTCCTTCGGCACCTGATCTTGCCGGCCGTGAGCCTGTCCCTCGCGGGGGTGGCCCAGGCGGCGCGGTTAACCCGCGCCAGCATGGTCGACATCGCCGGCCGGCCCTTCATCGAGGCGGCTCGGGCGTTTGGCATCTCTGAGGCCCGCATCGCGCTGAAGTACATGCTGAAACCTTCATTGATCCCGACCGTGACCATCCTGGGGTTGGACTTTGCCGCCCTGCTGGGGAACGCATTTCTCGTGGAATCCGTCTTCAACTGGCCGGGAATGGCTCGCTACGGGGTCGAGGTGATCCTGCACAAGGACCTGAACGCGATTGTCGCCGTGGTCATGGTCATGGGGCTGTTTTTCGTCGTCATCAACTTCCTCATCGATATCCTGGTGGGATACTTAGATCCCCGCATCCGGCTCCGGCAGATGGAAGACGCGGCGTGAGCACGGCGGTGGCGGCTCCCGCCGCGGATCAGCTGCGCCGGACGTGGTACGCATTTTCCCGCAATACGGGATCGGTGGTCGGCCTCGCAGTTGTCGTGATCGTGGTGCTTGCGACGGCCCTCGCGCCGTGGATCACGCCCTTCCCACGGCATGCCCGTGCGTTTACCGACTTCGAGCATGCCAGCCTCGCCCCCGCGCGGCCCCACCTGTTCGGGACGGACACGATCGGTCGCGATATCCTCACGCGCGTCGTGTTTGGCTTCCGGTTCTCCCTGCTCCTGGGCGTGGTGGTGCTGTCGGCAGCCGTTCCCACAGGCGTAATGCTGGGTTTAGTGGCCGGGTATTATCGCGGCTGGCCGGAGACGGTGATCATGCGCGTCACCGACATCTTTCTCTCCATTCCGCCGCTGGCACTCGCGCTCGCGATCTTGGCCGTGCTGGAGCCCAACCTTCAAAACGCGATGCTGGCCGTCTCCGTGATGTGGTGGCCTTGGTACACGCGTTTGGTCTACGGCTTGGTGTCCTCGCTGCGCAACGAGGCCTACGTGCAGGCCGCGCAGATCGTCGGCGCCTCCCCTGTCCACATCCTGCTGCGGGAGATCCTCCCCAACTGCCTTCCGGCGGTCCTGACGAAGATGACCCTGGACATGGCGTTTGTGATCCTCATCGGCAGCAGCCTCTCCTTCTTGGGGTTGGGTGTGCAGCCGCCTGATCCCGACCTGGGCACGATGGTGGCAGACGGGGCTAAGTACATGCCTGACTTATGGTGGATCTCGGTGTTCCCTGGCCTCGGGATCCTCGTGATCGTGCTGGGCTTCAACTTACTGGGTGACGGACTGCGCGACGTCTTCGGGGTGGAGGTCTAAGGTGGCGCGCGAGGCGCTGCTCGACATCCGCGACCTCTCCGTGAGCTTCACCGGCTACCGCGGGGTCAGCCGTGTGCTCAACGGCGTTAACCTCACCGTTGGAAGGGGAGAGAAAGTCGGGCTGGTCGGCGAGACTGGCTGCGGCAAGTCGCTCACGGTGCGGGCGGTCCTGGGATTGCTGCGGAAGCCCCGGGCGCGCGTGCGCGGGGAGATCTGGTTTGCGGGACGCAACTTGGTAGGCCTGTCTGCGGGCGAACTGCAGCTGATCCGCGGCCGCGAGATCACGGTGGTCTTTCAGGATCCGATGGCCGCCCTGAACCCGGTCTTCACGGTCGGGGAGCAGCTGCGTGACGTCATCGCCCGCTCTCCCCGCCACCAGGCGTCAGAGCGGGAGACGTGGGCTCGGGCGGTGGCCATCTTGAAGGAGGTCGCCTTGCCCGACCCCGAGCGCATCCTGCACGCGTATCCGGTGCAGCTCAGCGGGGGGATGCGCCAACGCGTGCTGATTGCCATGGCGCTCGTGAACGAGCCAGCGCTGGTGATCGCCGACGAGCTGGGGACCGCTTTGGACGTGACGATTCAGGAGCAAATCCTGCAGGTGATGCGCTCGCTCGTCGATGCGAAGGGCATCTCCGTGCTCCTGATCACCCACAACCTGGGCGTGGTACGTGAGACCACCGATCGCGTCTACGTGATGTACGCCGGCAGCATTGCGGAAACCGCGCCGACGGCGGACCTCTTCCGCGCGCCGAAGCACCCCTACACGCAAGGACTGCTGGCCTCGGTGCCTAAGCTCACGGGCGAAGGCGTGCCCCGCGGCATCGATGGGATGATCCCCGACTACCTGAGCCCTCCGCCGGGGTGTCGCTTCGCCCCCCGCTGTCCCTTTGTACAGCCGCGCTGCCAGCAACCTCCCCCGTGGGTCGAGGTCGGCCCGGATCACGCCCTCGCCTGCGTCCTCTATGATGGCGCCCCAACCGGGTTGCGGTCATGAGTGAGCCCCTACTGCGCCTGGTCGATCTCATCAAACACTTTCCTATCCGCAGCGGCTTTCTCATGCGGCAGGTAGGGGTGATCAGAGCAGTCGATGGGGTGTCGTTTGCGCTGTACCCGGGCGAGACGGTCGGACTGGTCGGCGAATCCGGCTCGGGGAAGACCACGCTGGGCATGACTCTGCTCGGGGCGTACCGGCCGACCGCGGGCGCCATCTGGTTTCGCGGGTCCGACATCGCCGACCCGGTGGTGCGTCGCCGAGTCCCGGCGATCAAAAAAGCGATCCAGGTGGTGTTCCAGGACCCCGGGTCGTCGTTGAATCCCCGCCGCACGGTGCGGCAGACGCTGGAAGTGCCGCTGCGCGTGCACGGGTTGGTGCACACCGGCGTGCAGGTGCAGCGCCGCATCTCTGAGCTGCTGGAAATGGTGGAGCTGCCGTGGGAGTTCATGTACGCGTTCCCGGGCGCGCTCAGCGGAGGCCAGAAGCAGCGCGTCGCGATCGCACGGGCGCTGGCCACCGCCCCCGCGTTTGTCGTGCTGGACGAGCCGACCTCGGCCCTCGATGTGTCCGTGCAGGGGAAGATCATCGCGCTGTTGCTAGACCTGCAACGGCGGTTGGGCCTGACGTACCTCTTCATCACGCACGATCTCAGCCTCATGCGGAACGTGGCGACGCGCGTGGCGGTCATGTATCTGGGCAAACTGGCAGAACTCGCCGATACAGCGGCGCTCTTTTCTTCCCCGCGGCATCCATACACGCGCATGCTGCTCTCGGCGATCCCTGTCGTGTCCGACGAGGAAGAGGCACTGAAGCCGCGGTGGGTCGCTCCACGCGGCGAGACGCCCAGCCCCGCGCACGTGCCGTCCGGCTGCAGCTTCCATCCGCGCTGCCCCGAGGCCTTCGCGATCTGCCCACGGCTGGATCCCGTAGTCGCGGCTACCGACGGCGGGGGGTTGGTCCGCTGCCACCTATATCCGGGCTGTACGCCTGCGGAGGGAGTCGATGCCACGCCCACCCCGTCCTGACCCCTTTACGCTCGAGATCATCAAGGATGCGCTCGTGGCGATTGGCGACGAGATGTTCGTCGCCCTGCAGCGCACCAGCAAAAGCCCCATCATCTACGAGGTGCTCGACTACGCGTGCGGCTTAACCGATGCCCGCGGGCAGATGCTGGCCCAGGGGCAGGGCGTCACCGGATTTCTGGGCACGCTGGGACAAGCCGTCGCTGAGGTGCAGAACAAATTTGCCGGCCGGCTGCATCCGGGGGATATCGTCGTCACCAACGATCCCTATGGAGGTGGCGGGACGCATCCGTCCGATGTCTCGCTCATCCTGCCCGTGTTCTTCCGCGGACACATAGCGGCGTTCATGGTAAATAAGGCGCACTGGACCGAGGTGGGTGGTAAGGACCCGGGCAGCTGGACGACCGACGCCACGGAGGTCTACCAGGAGGGCCTCGTCTTCCCATGCATCAAGCTGTTCGATCGCGGTCGGCCCCTGCCCAGCGTACTCGACATGCTCGCGGCCAACGTCCGCCTGCCCGATATGACACTCGGGGACTTATGGGCCGGCGTCGCTGCGCTGCGCGTGGGGGAACGACGGTTTGTGGAGTTGTGCGAGAAATTCAGCTTGCCCGTGGTGCATCAGGCCATCGAGCACTTGCTGGACCACGGGGAACGGTTGACGCGGCGCGAGCTGCGCCAGCTGCCCAAGGGTGTGTTCGCCGCTGAGGACACCATCGATGATGACGGCGTCGGCAACGGGCCATTCCCTGTCCGGGTGGTCGTGACGATTACCGACGACGAGTTTGTTTGCGACTTCACCGGGACCCATCCCCAGGTCCCGGGGCCGATCAACGCCACGCGGACTGGACTCTTCTCATCAATCCGGATGATCTTCAAGGCCGTGACCGGGCCGCACATCCCGGTCAACGAGGGGTGTTTTCGCCCCGTGCGAGTGATCTGTCCCCCCCGGACCATCTTCACCGCCGAGCGTCCAGCGCCGGTGTCCACCTACTGGGAGACGAAGGCCTATGCCGTCGATCTGGTGTGGAAAGCGTTGGCGCCGGTCTTGCCCGATCGCTTGACGGCCGGGCACTTCCTCAGCGTGTGCGGGACGGTGATCTCCGGCCGGCACCCCGACACGGGCGATCTGTTCATCCTGGTGGAGCCCCAGGCCGGTGGGTGGGGAGCGGGGGCGCACAAGGACGGGGAGAGTGGGCTCGTGTGTTGTGGGGACGGAGAGACATACGTCATCCCCGTCGAGGTCACGGAGACGCGCCATGGGGTCCTGGTCGATCAGTTCGCGTTCAACGTAGACGATGGGGGCGCCGGGCAGTTCCGTGGGGGCCGGGGGCTCATCCGCGACTACCGGATCACCGCAGACGAAGCGCAGCTGACGGCCACGTTTGGCCGGTTCAAGTTTCCGCCGTGGAGCGTGGGCGGTGGACGGCCGGGATCGCCGAACTTCATTCGCGTGCTGCATCGGGATGGTCGGGAGGTGGTGTTCGGAAAGTGCGCCCGCTACCGGTTGACGCGGGGCGATGTCGCCCGATTGGTCACCGGAAGCGGCGGGGGATGGGGGGATCCCGCGCACCGCGATCCCGCCCGAACCGAGCACGATCTCCGGGAGGGCATGGTCACGCCTGCGCACGCGCGCGATGTCTCCGCAATGTCGGGGGTCGCCGCGGTGGAGCAGTCTGTTGGGCACGGGGAGGAGCCCTGATGCCCGGGATACCCGATGTAGTGCGGAAGACACTCCGGAGCAAGAAGTGACGGCCCCACTGGAGGTGCAGCGGTGGATCAGCTAGTGCGCATGAAGTGCGTGTCGTGCCGGGCGGGCGAACCCACGGTGACCGACGGGGAGATCGCCGTGTTCCAGCCTCAAGTGCCTGAGTGGCGCATTGCCGAGCGTGATGGGATCAAGCGTCTGGAGCGGACCTACCGGTTTCCCGATTTCGTGAAGGCGCTAGCGTTCACGAACCGCGTCGGGGAGCTGGCCGAGGCTGAGGGCCACCACCCAGCGGTCCTCACGGAATGGGGTCGCGTGACTGTCACCTGGTGGACCCACAAGATCAAAGGCCTGCACCGGAACGACTTTATCATGTCGGCGAAGACCGACGCCGTGTACACAGACGTCACGGGCATCCATTAGGGGCCGGCGCCGCAACGGGAGGGCTGCACGATTCCACCGTGGCGTGGGGGCGCGTGGCCTAACGTATCACTCGCCGCAGGATCTTTCCCGCTGGTGTCCGCGGAATCGTGGCACGGAACTCCACCACCTCTGGCTGGTGAGTGTCGGGCAGATGTCGTCGGCAGTGGCGGAAGATGTGCTCCGACGCGATGCCGTCTGCCACCACGACGGCTTTTATCTGCTCTCCGCCTGCAGGGTTCGGCGTGCCGACAACGGCGACGTCTCGGACCCCGGGCATCCGGGCGATTACCGCTTCCACCGCGCTGGGGTCGACGGTGACGCCGGCCGCATGGATGAGGCTGCTCTTGCGGCCGACAAGGAACAGGTGCCCGTCCTCGTCAACCCAACCCAGGTCGCCGGTGTACAGACGCCCCTGGTGAATCGTCGTCCCGGGTGGCACGTCGCCCAGATATCCGCGCGCCAGCGCCGAGGACGCGACGATGACTTCCCCAATCTCACCCGGCGGACGTGGGCGGCCGTGAGTATCTACGATCACGACGGTCCGGCCGCGGACCGGTCGGCCGACGGACTGTTGCAGTTGCGGCGTCCATTTTGGCCTGAGCGTGATCACGCCGGCTTCAGTCGAACCGTAGTCCTGGGAGATCCTGTGTCCAAAGCGCCGGGCAAATTCCTCGTCCACATCGGCGGGCAGCGGTGTGCCCGCGCTGAAGCACAGCCGCAGCGACGAGAGGTCGTCTCCCTCTCTGGTGGGAGTCTCGAGAATCCGCCGGTACATCACAGGGACGCCGAACAAGATCGTGGGGCGTTCTTGCCCGATGCGCTGGAGCACGGCGTGCGGGTCGAACCCATCGTGGAGGAGGACACCGCCGCCTCGGCACAGCGGGGCGAGGGTGCCGCCGATCAGGCCGTAGGAGTGGAAGATTGATGACAGCACCAAGGTGGTGTCGCGCTGCGTGAGCGAGATCTCCTCAGCGAAGTCCCGGATCTCGTTCCACACCGCCGCGTGAGTTCGGATGGCTAATTTAGAGGGCTGATCGACTCCGGACGTCAGCTGGATGATGAAATCATTCCGCGTGAGTGTCCCAGTCGGAAGGACATCAAACGCGGATACTGCGAGATCCTCATGGTTTCCCGAAGTAGGTTGGCCGCCGGCCTTCAAAATGAGGTCTCGGTGCGCGGACCCAGCAAGGACCACTCGGGTTCCCGCCATCTCGACGTACCGCCGCAGCTCGGCCGCAGAAAGCGATGTGGGAAAGAGGACGGCGACGGCGCCTATTCGTGCAATGCTGAGGAGGGCGGTCACAAAGAGGGCGCGGTTCGGCAGGAGGAGACCCACCGCCGCGTCCTCTGCGGCGCCATGCCGAGTGAGGAAATCGGCACAGGAGTTAACGTCCTCCCAGAGCCGTCCAAACGTGACCGTTTTCATGCGATCCGTGATGGCTGGACGGCCGGGGGTCTTCGCCGCCCATCCGGCAATTTGCTCGATGATCTGATGCGGGGTCTTCATTTGTTGGACCGGGCCTCCTGAATCCCTCCGAAGGGAAAGAGTGGTGCTAAGCAACGGCTAAGCCTTTGCGCCTGGAGGCACTCAGGGTGCGGCAGGGTCGACAATCGTGATCTCGCCCTCCACCATCTGGCCGGTGAAGGTAAACTTCGGTCCGAATAGGCTGTAGTTGATCGGGGCCTCCTTGGGATCAAAGAATGCAGTAAAGGCGAATGAATCTCCAACCCTACCACCTCCGATGCCCCCATCTGTGGCCTCGATGAGATAGGTGGCGTGTTCAGACGCGCTGCGTGATCCGATCGTCACGTGGGCCTGCCCGACCTCCGTGGCGCAACTCAATCCGCCGCGCATCCGCACCGTTCGCGGGCCGTCGGGCAGCGTCGTCACCGCGTATTGCTCGACGGACGTGGCCACCATGGACATGAAGAAGCGGCCCGCCGGTACGATGACCTCGCCCCGCTGAAAGGTTGCCATCTTAAAAGCACGCGGGTTGGCATCAACCCGGCATATGGCGTGGTTCCGGTCGAAGCTAAATACTTCCGCAAGCGGGACCGTTGGCTGTCCTGTCACGGGGTCGGGCATCATCTTGACATTCACCCCGCCGCCCGATGCCGTATTGTATGACAACCGGCGCACCCGGGCCTCGAGCA
>MNEU01000032.1:3716-4353 GCA_001917855.1 Armatimonadetes bacterium 13_1_40CM_64_14 | reverse complement strand
CGGCGGACGAAAAGGCCGGTCGGGTTCGTACCGAGCGGGACCCGCGCCACCACCTTGCCGGTGCGCGCCTCAATTACGGCCAGCTGGCCTTCCCGGGACACGGTTGCGTATACAAAAGCGCCGCTGGGATGGACGCCGACCTTATCCGGGTTGCTGCCGACGTGCGCTCGCCAGAGTTCTCTGAAGGTGACCGTGTCGTGTGCGATGACGGTTACATCCCCGGCGTGACCAGTGTAGTGCACCCGACCGTTGGGGCTGAAGGTGCCGACGATCGGCGTCTGCGCTGTGGGGATGCGCGTGACGATGTCCAGTGTGCGGGCGTTCAACACAGTGACGCTGTTGCCGGTTCGCTCCTCCACCCAGACGCGGCTGCCGTCCGGCGAAGCAGTGAGCATGAATGGCCGGGTACCGGCGAATGGCACAGTGCCCACCACCTGCTTACTCACGGTGTCAACGCTCAGGACCGTGTTCCCATTGTCGGTCGGCACAAACGCGCGTTCCACCGTCTCGGGCCCTGTCGTCACGACGTCGATGTCGCAGGCCACGCCCCCGTTCACCGGCAACTTCACGGTATCGACGGCAAAGGTGGATGTGTGGATGCTGACCAGCTCGCCCGAAGCGTGTTTGCTGACGTGGA
>MNEU01000032.1:0-3468 GCA_001917855.1 Armatimonadetes bacterium 13_1_40CM_64_14 | reverse complement strand
CAGCTATGAGGATCGCTGCCGGGCGCATCATCTCGTCACCTCATCGTGTCACGCCGTAAATAGATTCGCCATTCACCGCTTCCCGCCGGCTCCACATCCATCCGGAACCCATAGCGGTTGGCCGCCATCCGGATCGTGTCGATTGCAGGCGGATGATCCACGAGCACTTCCAGGACCTCCCCTATGGGGAGCCGCTCCATCGCCTCTATCGCCTTCTTCATCGGATACGGACAGGTCTCGCCCCGCACATCCAAGAGCATCGTCAGTTTCCTGGCAACCTGTGTTATGGAATCCAATTGATCGCCCGGAGCCCAATCGACGCACCGGCGACCAAGGCCATCGCAAAAATCCACCCATTGACCGCCAGCGATGGCACCGCGGAAAAAAACGCGCCGGCGGTGCAGCCCAGCGCCAACCCCGATCCGTAGCCCATGAACACGCCGCCGCCAAGCGACTGGAGGTAGCGGACAGGCCGGCGGGGGATCCGCCACTTGAATTCGTGTGCCAGCAGCGCCGCAGCGAGCGATCCGCCGATGAGGCCGACGTTGAGCAGGAATCCATGCGTGAAGACGCCGCCGCCGACGGTGACCACACAGGCCGACAGCTCGTCCGTACCCTGCAGGGGCCCCGGCCCGAGGCCGACGACCGCAGCCGCAGCGTTACCCCACCGCGAGAGCTCGCCGACGACGCGCCACGGCATATGCGCAGTGTAGGACAGCACGTTCAAAAACCCCAGGACAGCGCCACCGACAGGCGCCGGCCAGCCCCGGCCGAAGACGGCGGCCACGATTTCGCGAAGTTTCTCGTGGAAACTCCGAACACTGGCGGGCGCTGTGAACTCCTGCACGCCGACGCCGCCGCGGGATTCAATCCACAACACCAGACCATAAGCCAGCCCGAGGCCCACAAGGGTTGCTGCGACCGCTCCGCCGTATCCCAGATACCGCGGCAGCCACACTACCGGCGCACGGCGGATGGCGTGCTGCCACCACCAGTTCCAGTGGTGGCTGGCAAGAACCAGGCCGGCGAGGATGCCCGCCACGCTGACCCAGGATGCCAGGTATCCTTCGCCGATGCGGTACAGCGATCCGGAGGTGCAGCCGCCGGCGACCACCATCCCGATTCCGAAGAGCATGCCGCCGACAAGGAGCGCAACGCTGAGCGGGATGGCGTGCGCCTCTGGGGCGATCGGCCCAAGTGAGGGGTTGGGCAGAAGGTTGCGCATATGGATCCCAAACCCGGCGGTCGCGACGGTCATGCCGACGATGACGCCCTTCATCGTGCGCCCCGAACGAAACTGGATCAGGTCGCGGAAGGCTGAGTTGAAACAGAAGCGACTGCGCTGGAGTGTCCCCCCGATGGCGACGCCCAGCACGGCAAACGTCCCGAACGCGGGATCGACGCGGCTGCCGACCAGCATCAAGACCGCCAGGCTGGCGAGCACCAGCAGTCCGGCTAGGGTTTGGTGGTGTACGCCAGACGGTGGAGCAGCGCCATAAGCCGCCGACGGATTTGCCATGGGTTTCCGCAAGCGAATATCGTGCATGGTGCGGAAGGGGAGATTTGAACTCCCACGGGGTTTCCCCCACAGGCTCCTGAGGCCTGCGCGTCTGCCAGTTCCGCCACTTCCGCACTGGCACACCTACCATACTGATCGCGCGCAGGGGGTGTCAAGGTCGGGACACGCTGAGCGAAGCGCTGGAGAATCATCGCGGCAGGGGCTCACTGGTCGGACCCTAATCTAATACTGCGGGAGTTGTCAGGAATATGGACGCCCGCAGAGTCCTCGACGAATTCAAGCGCCAGCCGGGATACGACGGCCAGATTGTCTATGAGCGCTTCATCCCCCCGCGCTCGCCGCAGTATGATACCCTGAAACCTCCGCTTCCCCGCGTCCTCACGGACTCGTTGCGCGCCCAGCGGATCACGCGTCTATACACGCATCAGGTCGAGGCCATCACCGCGGTGCGTCGGCACGAACACGTGGTGGTCGTGACAGCCACAGCCAGCGGCAAGACCCTCTGCTACAACCTTCCTGTTCTGGAGCGGCTTCTAGCCGATCCTGCGGCGCGGGCGTTGTATTTGTATCCGACTAAAGCGCTCGCACAGGATCAGGCCGATGCCCTCGCAGAGTTTGAGCTCCCCGGTGTGGTCGTCGGTACTTACGACGGCGATACCCCGGCCCGCCGGCGGCGCGCGGTCCGGGACGAGGCCCACGTCATTCTCACCAACCCCGACATGCTGCACCTCGGGATTTTGCCGCAGCACCACCGCTGGGCGAGTTTGTTCCGTCACTTGCGCTACGTCGTGATCGACGATGTCCACATTTACCGGGGAGTGTTCGGCAGTAACGTCGCCAACATCCTCAGGCGGTTACGCCGCGTCTGTCGCCTGCACGGGGCTGATCCGGTGTTCATCTGCACCTCGGCGACGATTGCCAACCCGCAGGAGTTTGCCGCGACCTTGCTGGGCCTGCCGGTCACCGTCGTGGACGCAGACGGGTCACCCAGCGGCCCCCGGTGGTTTGCCCTGTGGAATCCGCCCCTCATCGATCAGGCCCGTGCGCATCGGAGGAGCTCCTACACCGAGGCCACGGCGCTCTTCACCCAGTTGCTGCGTGTCGGGGCCCGCACGATCGTGTTCACCCAGGCCCGGAAAATCACGGAGTTGATCTATCGCCAGGCGCGCCGCGCGTTGGAGGACGCCCCCGAACTCGCGAGCCGAATCAGCGCGTACCGGGCAGGCTACCTCCCCGAGGAGCGCCGCGCGATCGAGCAACGGCTGTTCAATGGAGATCTCATCGGCGTTGTGAGCACGAGCGCACTCGAACTGGGCATTGACGTCGGCTCGCTGGACGCGGCGATCTTGGTCGGTTACCCCGGGACGATTGCCAGCACGTGGCAACGAGCTGGCCGGGCCGGCCGGGGTCGGGAGGACGCGCTCGTGGTCTTGGTGGCCCTGGAAGATGCGCTCGACCAATATCTCATGCGCCACCCCACGTATCTATTTGCACGTCCCCACGAACACGCGGTCATCGATCCGGAGAACCCGTACATCCTTGCCGCCCACTTGCGGTGTGCAGCGGTCGAAGTGCCGGTGTGGAGACAGGATGCCGATATCTTCGGCCCGCGCACGGAGGAGCTGGCAGCGATTCTGGAAGGCCAGGGCGATCTTGCGCGGCGGCGAGACCGCTGGTTCTGGGCGAATCCCGGCTACCCCGCGAAGGATGTCGAGGTCCGAGCGGCTTCTGGCGATCTGTTCCGCATCGTGGATGCGTCGCGCGGTCGGCTGGTGGGGACGGTGGACGCCGCGCGCGCTTTTGAACAGGTGCATCCCGGCGCCGTGTACCTTCATCAGGGGGAGACCTACCTCGTGCAGCACCTCGACGCTGCGCACCGCATCGCGTCGGTCCGCTTGGGTGACGTGGATTATTACACGCAGCCGCGGAGCACCACCGACCTGGAAATT
>MNEU01000007.1 GCA_001917855.1 Armatimonadetes bacterium 13_1_40CM_64_14 | reverse complement strand
ACGCTCGCAGGATCTCCATGGCCTCACTCTTGGTCCGTGTGTCGCGTTCGGCTAAGCGCAGGGGGTGGCGGGTGGTGCCCTCGCGCGAAAAGATCGTCAGGCGGATGTTATCGAGCACGCTGAGCTGATCGAACAGGTTGACCAGCTGGAAACTCCGCGCGATTCCCGCCCGGATACGGTCCCCCACGGAGAGATCGGTAATGTCAGCGTCGCCGAAAGTGATCTGGCCCGCATCGGGCATCAACAGCCCGCTGAGCAGGTTGAGCAGCGTCGTCTTGCCGGCCCCGTTTGACCCCACCAGCGAGACGATCTCCTCTTTCTCGACGCGAAAGTCCACCCCGTCCACGGCGTGGGTCTCCCCAAACGACTTGCGTAGCCCTTGCCCGAAAAGGAAGGGCATGCTAGCGGCGCCGCCGTCGGGAGTCCACGAGCCAGCCGACCGTCCCGATAATACCCTGGGGCATCAGCAGCACCAAGGCGACCAGAATGGCTCCCAGGAGAATCTGCCAATACTCGGTGGTCTTGATCACGTAGGTTTCCAGGTAGTTATAGGCTACCCCACCCAGGATGGGCCCGCTGAACGTCTTGAATCCTCCCAGCACGGTCATAAAGACGATCTTCCCTGAAAAGGTCCAGTGGAGAATGTCCGGGGTCGTTAACCCGTTCAGGGGGGCGAACAACGCGCCCGCCAGGCCGGTAAACACGCCAGAGACCACAAATGCAAACCCGCGGTACCGGGGCACGTCCAGGCCGATGAACTGGGCGCGGACCTCGTTGTCACGAATGGCCTGCAGCGCCTTCCCAAACGGGGAGGCGGTAATTACCCACATCACCGCCACGCAGATGCAGAAGACGACCAAGACGTAGTAGTAATAGGTGAACGACAGAAACCGCACCTTATCCTCGGGGATTGGTATCAACCCCCCCAGTAGCGTCGGGGTCGGGATCCGGAGACCGTCCGTCCCATTGGTGATCCAGAAAAACTTGAGGGCCAGGGCCCACAGCACCTGCGATAGCGCCATGGTCAGGATCGAGAAAAAGATCTTCGTGTACCGCACGCAGACGGCTCCGAACGCGACGGCCACCAGCAGGCTGAATACGACCCCCGCGAGCAAGAAGGATTCGATCGACGACGCGTGCAGGTATTTCACTACTAGACCCGTGGCATACGCCGCGCCGCCGAAGAACGCCGCATGGCCGAAGGACAGCAATCCTGTGTAGCCAAGGAGCAGATTGAACCCCAACGCCGCAATGCCAAAGACAAGCCCGTAGGTGAGTTGAATCCGCTGAAAGGGGGACGCGAGCCAGCCGAGCCCTGGGACGTTTTCGAGCAAAGGAAGGACGAAGGCGACGACCGCCAGAACTGAGACATACCAGGGGACCGGCCCCGCGCGGCGGCCGGCGGAGACCGCCCCCAGAGCGATCGCAGCCTCTGGCGCGTGCTTGACGGTCATGCCCGCCCCAACAAGCCTGCGGGGCGGGTGATCAACACACCAGCAGCGATCAAGTAGAGGACCGCCAGCTCCAACTCGGGGAAGTACTGGATCGCGAGCGTGCGCACCACGCCCACGATCAACGCGCCTACCAACGCCCCTTCCAAGCTCCCCAACCCCCCGATCACCACGACCACAAATGCCAGCACGAGGGCATCGACGCCCATCCCCAGAACCGCCCCCTGGATGGGGACAACCACGGCGCCCGCTAGCCCGGCCATCAGGCAGCCAAGCGCAAAGGCCTGGACGTACACGCTGCTCACATTGATGCCGAGCGCGGCGGCCACGCGGCGGTTCTGCGAGGTCGCCCGCAGCATCACCCCAAAGCGCGTTTTGAAGATCAACGCCCACAACATCAACGCCGCCAGCAACCCCAACACGATGACTACGACGTTGTAGGCGGGATAGGTGGCGCCGAGAAGGTGTAGTGTGCCAAATGCCGCCCACAACGAACTGGCGGTCAGAGGCGTCGGCCCCCAGATGTAGCGCATCACGTCTTCGAGCATCAGCAGCAAACCGAACGTGAGCAGCAACTGATACTCCTCCGCCCGGGCGTAGAGGGGACGGAGGAGCAGCGGCTCCACCACGGCACCGGTCGCGGCGACAGCCACAGCGGCCACCGGCAAGAACGCGATGAGATAGGCCGGCTCCGTCCCCGACTCCCCAGCGAGCCGCAACAGCCCCCACGCCATCACGTACGCGCCCAGGGCATAGAGCGTGCCGTGCGCGAGATTAACGATCCGCATGACGCCATAGATCATGCTGAGCCCGCCGGCGATCAAGAACAGCACGGCGGCATAAAGGAGGGAATTCAGGAGTTGGGCAACGAGGACATCCATCTGCGCGGTCCTTGCGTGCGCTCCTCTTAGTCAGGACGCTGGTCTGGCTAGCGTTCGATTCGGTCGCGAACGCTTCCTGCAGTCTGGCAGCCGCGCACAGGCGGCGAACTCATTCCTCGCGGTGCCGCGTGTGGTCGATGCGGGAGAGCCTAATCTCCCCCTTCACCGTGCAGCTTGGCGCCGATCCCCCGGACCCACGGAGGCCGCGACCGGCGCGGCCTCCCGCAGATACCGGGCCGCTTCCTCTGGGACGACGGGGTTGATGTAGAAGCCGGTGCCCCACTCAAAACCTGCCACTTGAGTGAGGCGGGGCATGACCTCGACGTGCCAGTGGTAGGCGGGCTTCGCCTCACTGCGGTAGGGCAGCGAGTGGATGACGAAGTTGTAGGGCGGGTTATCCAAGCTGACGTGCAGGCGGTGGAGGGTTTCGTGGAGGATCCCGGCAAACGGGAGCTCCTGGTCCGATCGCAGCGCACCAAAGTCCGCCTCGTGGACTTTCGGCAAAATCCACGTTTCAAACGGAAACCGCGAAGCATACGGCTCGAGGGCCACGAACGCCTCGTTCTCCAAGACGATGCGCGCCCCAGCTTTGCGCTCGTCCTCCAGCATCCTACAGAAGATGCACGTCCCCTGGAGGCCGAGGTGGTGCTCGGCAGCCTCCAGCTCGATGGCCACACGCTGAGGGACAACCGGGAGCGCAATCAGCTGTGAGTGCGGATGCGAGAGGGATGCACCCGCCGTGCGTCCGTGATTTCGGAACAACAGGCCGTAGGCGAACCGCGCATCCCCCCGCAAATCGCGGTAGCGCTGCAGGTAAGCTCGGATGACATCCGCAACGTGTTCCACCGGCTGCAGTGCCAGATGCTGGTGGTGGTCTGTCGTCTCGATGATCACCTCGTGGGCACCCACGCCATCCATCCGGGTAAAGAGGCCCACCTTTGTCCGCTCCGTGCTGCCCTCGATGCGCAGAGCCGGAAACTTGTTGGACACAACGCGCACCGTCCATCCGGGCGTGTTGGGCGCAGTGCCAGGCGCCCGGATCGCAAAAATTTCCGGCGGCGTCTGCGCTTCCCTGCCCTCGCAGAACGGACAGCGGTCACTATCGCTGGCCTCCACGGCTTCGTGCTTAAAGTCCGTGGGACGGGCGGCGCGGTCAGTGGCGATGATGACCCAGCGCCGAGAGATTGGGTCTTTGCGTAATTCAGGCACAGAGGCACCCCCGCGTAAGATAGAACACTGTGGAATCCTCCTTTATCCTTTACCCGCGGACGGATTGGGCGAGCGTCCGG
Source organism: Armatimonadetes bacterium 13_1_40CM_64_14 (assembly GCA_001917855.1). Lineage (GTDB taxonomy): Bacteria > Sysuimicrobiota > Sysuimicrobiia > Sysuimicrobiales > Kaftiobacteriaceae > 13-1-40CM-64-14. The sequence continues at coordinate 46,397 of MNEU01000007.1, read as the reverse complement.
TCGTAGAGCGCGTGGTACTTGCGGGCGGACGCGGTCCAGGAGAAGTCGGCCGCCATGCCCGTCTTCTGGACCCGACGCCAGGTATGGGGGGTCCGGAAGGCCTCCAGTGCCCGGCGCAGGGCCTGCAGCATCGCCGGCGCGTCATAGGCGACAAAGACAAATCCGTTGGCGGTGCCCGCGGCCAGCGTATCTGGCGTGGTGTCGACGATCGAGTCGGCCAGCCCTCCGGTGTGGCGGACGACCGGCACCGTGCCATAGCGGAGGCTGTAGAGCTGGTTCAGTCCAGAGGGCTCGTAGCGCGACGGCATGAGGAAGAGATCGGCCCCAGCCTCGATGCGATGCGCCAGGGCGTTGTCAAAACCGATCCGGATCCCCGCTCGCTTGGGGTACCGGCGCGGAAGTTCGCCGAGGACCTGCTCGTAGCGGGCATCCCCCGCCCCCAGGACAACCAGCTGCACCCCGAAAGCAAACAGGTCCTCCACGGCGGCCTCCACCAGATCGAGACCCTTCTGGTCGACCAGACGCGTCACCATACCGACGATGGGGATATCCGGTCGCTCGTACAGGCCGAACTCCCTCTGCAAGTGTTCCTTACAAATTCGTTTGCCCGTCAGATCCCCCGCCGAGTACTGAGCGGGGATCAGCGGATCATGCGACGGGTCCCACACCCGGTAGTCGACTCCATTGAGGATGCCCCACAGGTCCCGCGCGCGATCTCGCAACACACCGTCTAGGCCAGCACCGAACTCCGCGGTCTGAATCTCCCGAGCATAGGTCTCGCTCACGCTGGTCAAGGTATCGGCGAACACCAGCCCGCCCTTGAGCACATTCACTTGCCCCCAAAACTCCAACCCCGCCATGGTAAAAAACGATGCGGGCAGGCCGGTGAGTGCGAATTCCTGGGCTGGGAATAACCCCTGGTACGCCAGGTTGTGAATCGTCAGCAGCGTCGGCGTTCTCTCGGCGCGCTCGGCCCGGATCAGTGGGGGGATCAGCGCGGTCTGCCAGTCGTTACAATGAATGAGGTCGGGCTTCCACGACTGCCGTCCCACCCAGGCCAGCACGGCCCGGCAGAAGAACCCAAACCTCGCTAGGTTGTCAGGATAGTCCCGCCCCGCCTCCCCGTAGAGTCCGCTTCGGTCAAAGTATTTCGGCTGATCCACGAGCCAGGTGGGCACAGCGGTCTCCGGCATCGTGCCATCAAGAATCGTCCCGCTGACTGCTTCGCCGCCGCTGGAGACGTCCACCGTGCCGACCGGACGCCAGCCCCTCTCACTGATGCTGCGATACCGCGGCAGCACGACCCGGACATCGCAGCCCACGGCGGCCAGCGCCGCTGGCAGAGCCCCACCCACATCGGCCAACCCGCCGGTCTTAGCGAGGGGCACGGCCTCGGATACGCAGAAAAGGATCTTCATCGATCGCTTCTCGATCACGCGCTCACCCGCGCGTCATGCGCAGGGCGTGTTTGCTGCGTCGGGTCACACGGGTCTCCTCCCGCGCTGGTGCCGTTTGCCCCACTAAGGCAAGATAGACGTCGTTGACGTTTGTCTTCGTCGGACCGGTCACGAGCAGATCCCCCAGGTCGCGGAAAACGGCGTGGGAGTCATTGTCAGCCAGGGCGCGATCGAGATCCAACCCCAACGATGTCGCCCGAGCCGTCGTCTCCCCATCGACCAATGCGCCTGCCGCGTCCGTCGGGCCATCCGTGCCGTCTGTCCCGAATCCGGCCACGACAGTCTCGGGCCATCCGGCGATCTCGGCCGCCGCGGCGAGGGCAAACTCCTGGCACCGCCCCCCGCGTCCGGGGCCGTGGACCGTCACTGTCGTCTCTCCGCCGGCCAACAGGCACGCGGGCGGGATGAGCGGGGTCCGCACGGCACGGATACTCCGTGCCACGCTCGCGAACACCCGCGCCACCTCTCGCGCTTCCCCCTGAAGGAACGGGGTAAGCACGAGGACGCGGAATCCCAATCCTTTCGCGCGATTGGCGGCCGCAGCCAGAGCGCGCGTGTTGTTCCCCACCACGACCACCTGCACGCGGTGAAACAGCGGATCTCCCGGCTTGGGGGTCTCCGCTACGTGGCCCGAAGCGCCCCGGCGCAGGTAGGCGAGTGCGCTGGCGGGCAGGCGCTCCTCCATCTGATATCGTCGCACAACGGCAAGGGCATCTGCAAACGTCGTGGGATCAGGCGACGCCGGTCCCGACGCAATGGCGTCGAGTGGATCGCCCACCACGTCAGACAGAACCAAAACCAACAGCCGCGCGGGAGCGGCGGCCTGTGCCAAGCGCCCGCCTTTCACCTGTGACAGGTGCTTGCGGACGACGTTGACTTCTTGGATCGTCGCCCCGCTGCGCAAGAGGAGGTCGGTGACAGCGATCTTCTCCTGCAAGCTGAGCCCCGGTACCGGGGCGGGCAGTAGCGCAGATCCGCCCCCCGACACCAGGCACACGACCAAGTCGTCTTCGGATGCGCTGCGGAGCAGCTCCAGCATCTGGGCCGCGCCGCGTTCGCCCGCGGTATCAGGCAGCGGATGCCCGGCCTCCACGAGGCGGATCCGGCGGAGGGGTCCCACATGACCATACTTGACGATCACAAGGCCGTCGGTAATACGCTTCCCCAGGACCTGTTCCACCGCGGCCGCCATTGGGGCGGCGGCCTTGCCGGCCCCCACGACAAGAATCCGCCGACTCTGGCGCAGATCGTACCACCGCGTGTCGAGGCGGAGGCGGTGCCCGCGACGCACCAGCATGCGTCGCACCGCGGCCGCCGGGTCCACGGCCCGCACCGCGGCCGTGAAGATGGCCGCTGCCGCCTTCCGGAGCTGGGGGTTGGGTTTCCCCGCGAAGGGAGTCCGTTCAAACACCGGGACGTCGATCCGTCGGCTGGACGTACTCCGTCGCGGTTCCCGCCGCGTGGGACCAGAGAGGCATTGTGCCATTCGGTCGGACGGCCTCCACGCGGACGTCTCCCAGGCCTTCACGCTGCAACGCCCACTGCACGGTGTCGCGGGCCAGTGGCGTCAAGTTATTGATATCGCTGAGGTGCACCAAGAACACCGTCTGCAGACGGTCGGAGGCTGCCTCCACCGCCACACGGGCCGCCGCATCGTTAGACAGATGCCCAGTGGGGCTGAGGATGCGGTTCTTGAGAAACCACGGGTACGGGCTGACCGACAACAGGCGGAGGTCGTAGTTGGCCTCGAGGATCAGGACGTCAACACCCCTCGTGCGGGCGGTCAGCTCAGCGTCAGCGGCGCCCAGGTCGGTGGCGATAAGCACACGAATCGGCCCGGACGAGATAGCAAACCCCACCGGCTCAACCGCGTCGTGCGGGACAGGAAACGCCTCGACCTCCAGCTCCCCGACACGGAACGGCACCCCCGTGGCGAAGCGTTCCCTTTCCGCCCCGTTGAGAATTGCGGCGGCCGCGGACAACGTGCCCTCATTGGCTAACACGGGTGCGCCGAGCGCACGCGACAGCACGCCAGCCCCTTTGGCGTGATCCTCGTGCTCATGGGTCAGGAGAATAGCATCAATCGGAGTGGCGTCTGGCAGGGAGGCAAGTTCCCGGGCAACGACCTCTGCGGGGAGCCCCACGTCTACTACCAGCCGGGTCCCCCCGCCCTCAAGGAAGATCGCGTTTCCACTGCTGCCGCTGCGTATGATGCGAATCCGGAGCGAGTGAAAGGAGGCCATCTCTCATGTGCTTCATGCCTGCGGCGATTAACTCCTCCGCAGACCCAGTCCAACGACCAGAACGACTACGAGGATCGCGACGCGCGCCCACTCGACGGCCACCGTGCGGAGTTGCAGTGCGTCCGCGGGCATTCCCTCCCACACCGCCGTCCCGCCGGTGACACGGGTGGCGTTGGTGGTCACGACCCGTCCGGGCAGACGCACATTGACGAGTAACCTGGTCAGCGGTCGCTCCGGTCCTGGGGCGAGCTCCGGCCGTACTCGCAGCGTGAACACATAGGTAGTGACCACCAGCCACACCCGTTTGGAAACCGCAAGTTCGCCGAGCGAGGCCACCGGAATGTTGACGAGCCGCCCGACCACCGACTCATCCACCCGGGTGTCGAGGAGGGGTTGGCCGTCCCCTGTGACCCGAATAAATGCATCGACCGAGGTGTTCCCAGCCCAAAACGCGATCAGGAGCCCGACGGCCAGGCCGGCGAAGGCACCTTTCGCCCAGGGAGTCATGCCGCACCACCAGGAGGGGGAGGGCGCTGAGCCCCAGGAAGGTTAGTCATACCCAAGTTCAGTCAGACGCGCGTCGTCGATACCGAAGTGATGCGCAACCTCATGGATCACGGTGCGGCGGATCTCCTCGGCAATCTCCTCATCCGACTCACACGCCTCTTCGAGAGGACCCTGGAAGATCGTAATCTTGTCGGGGAGCAACGGCTCGGTGAGCACACCCCGCTCTATAAGAGGCACACCCTCGTAGAGCCCAAACAGCGTTTCTCCTGGCTGAACCCCCACCTCGGCAAAGCGGTCATCGGCAGGCCAGGCTTCGACGACGACCTGGACGTTGTCCATGCGGGCGCGAATCTCGGGGGGAATGGATGCCAGAGCCCGCTCGACCAGAGCCTCAAACTTCCGCCGCGCAAGTCGCATCTCTTCGCCCACAATCTACCTGATTCGGTACCCCCAGGCAATCACACCGACCGCTACGGGCCTGGGCGAGTGCCCTCCCAGCCGGGCGTTCCTCACCATCTGGGGGTCTAGGGGGCCGGGACGAGGGTACATATTATGGATGGGAGCACAACCCGAAGTTCGGCTCCCATGGTCGAAGTCGACCTCAGGGGACCGCCATGGAGCCCTACAGTGGACGCCCCGGTGTTCAGGCGGCCAAGTGAACTCGATCTTCTAATCTGTCCTCAGTGTGGCACACCGCAACAAAGCCCAGGATCGACCGTTTGCGAGCAGTGTGGTGTTGATTTGCCATACGTGCTGGGAACATTGCCAGAGATGGGTCGGAGACCGAACCACACCCCGCGCCCGCAGGTCCCGCTGACCCAGCGGACTCGTGTCGCTCTCCTCGTGCTCGGCTCGATCGTCTCTCGGACTGTCGCCCAGATGCAGCAAGCCCAGATGCGGTGGCGCTCCCGCGCCGCGAAGACGCCGCAGAACTCCGTCCGGAAACTGAGGCATTCCCTGCGCCCCCATGTATCCTTGGCCCAGCTCACCAGCACCACAGTCCGCGTCCTCGGTCTCATCGCCTTTCGAACCGCGGCCCAGATGGTAGTGGTAACCGCCCTGGGCCTCGGATTGTGCTTCATCCCTGACGTAAACGCGCATGTACCCCAGACCAAGGAATTCTCCGCAACCGCAGCGGCGTGGGTTGAATACACGGCGAGGACTTGGGGAAGCAGGCTCTTTGCGGGTCAGGCCGAAGCTGTGCAATCCCAACCGAGCATCGCCCAGCAACACCCTGCCCAATTCGTGGCAACGCAAGCCGTCCTCGTCACCTCCACGCCGGGTGGGGCGATTGTGCGCCTCGGTGGGCGCACAATCGGGAAGACCCCGCTAACCCTGCGGGTCGCGCCGGGGAGCATCACGATCACGTTCAGCCGTCCCGGGTACGCTCCGGTTACCCGCACCCTGACAGTGAAGTTGGGAAAGGCCTCTATCGTGCAAGTGACGCTCACGGCGGCACCGGCACAATCGACGGTGACATCGCCGCAGCAGGTACCAACCCCGTCCGGGCGCCAGCAACTGCAGGAGCCGGGCGAGCGTACTCTCCAGCAGGTCGGCGGGACAAAACCCGGTGACTGAATCGTGAGAAGTGGGGGGCCGCGGGTACGTCTAACTGGCACCTCCTCCATCCCTCGCGTCTTCGCCGGGTCGGGGCCCAGGAAGGGAATACTCGCCCCCGTCCCGCAGTTAAAGTAGGGAAATCGACATGGGAGTATGTGGACAGCGTGAAGGTTGAGTTCTTATACTGGGAAGAGTGCCCGTCGCACGAACTAGCGCTCCAGCGGTTGCGTGCAGCCCTGCAAGCCCGGCAGATCTCAGACCCCGTTCGCATGGTTGAGGTGACGACCGAACGGCAGGCGGTCGGGTTAGAATTCCCCGGATCGCCTACGATGAGGATCGACGGGCGGGACCTGTTTCCCGTCCCGCCGGGACCCCACGGTCTGACATGCCGTCTTTACCATACAGACGACGGCAGGGTCACCCCGCTTCCGACACAAGAGATGATTGCACGTGCACTCGACCACCTAAACGCCAGCACACGCAAGCGACGCCGGCCCTCATCTGCGGCCGGCCACCGAACATCGCGCGTGATACGCAGTAACGAGTGATACATCCCAGGAGGGTCTCGCATGGCTCCCATTGCGCTTGAATCCCGTCTGATTCCGTTCGCCCTCAAGGGGACGGACGGCCGGGTGCACCGCGCCGACGACTCCGCGAAAGCGAAGGTCCTCGGTGTCATCTTCCACTGCAACCACTGCCCGTACGCGCAGGCGTGGGAGAGTCGCCTGATCCAGGTCCAACGCGACTACGCCGGCCGCGGCGTTCAGCTCGTGCTGATCAACGCCAACGACCCGGTCAAGTATCCGGGCGACAGCTTTGAGCAGATGCAAGGGCGCGCGCAGGATAAGCAGTACCCGTTTCCCTATCTGGTCGATGAAACGCAGGACGTCGCCAAACAGTACGGCGCGACCCGGACGCCGGAGATCTTCCTGTTCGACGAGAAGCGAATCTTGCGGTACCACGGCGCACCGGACGATAACTACGAAGATGTCAACGCGGTCCGCCAACCGTATTTGCGGGATGCGCTCGATGCGCTACTGGCCGGGACGCCCCCCAAGATCCGGGAGACGAAACCGGTGGGCTGCACGATTAAGTGGAAGTAGTGTCTGCCGCCGGCCCATGGGGACCGTCATACTCGAGTCAGGTGTGTGTCCTTAAATGCCGTGGGGTACTTCAAACCCAGCCCTAGTATCCGATCGACGCCGATGTGGGTGAGCCAGATCACGGCGATGTAGACGGGGGGCGGGTGAGCACCCAGCAGGCCAAAACCCGCCAGGATCACAGGCAGCGAGTAAGTATGGGCGAGATTATACGTCGCTGCACCCACGCGGGGCCCCGCCGCATACCCGAGGATCGAGAGATCCGGCACGAGGATGGCGGCGAAGAAGAGCACCCAGCTGCCGCCGGCTCTGCCATAGAGCACCAGCAGCCCCGCCGTGGTCACAAGACTTTCGACCCGCAGAAGGAATTTCGGCTGCAACCACGCCATACATCACCTCCGCTGACATGCGCGTGTGAAACGCCCGCCGCGCGCAGACGCCTGATGGCCTGCGGCTGAGGTGAGGGCCAGCTTGATGGACGCCGCTGTCCCATGGTAGCATTTCGATGGGCCACGAAGCCCCTGCTGTGTTGCGGGGGCTTCGTGTTTTTCTCTGGAATTCTGCTCGTGGAGGCCGCAGGCGTTGGGCGGGAAGAGACGTCGCAGCGACGCTAAGTGGGGGACGGAGGCATGACAGCGCAAGCGCACGGGCGTGTGCTCCTTGTCGATGACGAGGCCCTAATCCGGATGGGCATGCGGACGATTCTCCACAGCCTCGGCTATGAAGTCGTTGGCGAAGCCGCCAATGGACAAGAAGCTCTCGACAAGGCCGCCGCCCTGCATCCCGACGTCGTCATCATGGATATCAAGATGCCGGTCATGGATGGGCTCGAGGCGACGCGCCGGCTGATGGCCACGCATCCGGTCCCGGTGATTGTCCTCACCGCGTACAATGAGCGCACCCTGGTCGAACAGGCCGCGGACGCCGGGGTGCTCGCGTATTTGATGAAGCCGGTCCGCGAAGGGGATATCAAACCGGCGATTGAAGTCGCGCGCGCGCGATTTGCCGAACTCCAGTGGGTCGGCCGCGCTTCCGCCGCGGAGGGGGCGCCTGTCGCTGCGCGGTCCAGCCGGATTGCCGAGGCGACGCGGATCCTCCAAGACCGCCACGGCCTCAGCGAGGCGGAGGCGTCCGCGCGTCTGCGGCGACTTGCGAAAAACTCCCGCCGCACCGTGGCCGAGATCGCCGAAGCGATTCTCGCCCTCGAGCCCCCTTCGTGAGGTCACGCATGCGGATGACAACGGCCGCGACCTCCGCCCTTCCCACCCCTCTCCCCCTGCAGGTCGGCGCCGCCACAGACCCCGGCCTCGTCCGGCCGAAGAACGAAGATTACCTCCGGTATGAAGTCCCAGACGACCCGTTGCTGGTGCGGGCGCGGGGAAACCTCTTCCTCGTCGCCGACGGTGTAGGCGGGATGGGCGGCGGGGCGGTAGCGAGCGCGGAAGCTGTCCATGCTGTCCTGCAGGAGTACTACCTCAACCCTCGGGGCGATGCGGGGCGCCACCTTCGCCACGCAATCCAGCACGCGAACCTCCACGTCTACAACATGCGCGTTGGACACCCCGACTTCTCCGGGATGCAAACGACCCTCACCGCCCTCGCCATCCGCCAGGACTCGTATTGGCTTGGGCACGTCGGTGATTCCAAAGCCTTTCTCCTTCGAGACGGCACGCTCCGCCCGCTGACCCGTGATCATACGGTGGTCGAAGAGATGCGCCGACTGGGACTGCTGGATCAACAGCGTGTGCGCCAGCATCCCCACCGACACCTCCTGACCCGCACCATCGGGGGGGAATCCATGGTGGCTGTGGACCTGCGCCGCGGCCACGTGCAGCCCGGCGATTGCTTCATCTTAGCCACAGATGGCATATTTGAGCACCTCGAACCAGAGGACGTTCGGGTGCAGTTTGAGAACTCTCCCCCAGATCGCGCAGCGGCAACGTGTGTGGCGGAAGCGACCCGGCGGGGAGGCTACGACAACCTCACGGTCCTGGGAGTCCGCCTCGCTTCCTGACCGCAGCCCCGACTACCCCACCCGATGCCAAACCCAGGTGACCAAGTCGACCACTACGTGATCACGCGCCCGCTAGGGCGAGGCGGGGAAGCAGCGGTCTTTCAAGGACAGGATCTTCGGACAGGCCGCCCGGTCGTCCTGAAGTTCTTCGACCCCACGCAGCTCGGAGAAATCGCTGCATATGAGCGCTTTCGTCGAGAAGTGACGATCGGCCGACTCCTCCGCCGCCCCGGCATTCCAGCCGTCTTGGACGTCCACGAAGACGCGAAGCCCCCCTACCTCGTGCTGGAGTACATGGAAGGGCAATCGCTGCGCACGATCTTGCAGGAGTCTCCCCGCCTCCCCGTCCCGCGTGCCCTGCAGATCATCACGAATCTCGCCGAACTGATCGCGTACTGTCATCAGCAGCACGTCTACCACCGCGACCTCAAACCGGAAAATGTCCTCGTGGATACGGATGGGTCGGTACGCATCATTGACTTTGGGATCGCGTTGCTTGACGGCGCGCCGCGGGTAACTTGGCGAGGGTTCTCAGGCCTCGTAGGCACCCCCGAGTACATGGCTCCCGAACAGATCCGTGGCGAACGAGGAGGGCCGCAGACCGACGTCTACGCCCTCGGCGTCATCCTCTATGAACTCCTCGCCGGCCACCCCCCCTACCATAGCCCCAACCCGCTGTCCACGATGTACCAGCACCTCAACATGACCGCCGAACCCCTGCGGAAGCTCCGAAATGACGTTCCAGACCACGTGGCCGCGCTCGTCGCGAAAGCGATGCGGCGTCGGAAGGAAGAACGGTTCGCCGATGCCGGGGAGTTCGTGGCCGCCTTAGCCCATCCCGACCAGGTCGACCTCAGCATCGTGGACCGTCCAGATCCTCCCTTAAGCTCTCCCGTGAGCGAAAGCTTAATCAAAAACCCCCTCGTCGTGTTGGGGCTTGTGGCCGCAGGTACCGCCATAGCGATCCTGCTCGCCGAAGCCCTGCTGCGCCGCTGAAGCTGCGGGGGTGATACCGGCTGTTCACTCGGTGTTTGCGCGACAGTAGGGCCAAGAAGGTCACAAAGCACGCGGGGCCCAGGTATCCCACGCGAGGGTGGGGCCCGGACCCAGCGTATGTCAACTAACCCATTTACACCCGCGTACGACGCGGCGCCCGCCAACTAACGCGCGGTCTCAGAGATCGTAGTAGAGGTAGAACTCATACGGGTGAGGACGGATATTTACCTCGTGCAACTCCTTGGTCCTCTTGTAATCGATCCAGGTGGTCAGCAGATCTTCAGTGAACACATCCCCCTCGAGCAGGAACTCGTGGTCGGCTTCCAGAGCCTGCAAAACGGCACCCAACGATCCGGGCACGTTCTTCACCTTAGCCGCTTCGGCGGGGGAGAGTTCGTACGTGTTCACATCCAGCGGGCCAAACGACGACGCGTCGAGCTTGCGGCGCACGCCATCAAGTCCTGCCATCAGCATCGCAGGCAACGCGAGGTAGGGATTGCAGCTGGGGTCCGGACAGCGGAACTCGACACGCTTGCTCTTCGCCGCGTCCGGTCCACTGAAGTACATGGGTATGCGAACAGCTGCGCTGCGGTTCCGTTTGGAGAACGCAATATTCACCGGCGCCTCGTAGTGCGGCACGAGCCGCTTGTAGGAATTGGTCGTGGGGCTGGTGACCCCAAGCAGTGCATCGACATGGGTCAATAACCCCGCGACGTACTGCATCGCCACCTTACTCAACTCCGCGTAGCCCCCCTCGGCGTAGAAGAGATTTTCCCCCTTCTTCCACAGACTCTGGTGCGTGTGCATTCCATTCCCGTTGTCGCCGAACAGAGGTTTGGGCATGAACGTGACGGTCAACCCCTTCCGTTTGGCGACGTTCCGCAAGACGTACTTGTAGAGCATCACCTTGTCCGCCATCCGCACCAGGCTGTCGTACTCCAGATCGATCTCGGCCTGGCCTGCGGTGGCGACTTCGTGGTGGTGCATCTCCACCGTAACGCCCATCTGTTCCAAAATAAGCACGGCCTCGCTGCGCACGTCCTGGAACGCATCAGTGGGGGGTGTCGGGAAGTACCCTTCCTTGGGCCGGACTTTGTACCCGAGATTCTGACCGTCGTTGACCCCAGTGTTCCAGATGGCCTCGCGCGAATCGATGGCATACCCGGTGCGCTGCGGGAGCACGTCGTAGGCGACGTGGTCAAAAATGAAGAATTCGATTTCCGGGCCCCAGTAACTGGTATCCGCCACGCCCGACTTCCGCAAGTACTCCTCGGCCTTCTCGGCCACGTACCGCGGGTCTCGGGAATACGGGAGTCGCGTCGTCGGATCGTTCACGGTACAGATGATTGACAAAGTCGGTATTTCAAGAAAGGGATCGATGAACGCCGTATTGGAGTCCGGCATGAGCAGCATGTCGCTCTCGTGGATTGCCTGGAACCCCCGGATGCTGCTCCCGTCAAACCCTATCCCCTTCGCAAACGTTTCTTCGGTAAACTGGGACGCCGGGATTGACGCATGCTGCCAGACCCCTGGAACATCGACGAACCGCAGGTCAAATATCTTGACGCCCTGCGCCTGGGCGAACGCCAGGACCTCTTTTGCTGAACGTGGACGCATTCCTCATCCTCTCCTTTGCTGCATCATCATCCGCGCGCCGCCCTTGGTGATCCATGCTCTGACGCGCGGTGAGTGCTTCTAGACTTCGCGACGCTCGCTGGGCGCCCCTTCGGATCAGGGCTCAACCCCCTGTGGCCGGTCGCTGCGCCCAGACCTGGCGACCCCGCGTCTTGGTGCTGGCCATGAAGTACACGGCCCCGACGGCGAACCAGACGACGGTGGCGACGATCGAAATCAGCGCGGCCGTCCGTGTATCTCCCCCACCCAACACTCCCAGGTAGATCACCGCGAGGAGCATCAAGACATTGGCCACGGAGCCCAGGATGGGAACGGCCACATGCTTGATGAAGGTCGCCCGCGGCGTCCGGAGGAACGCGACAAACGCGACCAGATTCGTCAACCCATAGAGCAAGAACGTGCCGATGTTTGACAGGAACGTGACCGCGGTCAAGTTCACGACCGAGAGGACGCCAAATCCGCCGATCACCGCGGAGACCAGGCTCATCAGCCACACCCCGAAGTGGGGGGTGGCGTAGCGCCCGTGCAAGAGTCCGAGGACCGCCGGGACCTCTTCGTCCTTCCCCATCGCGTATGTCAGCCGTACGCCGGTATTCATGCAGGCCAGGGTCGTCCCGAACACAGCAATCGCAACCGTGACGGCAATCACCAAGAGGAGAGGAAACCCGATTCCGCCGAGCATCGTATCGCCGAGGTTGCGCACCATGTCGCCAATCGGCGCCGCGGACGCGCCCGCGGCGTCAAACCCCGACAGTACTTTCCCTTTGTCGTCTTTAATCGCGTACGCGGCGTTGATCCAGGCGCCGGCGGCAAAGTACTCAAAAAGATAGGCGATCAGTCCCTGGATGATGAGGGAGAGGATCACGCCGCGCCGGATGAAACTCGGATGCAACGCCTCCGCCGACAGGGCGGTGGCTGATTCAAACCCCACCAGAAGCAAGATAGCAATCGTCGACTGGAATAGCACGTGGCTCAGATTGTGCGGCAACACGACGCTGGCCAAGGTGGGATGCAGGAATGTCACGTGCTGGGGATTGGCGAACCGGTAACTGAGGGCCAGGATCGAGATCACCACCAGAGCCGCAATTTGGAGGACGTTAATGAGCAGGCTCACCATCGTCGACCCGTTGATGCCGCGATACGCCACATAGCCGGTCAGGAAGGAGAACACGACGGCGATGGCCACCTGGGCGACAGGGGACAGCGTCAGACCAAAGAGCCCTCCGATGTACACGAGCATCGTGGCCATCATCGCCACCATCACGCCCGGATACACCCAATAGTAGAGGTGGGAGATCCACCCGACGACGTATTTGGCCAGTCGCGCCCACCGATGGTACCCGGTCTCTTCCTTGTCGAGGAACGCCTTCTCGGCGAAGTAGTACGATGACCCCGTGCCCGCAGCGGGGTACAGTTCACTGAGCGCCGCGTACGAAATCGCCGTGAGGAAGGCGAGGACTAACGCCAGCGCCAGCCCCGCCCAGATATCCATGGCGGTCGACGCGCCAGCAGCATCGACCTGGGCCGCCTGCAACTGATAGGTGATCCACAAGAATGCGCCGGGCGCGATGAGGGCCATCGCGTTAACCGTCACACCCGTGAGGGTCAGCGTTTTTCGAAATCCCGTTTCTGACGCCACCTCAACACCTCCTCGTAATTCGTCGCTTTGCCCGGGGCTCGCCCCCGATTACCCCACGCCTCCCCCACCACCACCCAGGTCTCCACCGTGGACACCACAAAAACAGAAACGCCCTGGCGACAACATCGTCGACAGGGCGTCATGGCCCGCTCGGGGAGCCGTCTCGGCTCCTGAAATGACAAGGCCGGCGCACCAGCGCCGGCATCATGGCCGATCTATCTTCGGGATTTCTTCTGGGTTGTTTTTACCACACCCCCCGGGAGTTGTCAATCAAGAATCTCACGAGTGCCCGAGGAAATCGCCACGCTCCCACGGCACAGCGGTCGGACGTACGGCGTGGCTGGCCGTCGTCGACGCGTTCAAGAGGGCCGTGTGGAATTCCTTGAACGCGCGTCAGTCTACCCTCAACACCGTGATGCCGGAGTGGAAGCGAAACCGGGCAACGGCCGCCGCTGCCGCACGAGCTTCACACGCGGGCAGTGCTGGCGGTATTTGCCAGAATCTCGCGACGGGATGGCGGGCTGGCGGACGCGGCTGGCATTCCACTCGCTTTTGGCTCCACCTTCCAAAACAGCGGGGCGTAGTCGGCCCAGCGCTGAAGAATCTCCTCCGCCCACGGGCTCCCGGTTCGCCGCGCGTGGCCGGCGATCAGGTCTCGGACGCACCCCTCCTCGGCGGGATCACCAAGTCGCGCCCAGCTCACGTGCTCTGGGTTGCACCGGATCGGCAAGACGTGCGGCTCGTCCAGCACATACGCGACACCGCCTGTCATGCCAGCAGCAAAGTTCCTCCCGACCGACCCCAGCACCACGACGACGCCGCCTGTCATGTACTCACACCCGTGATCACCCACACCCTCTACGACCGCCGTGGCGCCGCTGTTGCGCACGCCGAAGCGCTCTCCCGCTCGCCCCGCTGCAAACAGATACCCGCCGGTGGCGCCATACAGTGCGGTGTTCCCGAGAATCACGTTGTGCTGCGTGGCACCTGCAAATGCCTCGGGCGGCCGGATGACAATCTCTCCCCCGGCCATGCCCTTGCCGACATAGTCGTTGGCCTCCCCCTCTAGGTCCAGGGTGACCCCCGGCAGACAAAAGGCCCCGAAACTCTGTCCGGAAGCGCCGCTCAGGTGGACGGTGATCGCGCCTTCAGGCAATCCCGCATCCCCGTGGGTCTCGGCCAGCATCCCGGCCAGCCCGGCCCCGACGGTCCGGTGGGCATTGCGGATCGCATAGCGCAAATGTAGTGGTTCGCCGTGGCGGCTCCTGTCGAGCACGTCCGCAACGATCTGAGCATCGAGGTTAATGTCCTCCTGCCGATCGTTGCGGGCTGCCGTATTCTGCCGCGGCCGCGTCCCCGACGGATCAGGGGGGCTGAGGATCGCGTCAAGGTTCAACCGCGCGGCCTTGGGATGGTCGACGGACCGGGGTCGGAGCAACTCGACGCGACCGATGATTTCCTGGATCGACCGCGCCCCCAGAGATGCCAGGATCTCCCGCACTTGCTCTGCTACCGCGGTCAGATAGGCCATAACCATCTCAGGCGTGCCTTTGAACTTCGCGCGCAGCGTCTCGTTTTGGGTGGCGATGCCCACCGGGCAGGTGTTGAGGTGACACTGCCGGGCCATCACGCAGCCCAGGGCAACGACCGCCGCGGTCCCAAAGCCAAATTCATCGGCCCCAAGCAGCGCGGCCATCACGATGTCCCGGCCGATCTTCATTCCGCCGTCTACCCGCAGCCGCACGCGGGACCGCAAGCCGTTGGCCACCAAAACCTGCTGCGTCTCGGCAAGTCCGAGTTCCCACGGCACCCCGGCGTTCTTGATGGAGTCCAGGGGAGAGGCGCCGGTCCCCCCGTCATGGCCGCTGATCTGGATCGTGTCAGCGAACGCTTTCGCCACACCCGCCGCGATCGTCCCGACGCCGGATTCGGCGACCAATTTGACGCCCACCCGGGCGCGCGGGTGGATTCGCTTGAGGTCGTAGATCAGCTGCGCGAGATCCTCAATGCTGTAGATATCGTGGTGCGGAGGGGGCGAGATCAAGGTGATGCCCGGCTGCGCGCGGCGGATGCGCGCTATCTCTGCTGAGACTTTATGCCCCGGCAACTGGCCGCCTTCACCTGGCTTACTTCCCTGCGCCATCTTGATCTCCAGTTCGTCGGCCGACAAGATGTACGCGGGGGTAACGCCAAAGCGTGCCGAGGCGATCTGCTTGATACGGCTGTTGGACTCTGTCCGGTAGCGCGCGGAATCCTCTCCGCCTTCCCCGGTGTTCGATCGGGCGCCGACGCGATTTGCCGCAATCGCCAGCGTCTCGTGCGCTTCCAGGCTGAGAGCTCCGTGCGACATCGCCGAGATCACGAAGCGCTGCACAATTGCCTCCACTGCTTCGACGTCTCCCAGCGAGACGGGCTGCTGAGGGACGAACTCTAGCAGATCACGCAACGCCACCGGCGGGCGGGACTTGATCAGGTCTACCATCGTCTCGTGCGACGCGCCGTCCCGGATCGCCCGGTGTAATGCCTTGACCACGTACGGGTTGAAGGCGTGATACTCTCCCCCCCGGCGGAAACGGACGAGGCCCGCTTCCGTCAGCGGCTCCGGCGGACCGGAGAAGGCCGCGCGGTGGCGCTCGAGGACTTCGGCGGCGAGGTCGGTCAGGCCAATTCCGGCAATCCGCGACGGAGTCCCAGGGAAGTAGTCTGCGATCAGGGGCGCGTCCAGTCCCACGGCCTCGAAGATCTGCGCCCCGCAATAGCCGGCGAGTGTGCTGATGCCCATCTTGGACATGATCTTGAGCAAACCCGCCGCTGCCGCTCGGGAGTAGGATGCCCACCGCGCGTGTGCGTCGCCCGGAATCCGGGGGTCGGCCGCGAGCGTCTGGAAGACCAGGTATGGGCTGATTGCGCTTGCGCCATAGCCAATCAGACAGGCTATCTGGTGGATGTCACGCGCCTCTCCGGTGTCGGCGATAATGCTGGTGCGCATGCGACATCCTCGACGGATCAAACCGTGGTGAACGGCGGCCACAGCCAACAGCATGGGGACCGGCGCCCACTGCGTATCGAACTCTCGATCGCTGAGGATGATCAGCGCTCCCGCTCGGGCCGCCGCCTCCGCCTCGTCGACGAGCGCGTTCAACCCACGCGCGAGCCCTGCGGGTCCGTCGGCCGCCCAAAATCGGGCGGGGAGGATGCGGGTGGGAAACGGCCCCTGGGTCTGCAACCAGCGGAGCTCGTCGGGTCCCAGGATCGGGTCAGGCAGTTGCAGCAGACGGGCATGGTGGGGCGATTCTTCCAGAAACGTCGGGCGCGGGCCGAGGTAGACCGCAAGCGACATCACCCCGCGCTCACGCAAGGGATCGATCGCCGGGTTGGTGACTTGGGCGAACCGTTGCCGGAAGTAGTTGTAAAGGAGTCGCGGCCGGGTCGCCAACACTGCGGGGGGGATGTCATCGCCCATGGAGAAGATCGGGTCCTTCCCCTCCGCCACCATGGGATACAGAATCCGTTCGGTGTCCTCCAGCGTGTACCCAAAGACCTGCTGGGCGAGAGCAGATGCCTCTCCCGCGCCGCCGTTGACCGGAACTGGCCCCAGGCGTATGAGGTTCTCACGTACCCACTGACTGTAGGGTTGGGCCGCAGCGAGTGCGGCTTTGACGTCCGCATCGCGCAAGACTCTGCCCCTGGCGGTATCCACGAGCAGCATCTGCCCGGGTCCCAGCCGGCCCTTCTCCTGGATCTGGTCCGGGGGGATGTCCAACACGCCAACCTCCGACGCCATCAACACCAAACCGTCGTGGGTCACCAGGAACCGTGCGGGCCGTAGTCCGTTGCGGTCCAGCGTCGCCCCGACGGCAACACCGTCCGAAAATGCGAGGGCAGCTGGACCATCCCAGGGCTCGGTAAGACAGGTGTGGTACTCGTAGAAGGCGCGGAGCGGCGCGGCAAGTTCAGCGTCAGCCTCCCATGCCGCCGGCACCAGCATCGTGATGACGTGGGCGAAGTCGCGTCCCGAGAGCGTGAGCAGCTCGGCGACGTTGTCCAGCATCGCACTGTCGCTCCCGCCCTCTTGGATCACCGGGACCACATCCTGCGTCCGCTGGCCCCAGACCGCGGACCCGAGCTCAGGCTCCCGAGCCCGCGTCCAGTGCATGTTGCCCTGCAGCGTATTGATCTCCCCGTTGTGGGCTAAGAACCGGAAGGGCTGGGCCAAGTTCCAACTGGGAAATGTGTTTGTGCTGTAGCGCTGGTGGAAGACCGCCAGCGCCGTGTCATACGTCGGATCGGTGAGGTCGGGATAGAATCGAGCCAGCCACGGAGAACTCAGCAGGGCCTTATAGACGATCGTCCGGCGAGAAAACGACGGCACATACACCGCCAGGTTCGCCTGGACAGCCTCCCGCTCAATCCTTCGGCGACACAAGTACACGCACCGATCAAACGCATCCCCGGACACCTCCCCCGCTTGATGCACCACCACCTGCGCGACATAGGGCTGCGTCCCCTGGGCGTGCGCGCCTAGCGCTTGGGAATCGGTGGGCACCCGCCGCCATCCGACCAGACCAAGAGCCTCATCGGCAATGGCCTTCTCCACCAGCGCGACTGCTCTCCCGCGCTCATCGGGCGTGGGCGGAAGAAAGAGCATCCCTACCGCCAAGTGGTCATCGGGGTGTTGGATCGTCAGGTCCCGACGCAGCAGCGCATAGGGAAGTTGCGTCAGCACCCCCGCACCGTCTCCGGTCCGACCGTCGGCATCGGTGGCCCCGCGGTGGCTCAAGTTCGCAACGGCGGTCAGCGCGTGACGCAGAATGGCGTGGCTGCGGTGTCCTCGGACATCCGCAACGAATCCTACTCCGCAGGCGTCTCGCTCTTCGCCCACTCGCAAGCCGTTCATCCGCACGCTACCTCAGCGCAAGATACAAAAAGCCCGAGAGGACAGCCCCTCATCCCTGTCTCCAGGTCCGGAAGGCGTTACTGCCCTTCCGGATGAGGAACTTCCCCCTCGGGCTTCTCTCCCGACGGTGTAACCGGCAGTTTCGCCGGCCTGCGCCGCTAGAACCAGACCCACACCGGGTAGGTGCGGCGGAACCCTAGGCGCACTTCCTCGCCGGTCCTACTCTTGCGTGCCTACTATTGACTTCCGCAACTACCATCACAAGATCGTGCGTCCGCTTTCCGGGGCCACTCGCCCGCGGACGGCGCGAGCACTACGAGGTTTCGCAGGAGACGGACTCGTGTCTCCCACGGTGACTGTGCGCACACACTGGATGCACAGCCATTTCGTCCCCCGGCCATACCACTGACACTTGATCAAGACCGTTGCGGTATCCGGGGTACCGCAGAGGTGACATTGACTCATCGCCGCGCGCCTCCGCCGAAAGCTCCAAATGCCAGCGCCGGCGTCGCGGCCGGTATTGGTGTATTTTACCATGGTCGCCATTCGCCCTGTCAATCTGAAGATGCGTGGATCTGCCCGGGACCCGCCACCCCGCAGCACATCTCGGCGTAATCGCTTCTCTCCCTCCGCAGTCTGTTGGAGGGACGGGAGATCGTCCGTCTGCACCCGGGCGACGCAGGGACTTGTCGCGATCGACTTGAAACAGGTTACGTGTGTGCCTATGTCCTTGCGGCCGCAGCCGCCCTACTTGTGGCGCGAGCAACTCCAACTCACGCCGGCGGCGATTAGGTTGTGCAGCGTCCTCCGCGACGCCATCGCGGGGCCGGTGCAGGCACGCCTGGACCTGCCGGTGATGACCATGACGCCTTCCGTTAGAAGAACCCACGCATGCCCTCCTTGCCTGACCGGGGGACCTCCCTGCGCGTCGGCGTGACTCGAACGAACCTCCGTCTAGTCGGAGCTCTACTGTCGGCCGCTCTCTTCATCGCCCTGGGAGTATCGGTCAGGGACGGAGCGTCCTTCCGTGTGGATCCCCCTGCCCGCGATATGGTGGCCCGGTGGCATACGCCGGAGCTGGATCGAACCGCGAAGGCTCTCGACGTTTTGGGTAGCGAGGTGGGGGTCGGGGCCCTGGTCGTGATCACTTCCGCCTGGTTGTGGCGGGTGGATCCTCCGACGGTTCCCTACGTTATCGCGTACAGCCTCGGTGCTCCGGTGGTCATCCAAGGGACGAAACTCCTGGTCCATCGGGCTCGCCCAAACGGCGAGCCTCTAGGCTTTCCCAGCGGTCATACCTTTGCGGCCCTTGCCGTCTTCGGCTTGCTCACGGTCGTCTTGCTACCTACGATCCGGCCGCGCTACCGTCGCCTTCTGGTGGTGGTCGGGGTCCTGCTGATCATTACTATGGGCATCAGCCGGATCTACTTGGGGGTGCACTGGGCCACCGACGTCCTCGGGGGCTACGCGGGCGGCCTCGCCTACCTTTTGCTCGGAGTCACCGTGCTTGATTCGGCTGCGGCGAAGCGGAATCGTGCCAAACGTATGGACCGGTCGGCGGGTGCAGATCCCCATGCCCTGCGCATCACGGTCCTCTCGTGCACGTACGGCGGAGGACACCACCGCGTGGCAGAAGTCTTGGCCCAAGAGTTTCGCCGCCTGCCGGGGTGCGAGGTCGAAGAGTACGACTACATCGAAACGTTCATCGGGCACATCTACAACGCGATCACGACGTTCTTGTACATCGGCAGCGTACGCTGGGCCCCGTGGGCGTGGCGCTGGTTCTACCAGGCGACCAGCGCCATTCCCTACGACTCCCCGATGCAGCGGTTCATCAACGGAATGGGTAAACGTCGCCTGACGCGATTCCTCGAGTCCCACCAGCCTGATCTCGTCGTCTGTACGTACTGCGTCCCGGCGGGGGCCCTCTCTGAGCTGAAACTGGCCCATCGCACGGAGGTCCCGTGTGCGACGGTAGTCACTGACCACGCCGTGCATAGCCAGTGGGTTCACCCGGGTGTTGATCTCTTTATTGTGAGCAGTGAGTTTGTCCGCGAGGGCATGGTCGCGCGCGGCATCCCTGCGGAACGAATCCGTGCGACCGGGATTCCGATCGATGCTCGGTTCACCGCCTCGGGCGACCGCCGGGTTATGCGGCAGGCTCACGCACTGGATGCCGACCGTCCGACGATTCTGGTCATGGTCGGCGCCGCGAACCTGCTCCGCCAGCCGCTAGCGCTCGAGTTCTACCGAGTTCTGGCAGATCTCCCCCACGCCGTCCAGATCCTCTTTGTCTGTGGACGCGATGAGCGCCTGCGCCGCGCCGCCCAGGCCCTCGCCCCCGCCGTCCGCAATCCGGTGCGCGTCTACGGCTTTGTGGACGATGTGTACGATCTGATGGCGATGAGCGACCTCATGGTCTCCAAGCCCGGCGGCGTCACCACATCGGAAGCGCTCGCGGCGGAATTGCCGCTCGTGTTGGTCAGCCCCGTGCCGGGGCAGGAAGAAGAGAACGTGTCCTACCTGACCCATCTCGGAGCTGCTGTGGTAGCCGCAACGCCCGCCGAGGTGCACCGCGCCGTCCTTGATCTCGTCACGCATCCCGATCGCCTGGAGAAGATGCGGGATGCGGCGCACCGGGTCGGGCGTGCTGGTGCGGCTGCACGGGGGGCCGCCGAAATTCTTGCGCTGCTGCCGGCAGGAAGGGCCTTCGCCGGGGAACGGCGCTGATCGCTGTGCGCTCCGTCGGCGCCCCCGCCCGAGCGTGGAGTTATCCTGCTGTCGTCAGCCTCTTGGAATTCGTCCATGGCGGGCTCCTGCTCGTCCTCCTGCCCGTCTACCTGCGCGGCCAACTCGCGCTTCCCTTAGGGACGGTGGGCTTGGCGCTGTCCGCGTACGGGCTGGCGGATCTGGCCCTCAAAGTGCCCGCCGGATGGTTAGTCGATCGGGTCGGCAGCCGATTCGCCCTGCTTGTCGCGAGCGCACTCTCTTTCGTGTCTTTGCTCGCGCTGAGCCAAGCGACGGCGCCATGGATGATTTTCCTCGGGTGTGCCATCCACGGCGCAGGGGCATCGCCAGTGTGGCCCGCGGCGGTCTTCGGAGCCACCGCGCGGTCAAAAGCACGCGGGCACGTGATGGGACAGATCTTCACCGCGTGGCTCGGCGGGACCGGGTTGGGCGCGGCCTTCACCGCCGGATTGCTCGTCGTCGGGGCGCGGGAAGCCTTTGGGCTACTCGCGCTAGCGGTCCTGTTTGCCGGAGTGGTGACGTTCGTGGCCGCGCCGTCAGGGCGCGCGGGCAGCACGCATGCCGTCGCGCTTCCACAGGCTGCGGCAGCCGCCCGAGTCGTCATACGTCGGCTCCATTTGCTTGCCGTGGGGATGTTCTTGCAGACTTTCGCCGGCGGGATGCTGGTGCCCGTGTTGACACCGTACGCCCGTGATGTGCTGCACCTCACGCGCGTGGAACTGATCGTGCTGCTGACGGCTGGTCCCGGCCTGACCGTGCTGCTGTTGATTCCCCTTGGCCGTCTGGCTGATCGGTTGGGGCCGCTGCGCGTGATCGGCGGCGGCGTCCTGCTGGCGCCGCTGGTGCTGTGGACCGTACCGGCGTGTGGTGTCGTCTGGTGCCTCGCCCCCCTGACCGCCGCCCTGGCTGCAGGCTATGCCTTGGTGCTCCCGGCGTGGAACGCAGTGTTATTAGACCGGGTTCCCCAGCAGGGCCGGGGCACGATTCTCGGTCTGATCATGGCGCTCGAGGGCTTGGGCGCCGCCCTGGGACCCACCGCAGGTGGGTGGATCGCCGACGTCCAGGGGTTGGCGGCACCGTTTCGTTCTGCGGCAGTCGTGTTTGGCGTCGCGGCCGTCCTCTTCCATCTCTGGTGGCGCGCGGGGTCGGGCCGGCGGGCACCCGCAGTCCTGTGATCCCGCTTGCTCCGCTCATCCTCGCGGTTGCCGGAGTGGGAGGACTCGCCTATACGCTCGGTGCGCATCTCATCGCCTCAGCGGGCATCGGAACGGTCCACCGCGGGCCGGCGAGCCGGCGCGTCGTGGCCCTGACCTTCGACGACGGCCCTGACCCGATCTACACGCCGCGCATCCTGGACATACTGGCCCAGCATCACGCGCGTGCGACTTTCTTCGTCGTGGGAGAACGCGCCCAGAGCCATCCCGAGATCGTACGGGCCATCGCACAAGGACAGCATGAAATCGGAAACCACACGTTCACCCACCCCCACCTGTGGTTGCTCTCCCCTCAACGAACGCAACGCGAGATCACTCAGTGCGCCGAAGTCGTCACGGCCCTCACGGGCCAGGCCCCTCGCTACTTCCGGCCCCCCTGGGGGAAGTTCAACTGGACAGCGTATCGTCACGCCGCGCGGCTGGGCGAGATACGGGTGCTCTGGTCGCTGCGGGCTGAAGGCTGGTTGCCGGTGGCTCCGCCTGACGCCATCGGACGAATCATCGCGCGCCGCCTCCACCCGGGGGCGATCATTGATCTCCACGACGGGGGCGGCGTGTCAGGCACTCCGGCGCGAACCGCGCAAGCGCTCCCCAAACTCTTAGACATGCTGCGGACGTATGGATACCAGTGCCTCCCGCTCAATGAGGTACTGGTCCCGGAGGCTTCCCAGCCCCACAGCCTGCGCGAGAAAATCTGGGATTGGTATGAACGCACCTGGGCAGCGTGGTTTCGGGAAGAACCCGTCACCGATGATGGCGCCCTGGCAATCAGCCTAACCCCACACCGCGGCCGCGTCGTCTCCCTCCAGGACGGGACAGACATCCGTCCAGGTGACGTGATCGGGGAACTCCACTTCCGCCGCGACCACATCTTGCAGATGCACCGCGATCTCCCATCGCGCAAGGTCGGGTTAGTGCTGCGCCGCGAGCTGACGCAATCCTTGGAGGCGCTGGCCACCCTGGCCACGAAAGACCCCCGCTACCAGCGACTGCCGGCCTTTCATGGTCTCTCGCTGTTCTGGCGGGAAGCCCGGATGCTCGGACTTGAATCCGGGCCGCTCACCAATCTGTGGCAACGGTGGTCTCTCGGATGGTACATGCGCATGCTGATGGCCCGGGATCACCCCTTGGGGCGCCAGCGGCTGGAGATCACCTTTAGGGACATCGGGCACGTCTGGATTTCCCGCACCGCGTTATTGGCGCGGTACGGTCGTTCCTCGGACATGCCTACTCGGTGATGCCAGGCACGATGGGGATGACGTCCCAAACGACGGGCGCAGGGGTTGCGCCGCGTCCGCGCTGCGGGGACGGACGGGTGCAGCCCGTCTGAGGAGACCGCCATGCCGCACTACCGGTGGCTCATCATCGGCGCAGGGATGACAGGGGATTCTGCCGTCAAAGGAATCCGTGAGGTGGATGCCACAAGCCCGATCGGCCTCATCGGCGCGGAACCCTCCCCTCCGTACAATCGGCCGCCGTTGTCCAAGGGCCTGTGGAAAGACCAACACCTCGAACAGATTTGGCGCGACACCCCTCAGGTGGGGGTTGACCTACACCTCGGCTGTCGTGTGATTCAGCTGGACAAAACCGGCAAGTCGGTGGTGGACGACCGAGGGACAGTGTTCACGTTCGAAAAGCTCTTGCTGGCGACAGGGGGCGCCCCGCGCCACCTTCCCTTTGATACCACAGGCAATCGCATCATCTACTATCGGACGGTGGAGGACTATCGTCGACTGCGAGCGCTGGTGGGGACCGGACAGCGCTTCGCGGTGATCGGCGGCGGGTTCATCGGGTCAGAGATCGCCGCCGCACTGACCCTCAACGGCAAGCACGTGGTCATGCTCTTTCCCGAAGCCGGCATCGGGGCGCGCGTCTTCCCCGCGCCCTTGGCCACGATGCTCAACGCGTACTACCACGAGAAAGGCGTGGAGGTGCTGGTCGGGGAGGTGGTGACCGATCTGCGCATGAGGGGGGAACAGACGATTCTCACCACCCAGGGCGGCCGCGAGATCACGGCGGATGGCGTTGTCGCCGGGGTCGGCATCCAGCCGAACGACGAGTTGGCATCGGCCGCGGGGCTTCCCACCGACAACGGCATCCTCGTAGATGAACTCCTTCGCGCCGGCCATCCCGATATCTACGCCGCAGGGGACGTCGCCCGCTTTTTCAATCCCGCCCTGGGGATGCGCCTCCGCGTGGAGCACGAGGACAATGCCAATACCATGGGCCACGCCGCAGGCCGCAACATGGCCGGGCAGGCGGCACCGTACCATCATCTCCCGTTCTTCTACTCTGATCTATTTGACTTGGGCTATGAAGCCGTGGGGGACCTCGACTCACGCCTGGTCACGGTCGAGGATTGGAAGGCACCGTTCCGCGAAGGGGTTGTGTATTACCTCAAGGACGGCCGCGTGCGTGGCGTGCTGCTCTGGAATGTCTGGGGGCAGGTAGACAACGCGCGTGCGTTGATCGCGCAGCCCGGCCCGTTTCGCCCGGAGGACCTCACCGGGAGGCTCCCGGCCTGATCTTGGCCTGGACCCAACACTTCCGACCGAATGCGGGTGATTGCTACGGTAGCGCGTGGAGGAAGGATACCAGCGCCGCATTGAACGGCTCGGGCTGCTCCAGATTACTGACGTGACCCGCCTCCGGGATGAGCACAAACCGAGACCCCGCGATCGCCGCGTGCATCCGCCGTGCGTTATCGGGGGGCGTGGCCTTATCGTCTTCGCCCACCACGATCAGGGTCGGCAGGCGGATCCCCGATAGCAGGGGCGTGCTGTCTGGGCGTTCGGCCATGGCCCGGAGCGCTCCCGTCAGTGTTGCAGGTCGCACCTTCGCCATTTGGGCTCGGAGATCCCGGATCAGGTCAGGGCGGGATTGCAGAGTCTTCGGAGACAGCACCAACTTGACGAAATCATCCAGGTAACCAGCGGGGCCTTCGCTCTCGATGCGGGCGATGGCGTCATATCGGCGCTGGCGTCCTTCCGGCGAATCCGCATCCGCGCGGGTATCAAGAAGCAGCAGGGCCTGGACACGATCCGCATGGCGGGCCAAGTAGCGAAAGAGAACATACCCGCCCATCGAGAACCCGCCCAGGACAAAGGCCGAGAGCCCCAAGTGCGTGACGACTGCATGCACGTCTTCCGCGAACTCGTCCATCGATGACGGCGTGCCTTCGGATTCGCCAAACCCGCGCAGGTCGCACGTGATTAACCGCACGGTCCGCGCGAGCGGTGCCTGCAGCCGCCACATCTGTCGGGAAAACGGAAACCCGTGCAGGAGCAGCACCGGCATCCCGGCTCCCGCCTCCTCGTAGGCCAACCGGATCCCCGCCCGCGTGATGAACATGCGCTACCCTCCGCGACGATGCCCCGGACATCTACGCCGTCCCTCCGTGTTCGATCCTCCAGCCTACGGCAACGGAGGTCATTGTGCGACCGAGGCTACTCTAGCCTAAGTCGCGAATGGCCGCCGCGACAGCGTCGGCGACCTTCATGCCAATGAGCATACAGGTGAGGTTGGTGTTCGCCCGCGGGATCTCCGGCATGACCGAGGCGTCGGCCACGTAGATGTTGGTTGTCCCGTGGACGCGACCCGTGTGATCCACAACCGCGAGGCGATCGGAGGACGGACCCATTTTGCAAGTCCCGACCGGATGGCGGTAGCCCTCCACAGTGTTGCGGATAAACGACTGCACCATGCCCAAGTCGCGCGCCCAGGGGCCAGGATCCACCTCGACTGCAATACTGGAGGTCAACGGCTCCAGGACGGCTAGTTCTCGCAACAAGCTGAAGCCATCCACGAGCACGCTCAGGTCGGCGCCGTCCTGGTCGGAGAGGAAACCACGCTCAATGAGGGGGGGCTGGTCTGGATCTTCACTGCGCAGGCGCACGTGCCCACGCGAGAGCGGGGCCATATTATAGGCCAGCATCATGAGTTCCAACGACCCGGCCTCTGTCTCGAAGAGATACGGGAGGAGGTGCAGATCGAACCTCCCCGCAGACCGGCTGCTGCCCGCCCGCAGGATGACTTGGCTGTGGTAGAGCACCCCGCGATGGCGCTCATCCTCCATCGCCGCTCGGGCGGTTGCCGAGGGCCCAAAGCGCACCGCCACCCCTGGGTGATCGTGCAGATTGCCCCCCACGCCGGAGGCCTCAACGGCAATGGGGATGGTCAGTTCGGTGAGGTGATCGCCGGGCCCGATGCCCGAGCGCATGAGAATCGCGGGGGATCCGTAGGTCCCGGCGGTGAGGACGAATACCGTCGCCGCCAACGCGATCTCCCCTTCCCCACTGCGGCAGACTAACTCGGTAGCCGTTTCCTGGTCCAACAGAAAGCGGTCGGCCAGGGTTTGATCATGGACCGTCAGGACCTCACGCACTGGGTCCAAGAATGCGAATGCGGCGTTCCAGCGCGTATGGTCCTCCATGTTGACGTGGAGGGGCGCCACGCCAAGGGGAGGAGTGGGTAAGCTGAGGTCATCGAGCCGCGCGTAGCCCGCCGCTTCGGCCGTCTGCAAGAACGCTTGCTGCCACGCGCACAGCTCACTGTCCCCAAAAGGCCGGGTCGGGAGCGCCCCATGTTTGCCGCGGTGCACGGAGGCCGATTGTTCGCAGTGTTCCACCTTGTCGATCACAGTGAGCAGCTCGGCGTGCGCCCAGCCCGCGTTGCCCGCCTCCGCCCAGCGGTCGTAATCCTCCGGCATCCCCCACACCGCAGCGCAATGGTTGTGCGTGGAACAGCCGCCCATCACCTTCGCCTGTGGCTCGGGCACAACCGACCCGTCGCTGCGCTCCTCGGTGTATCCCCAGTCGTGGCTGGAGGGCAGGATCCGCACATCGGTCAAATCGTTCGGCCAGTATCCCTCCCCGATCGGCCCATAATCCGGCCCAGCTTCGACGAGACACACGCGCAGGTCCGTGGTGGTGCACAAGCGCCCGGCGACAGCGCAGCCCGCTGAGCCGCCCCCGACGATCACCACATCAAACTGATATTCGGCCATTAGGACGTGTTCTTCGAACCGGGGGAATCAAGTTCCCTCCTCCGCCGGTTCGGGCGCGCGCTGCCGCCGGAGGCCGACGCGTATGAGTCCCGATGACGGAATCGCGCGATCAACGAGGGCAGGTAACCCGATCGACCATGGTTCCCGCATCACTCCGCAATGCGCCTCAAAAACATCGGGCCTGCCCCTGGGCGCACAACCCAGGTGGCAGGCCCGACTTCTATGCGAGGCTGGAGCGTCTACGACGCGGGAGGGTTGTCAACCTCGAGGTCCTTCCAGATCGGCAGGACGCCGGGCAGCAGCCACTTGTCCCACATCTCATCAATCTTGGCTTGGAAGTAGTCGATATCGTCGGCCGTGAGGTGGGCGAAGCGGCCCTGTCGGACCAGGAAGTCTCGTACCGGCTGACGTCTGGCCCGTTTCTCGGCGAGCGCCTTCGTGCGGCCG
This sequence comes from Armatimonadetes bacterium 13_1_40CM_64_14, assembly GCA_001917855.1. Lineage (GTDB taxonomy): Bacteria > Sysuimicrobiota > Sysuimicrobiia > Sysuimicrobiales > Kaftiobacteriaceae > 13-1-40CM-64-14. Next base: position 18,935 of record MNEU01000007.1, on the reverse strand, counting down.
TACAGACGCAGCCGATGGTTTTCGACGTCATACAGGGGCCAGATGCCGCAGTTCACCGCGAGTTCACCCAGCTCGTGCGACAGCATCGGGTCATAGTCCCAACCCTTCGGGCACGGATCGAGCGAGTGAATGAACGTCGGCCCGCCGATCGTCAGCGCCTTGCGCACGCGGTTCATCATCTCGACCGCGTACGAGGCGCAGACGGTCCCGATGTACTTCGATTCCGGGTGGCCGGCGGCCAACATCCCGGCGACATTCTTCTTCCACCGGGTGTGCATGATCCGCTTCACTTTGCCCGGCGGGCTGAAGGTGGTGTGGGCCCCGTACGGCGTCATCCCGGACGCCTGAATGTCCGTGTTGGCATACGACTCGTTGTCGTACAGGAGGATGAGCACGTTGTACTGCGGGTGCGTCAGCGTCGCGGAGATCGCCGACAGTCCCATGTCCGCGCCGCCCCCGTCGCCGCAGAAGGCGATGACATTGATGGGCTCTTCTTTCATCTTGCCCTTGCGCATCAACGCCTTGAGAGCCGCCGCCGTGCCCAGACCCGCCGATCCGGAGCTCCCCAGTTGCGTGTGCATCCACGGCACGACCCACGACGTGCTGTAGTAGGTCGTGTTGGCCACGTACATGCAGCCAGTGCTGCCCAGCACAATGGTGCGGGGGCCCGCGGCCTTGACCATGAGTTTCATCACCAGGGCCGACTCGCAGCCCTGGCATGTCCGGTGGCCGGAGGTGAAGTATTCCTCCAGCGGGACTTTCTTCACACCCTTAAACGCCTCGAGCTGTTGGGTAGGCAGCGTTTCGACCGCGTCAGCCATCATCTTCACCCCCGACCACGATGTGGTCCTGCGAATTCGGTCTCTCGGGCGTCACTCGCGGACGCCCACCCAGGTCGTCAACGGTTGCGGCGTGCCGGCCCGCGCGGCAAACAGCATGTCGCTCATGCGCCGGACATCGGGCACCGTCACCTCCCGGCCTCCCAAGCCGCTGATGAAGTCCAGCAGCGGCGGCCGCTTGTCCACCGGGTACAGCGCGGCACGGATCTCTGTGGCCACCACCCCGCTGACGTACGGCGCGCCAAACGAGAAGTCGCGGTCGATGACGCCGATCGCCCCGAAGCGGCTGAGTGTCTTGGCGAGTTGCTCGGCTGGGAAGGGCCGGAACCAGCGCAGGCGGACGAACCCGACTTTCTTGCCTTCCTTGCGCATCTGCCGAATGGCGACTTTCACCGGCATGGACAGGGTGCCCATGCCCACCAGCACCACATCCGCATCCGCGGTCTGGTACTCCTCAAAGAACGGGTTCCCATACGATCGGTTAAAAATGCGCTCAAAGTCGCGATAGGCCTCGGGAATGACCACATCGCGCGACCGTTTCATGGCCTCGTCGTTGTGCTTGCGCAACTCCATCAGCCAGTCCTCGTTCACTTGTGGGGCAATCGTGATGGGGTTGTCGGGATGCAGCTGCAGGTCGCCGCGATTGTACGGGGGCAGGAAGGCGTTCACCCACTCCTGCGGGGGGATTTTCACCATCGACTGCGAGTGCGTGAGAAATGCCCCGTCGCAGGCGATCGCGCAGGGCAGAAACACCCGGCGGTCCTCGGCAACGCGGTAGGCGATCAGCGCCGTGTCGAGCGCCTCCTGCGCCGAATCGACCCAGACGAGCTGCCAGCCGAGGTCGCGCACGGCCAGCGCGTCGTTGTGTTCAACCCCGAAGGCGCCGGGGTCGTCCAGGGCGCGATTGCCGACCATCGCCACCATCGGGATACGCAGGGCGGGGGTGACGGTCAGCGCCTCAAACGCGTACATCCACCCAACCCCGCTGCTGCCGCAAAAGACGCGCGCTCCCACGGCGGAGGCGTGCTTGACGATCTCAAACTGGGAGTGCTCGGACTCGGCCACGATGTACTCACAATCCAGCTCCCCATTGGCCACCAGCTTGGCCACGTACTGCATCACCGTATCGTACGGCCGGATGGGGTACGCGGTGATGACATCGACGTCAGCCAGCTTGCAGGCAACCGCAATCGCCTCGCTCCCGCTGATAAGGGCTTCTTTCTCTTGCTGCGCCTTCTCGATGACTTTCGCCATGCTCATCCTCCGATCGGCCCGTGAGGTTTTCTTTGCACGCTACCCCGCACCGGACTCGTGCGGGTCGGTCACGACCTGCTCGCTAATCTTTTCATCCCCGGTGTCCACGACGCCCACCTTCACGAGATCTTTGATCTCCTCCGCGTACTGGCCGCGGATACGGAACCCGTGCTCCCGCGGCGGCAGGTGCGTGATCTTGTCCTGCAGCCAAGTCTGGTAGCCGGTTTTGTCCTTCCTCCAGGCTTCCCACTGACTGGCGTTGTCCGCGAAGGCCGTCTCGTTCACCATCGTGATGCAGTGCTCGACGGGGCAGACCGCCTCACAGATGCCGCACCCGCAGCACGCTTCCATGTTCGCGTCGTAGAGCGCGTCCGGGGTGACGTCAAAGCAGGAATCAGGACACTGGAGCCAGCACAACGTACACTTCACGCAGGTGTCGAAGTCCACGACCGGGCGCATCGTGCGGGTGGAGAACTTCTTGAAGGTCGGGTTCCGGTCGGGGCGGAACCCGCCGGCCTGCTGGGTCTGAGGATCGGTCATCGCCTTGCCGGCGGGGATCCCCGGAATGGTAACCCCTTCGCGCATCTCCTGCCACTTGGGCAGTTCAAACGAGTAGGGCGTTTCGGGGTTCCCCTCGCTCGGTCCCACGACGCGCATCTCCACCCGCTCAAAGGATTTGCGGGCCGACTTCACTTTTAAGTCGTCATGCCACTCTTCTTTGATCGCCAGCTCCACCGCGTTCAAGCTGAGTAACTCCGGGAGCACCTTGGCGATAGCCCCGAGGATCCTCACGTCCGTGTGGTCGTCCTTGTACACCCACAGGCCTGAGAAACTGGGGATGCCGCGCAACAGCGCGAGCTGGTAGGGAAAGTCCTTGCGGTGGGCCATGCCGATAATTGTGTCAGCGTCTTGCATCGTCGTCACAATCAACGTCCCGCCAGGCTTCAGCAGCCGGTTAATGGGCTGCAGGCCGTACCACGCCCAGGACTCCACGCCCTTGCACAGCGTGTCGTCGACAGAGATGCTGATGTCAGTCTCCTTGGGCTCGTACTTGGCCATCCCTTCCTGCAGCGTCTCCTCGTCGGTGGCGATGATGGCAAAGCTCTTGGCGGGGATGCCATTGCGCTCCGGGCTATCCCCGTACCGTCCAAAGGAGATCCCGATCTTGCCGTCGTGTTTGGCGGCGAGCACAATACCTCGGCTGATATTCTTGGCGAGGTTCTTCTGGAAGATTCCGCGGTACACAATCTCGACTGCAAAGAGGCGTCCCACAGGTTACCCTCCCACGTTTTGTTGTATCTGCAGTCCCAGCACGACGGTTTCGATTTCCTCCAAGTGACGACGCATGGCCCCCTCGGCCGCCTGGGCGTCGTGGCGGCGAATGGCCTGGAGAATCCGCTGATGCCCAGCCAGAGACCGTTCCGGTCGCCCGGCGACCTGGAGCGAGCGTTCGCGGCTCTCCTTCAGCAAACCCATGAGGACGTCTACCACGCGTAAGACAACCCGGTTATTCGCAGCCGTAGCGATCGCGTAGTGAAATTCAGAATCCGCCTCGATCGCCGACTCCCCCTGCGCGACCCGATCGCGCTGGCGGGTGACGATCTGTGCGAGTTTCTCGAGATCGTCCTGGCTAGCATGGAGGGCGGCACGGGCGGCGAGGCCGGGTTCGATCATCTTGCGGACATCCATCAAGTCGGCCAGCAAGGTCCGGTGGCGGGCCAACAACGAGGCCACAGGGGTGACGAGCGCATCAGGACTGAGATCGCGGACGACCGTGCCCTCCCCCTGGCGGGGCTCGACCAGCCCGACGAATTCAAGAACGCGGATGGCATCGCGGACCGAGGTACGGCTGACACCAAATCGCTCGGCGAGTTCTCGTTCCGGGGGTAAACGATCACCAGCGCGCAACCGCCCGTCGGCGATCAGCCGCTGGATCTGGGCTACGACTTCCTCGTAGACACGAGTCCGCCGGACTGGTGCCAGCTCATCGGTGATTGTGGGAGCGTGGGAGGCGATTGCGACCCTCCACCAGTGCGGAGTGGTCTATTGGTTAGACCACTATCACTCTGTCACACGGACCCCGGGGGTGTCAAGGGAAAACCTGAACGGTAGCGCCGCACGACGCCGCCATCATCTACACCCTAGATCCGCTCCCATGTCTCCTGCCAGCTAGGGGGCAGCGGCAGATCGGCGATCTTGGCGTAGAAAACCCACATGCCGTGGTGCAGGGTCTCATGTTGCAGCAAACGCATCAGGTGCTGCCGAAGCGTGAGCGCCGTCTTGCCCCACTCAATGCGGCCCCCCAGCTGGTCGGGGGTGAGCCCGCGCAGCGCGTCGAGGAGATCTTGATCGAGGTGACGCATGTAGGCCTCAAGGTTTTCCTTTGACTGTTCCAATCCCCGCTGCCGCGGCTGGGCACGGACCTCCATCCGCCCGCTACGGATCGCCGCGATGTAACGCTCTTGCATTTCGGCGGCATGGCGGAGTTGCCGAATCAGCGTCCCAAACTCCGGGTGGGGGGAGAAATTCATCACCGGATACGGCAGCGCATGGAGCAGGTCATAGGTGAGTCGGCGGGTCTGCTCCCACGTCTGCGCCCACTGTGAAAGCTCGGGAGAAGGAAGGGGGTCGGTCACGGATCTCCTCGACCCACGGCGACCTGGGTAGGGCGCAGCGCCGTCCGGGTACAGTGCGTCCTGCACGAACCCTCAGTCTTTTCCGGTAACCAGGCGCGGGCCGCTACGGCTTCACACCGCTAGGGAACTTCGTGGTGTAGGCGGCCGCGACGTTGGATACCGACAGGAAAATCCGTGCGCCCACGAGATCCCGGGTCAGCCGGTTCCACGCGGCCGGGTCCACGTATCCCAGCCCGTACTGCCTGGCGGCCGGTGTCTGGACGACTGAGGCTAAGAAGTCCATCCCTTCGATCTCGTGTGCCCGATCCAGGCTCGGATTGTACTTGAGGAGGATCCCGGCCGCGTCCTCCCGGTTGTCCAGGGCGAACTGGAACCCTTTGTAATGCCCCGTGACGAACTGCTGGACGATCTGCGGATACTCGCGGACGATCTTCTCTGTGGTGAAGACGACATTTTCGGGCCACAGCATGCCGAAGTCATCGGCGTAGGAGTACACGAAGTATTTATCCTTCACGACGCGCTTCGCCACCAAGACTTCGTTGTAGCCCATGGCGTGGGCGAAGTCATATTGTCTGTTCATCCAGGCCCCGATCGTGGCGGGGTCGCCTTGCTGGGTGACGATCTTGATGCGCTGCTCCCAACCCGGACCGATCATCGCCTTGATCTGTTTGTCGTATCCGCTCCAGGTGCCGACAGTCCCCTTCACGTCTTTGGGCGAGTTCAAAGGCACCCATGAGAGCAGGTGGAGCGCCGACTTCTGAAAATCGTGCGCCACAACCACGAGCGGGAGCTTTTGTGTTTCCCGCGCCTCCAGAACGTTATAGGGGTAGTCGATGCCGAAGACGATCTCGCCGGCGCGGGCCAGGGTCATGACGCGGTCAATGGGTGATTGGCCCGTGCTGCTGACAATCTGCACCTGGAGGTTGCCAAAGTAGCCCTTGTCCATGCCGACGGGATCGCCCATCGACTCGCTGGAGATGGCCCAGGCCTCGACGATCGAGATCTTTGGACCCCCCTGCGCGGCGGCACCGGCGACCATGAGTACGACCGCTCCTAGCGCCACCACTACGGATTGCAGCCGCGGCATGCGCCACCTCGGTTTCATCGAAAGTGAATCTACGACCCCGCCCCTCCCCGTTCCCTCCTGCGCGTCAAAGATCGGAAACGATCAACGCGGGAGGTGTGATCCTTTCCAGACGAAAGCAGCCAGCCGTTTCGCACCGGGGAGAAGTCCGTCACGTCCTTTACTGCTCGAACCGGCGGAGATGGGTGTGAAAATGTCCTTCAATCTGAGCGCGCAGGGCGGCGAAATCCGTTCCGGGATCTGTCACCAGATCGCGGGCCACCGCTAGCGGGGCCGTCAACTCCCACCCCCCCGACAGATCGGCGTGGATCGCTTGCGCGTCTTCGGTGATCTCAACGATGGCCCCCGGCGCCATCTCCCGCGCAACGGCGGTGATCTGTTCGTGCAAGCGCTCGATCCCCAGCAGGGTGTACATGACTTCCAGCGCGCGGTCGCGCACATCAGCGGGACTGCGGCCCCGGACCGGGCTGCGCGTGAGGAGACGGCCGGAGTCGAGAACCGTGACCACCGCATTGTACCGGCGCGAGCTATCCGGCCCGTTGATGACGATCCGGAGCCGGCGACCGTAGACTGTGATGACTTCCGGATCTGGCACAATCACCGTCCCGTGCGATGATCAGCCGGTGCTTTCCACGGATCTGGAAGCCGCCCCTGCGGGCCGACCGTGTAGAATGGTCCCGTGAGTACAGGTGAGGGTGATTTGGTGCGTCGAGTGAAAGTCGCCGCGACGCCTTAATGCTCCGCCGGGCCGATGCCGCGATGCTCGCCATGGTCGTCGTCTGGGGCGTGAACTTCCCGATCGTGAAGATCACCCTCCGCGAGATCTCGCCGATGGTCTTCAATGCCCTGCGGTTCGGTGGGGCCACCGTGCTCCTCTTGGCGGTCGGGGCTCGTGGGGGCAACCAGCCTGTTCCGCGCGCCGCGTGGCCGGGAATCATCGCCCTCGGCCTCTTGGGCAACGCGGTGTACCAGATCGCGTTCATTCACGGTTTGGTCCGGACGACGGCTGACAATTCGTCCCTGATTCTTGCGATGGTCCCCCTCTTTGTGGCCATCCTCTCCGTTGCGCTGCGGATCGACCGCGTCTCTCCACGCACGTGGATCGGCATCGTCCTGGCCTTCTGCGGCTTGTTCTTGCTTGTGGCGAACCCCACGGGGCTGCACCTCAGCCGCGTGACGCTGGCGGGCGATGGTCTGACGCTCGTGTCTGCGCTGTGCTGGGCCGCCTACACTGTCTTCTCGCGCCCCTTTCTGCGCACCATGTCCCCGCTCCAACTCACCACCCTCACCATGGCCGCGGGCACCCCGGTGCTGATCCTCGCGGCGCTGCCTGAGCTCGTCCAGCAACCCTGGGCGGAGGTGGGCTGGACGTCGTGGGCGGCCGTCGCCTTTAGCACGCTGTTCCCCCTCGCAATCGGGTACACGATCTGGTCCGCATCGGTGCAGGCAGTAGGGGGACCCCGCACGGCAGTCTACTCGAACCTCATTCCGATGGTCACTGCCTTCGCCTCCTGGGTGCTGCTCGGCGAAACACTGGGCCTGCTCCAGGCCGCTGGCGCGGCGATCGTGCTGGCGGGCGTGTCGCTGGCCCGCGCGTAGGCCCACCGCAAAATCCCGAGTCTGCCGCCTTAGGCACGCGGGCAGAGACCTGAATGACCCCTGCGTTCCCGGAGGTTGGGAGATGCCGGTTTGTTTGACTTCAATCCTGACCCTCATGGTCTCGCTCCCACTCGCCTCCGCTATCACAGCATCATGGTGATCCACGCGAACGCTTCCGCCCGACGATGGCCGCACCGTCTGGCAGTGCTGCTGGGGGTACTTCTGCTCGTTGCTCCTACCCACGCCCGCGCCGCCACGGGGTGGCAGATGTTCACCCATCCCGAGTTGGGATTCACGCTGAGCTATCCCGGGGGCTGGAGTGTATCCAACAACCCGACGGGGATTGTGTTTATGGCCATCGGCCCGAACTCGGCGGGGGTGCCGGCGCGCAAGATGAACGTCAACGTCACATACGAAGAAGTCCGCGCAAATACCCCCGTGGACCAGTACGATGCCCAAAATGAATCCGGGCTAGGGATGCTGTTCCATGGGTACCAACGGCTGCGCACCGACAAGACCGTGATCGACGCGTATCCGGCGCTGATCCGCTACTACATGTGGACGATGGGCGACGGGACCGAGCTATACCAAATGCAGTTGGTGACGATCGCGGGAACGCACGCGTACGTGGTCACGGGGACGACGGCAAAAGCCTCCACGAAGTTGGCCGATGAGCTCCAGCTCCTCGTGAGCATCCTGTTGACCTTCCGACCGCACTAGCAGAGGGGCTGACTATGTGGCGGCAGTCCCCCCCCCACCGGCCTCTCCACCCCCTCCCCCGTTTGGCCGGACCGGTGCACGAAGAGCGCCTCACCCGGACACACTTCGTCCGGCTCATCGCGATCGCCGTGATGGGGGCGACAGTGGTGCAGCTCGGATACGTCGCCGCACTCGGTGGCCACATCTTCCCGTCGGGTGCGATCGCCCCGAGGCCCCCGGCGGGCGTCATCGCGCCCGTCCTGCGCGCTGAGGCTGAGGAGAGGCGCGCGGCCATTCCGGCCGCACCACGGCCATCACCCCACGACGTTCGCGCCATCTACTTAACATCGTGGGCCGCCGCGACGCCCGCGCTCGTGCGCGAGGCGCTGGCCTTAGCGCAGACGACCGAGATCAACGGCGTGGTCATCGACGTCAAGGACTACTCGGGTGTCGTGGCGTTCACCACCCACAACCCTCTGATCGCGGCGCTAGGGAGCGACCGGCCGCGCATCGACCTCGCGGCACTCACCGATCAGTTTCACCGCCAGGGCATCTACGTGATCGTCCGCATCGCCGCGTTCCAAGACCAGCACCTGCTCACCGTCAAGCCGTCTCTGGCGGTGCGGGACGCGACGGGGCAGATCTGGCGGGACCATCGGGGGCTAGGCTGGGTCGACCCGGGCTCCCCGGAAGTGTGGACGTACCTGGTGGAGATCAGCCGCGCCGCGGCGCGGGCTGGCGTTGATGAACTGAACTACGACTACATCCGGTTCCCCACTGACGGCAAACTGGAGGACATGCGCTTCCCCGTCACCGACGCAACCCCTCAGGCCCGGCGGCAGGTCCTGCGGCGGTTCTTTGAGCACCTGACGACTGCATTGCGTCCAACTGGCGTACACCTCTCCGCAGACTTGTTTGGATATGCCACCGTGCGTCCGGATGATCTGGGGATCGGCCAAATCCTGGAAGATGCCTTCTTATACTTCGACTACATCTCCCCCATGGTCTATCCCTCGCACTATGCGTCCGGATTCCTGCAGTTTGGCAATCCGGCGGAGCACCCCTACGAGGTTGTGCACTACTCGTTACAGTACGCCGAGGGGCGTCGCCATCGATTTGCGCGCCTCCTGGGGGCTTTGCCCGAGGGCGTCGACGGAACCTCCCCGATCGACCATGTGGCCAAACTGCGCCCATGGCTGCAAGCATTTACTATGGGGGCGCCGTATCCGCCCGCGGTCATCCGCAGACAGATGGACGCGACCTATGATGCCGGTCTGACATCCGGCTGGTATCTGTGGAACCCCTCTAGCCACTATCAGGCCGCCACGTTCCTGCCCGGACGCCGCCAACAGACCAGCCCCCGCTGAGTCCTGACCCCCAACGCAGGAAGGACTGCTCTCAGCCAGAAAACACAGGGCATCGAGTCGCGTTCCGCGGACCCCCGGGAGACCTGTTGGTGCAGCGCGCTGCGTGGTTACAGGGAGGGCTTCATGCGCTGCCCGTGGCTGGCGCCATTCTCCTCGCCGCCACCGTGGTTTCAACCGGGATCGCCGCCCCCGCTCCGTTCCCCGTCATCGGCAAAAGGGCACCAAACTTTCTCCTCATCGATCAGGACGACCACTACGTGCAGGTGAGTCAATTCCGCGGTAAACTCGTGCTGCTGAACTTCATCTACACACACTGCACCGATGTGTGCCCGCTCACGACTGCCGCCTTAGCCCGGGTGCAACGCGAGTTGGTGCACCGCGGCTGGTGGGACACGGACGTTGTGTTTCTCACCATCACGACCGACCCGCTCCGCGACACGCCGATGGTGTTGCGCACCTATGCCACCCGCTACAAAGCGGACATGCGCGGGTGGCACTTCTTGACGGGCGATCCGGGCGCGACTCAGGCCGTCTACAAACAGTATGGAATCGCAATCCAAGCGCGCAGCGAGAACCTCCAAGACCACGCGTCGCCCACGTTTGTCATTGATCGCGGCGGCGTCGTCCTCGGTGCATATGGCACGAACCTCGATCCGGATGCGATCGTCGACGACCTTGCCAAGCTTCGGGCGCGGGGATGAGCCAACCGATGGGATCGGCGGGATCTGACGTGGGAAGGGGCGGCGTGAGACGTACAACGGTGGCAGGACTGGTGCTCGCGCTCATCTTGACAGGGGGAAGCGCGCCCGGCACGCCCGCTTTCGGGGCGGCACGCACGTGGACGGTCGTGGCGGGGGGGACCAACAGAGATTTCAGCGTGTGGTCCAACGCATTTCATCCGCGCAAGATTGAGATCGCGACCGGCGATACCGTCGTCTGGAAGTTCGCAGGGGTGCATAACGTCGCGTTCTTGGGAGGAGAAAAGTTCCCCGCGCTGTTTGTCGCAGACGGCGATCGGCTCTCCTTCAACCCACTGGTTGCGTTCCCCGCGGGGGACACGACCTACGACGGCACGGGCTACCATAACTCCGGCATGCCGCAAGAGAACCCGGCCCTCTTCGCGCAGCACACCTACACCCTGACATTCACCAAACCGGGCACGTACGACTACGTGTGCGTCGTGCATGGACCCGGCATGGGCGGCACGGTGGAGGTGAAGGATCGTGTCTCGGGAGCGCCGACGTCAGCCGCTGCACAGGGAGCGCGCGAGCAGGCGGCCTTGCTCCGGGCGGGAACGGCGGCCCTGGCGGGGTGGAAACCCACTAGCCAAGGCTCCACCGTGGTTGCGCCGATGGTGGGGAGCATCGCCCTCGGCTACTCGCTGCTGCGCTTCTCGCGGCTGCCGCTGACCGTGACGCGTGGCACGACCGTGACGTGGACGATGCAGGATCCCTTCGAGACCCACACGGTGACCTTCACGAGCGGGCAAAAACCCCCCGACTTTGTGCTCGTGCAACCGCAGCCGAAGGGTCCACCCAAGCTCCTCCTCAACCCGAAGGCCGTCGCCGTCACCCCTCAGACGACCTATGATGGGAAAGGCTACGTGAACTCCGGTCTCCTGTTCTCCACCAGTATCCCGGGGAATGTCCGGCGTAGTTACAGCCTCACCTTCACCACGCCTGGGCGGTACGAGTACTGGTGCATTGTCCACGTGCCCGAGGGCATGAAGGGTGTCATCATCGTCCGGTAGGCGCTGGTTCAGAAGGACTCCGGGGGGGCGGTAGAACAGGTCCCGCAGAGCCCCTTAAAACTTGCGCGGGACGCCGCTGACTTGCATCCGCACAGGAACCCCCTGCCACGTCTGCGGCACTTTGGCCCGTACCGGGCTGGCGTGTTCAACCACCATGACGACGATCTCATAGCGGCCTGAGCCTCGTTTCGCGACACCGGCGCCAACAAATCCCGGTTCGGCGGAGAGGGCCCTGACCAGGGTCTCCTTTGCCCGCTGCACTTTATCCGGAAGACGTGCTGCCATGCGGCCCAGGTCCCCTACACGGGGAGACTCACACCGAACTGACGCAAGATGCGCGGGATCGGAATCGCAAACGTAACAGTATCACTCCCGGCGAACAAGAGACCGACAACGCGTCCGCCGGCGTCCACGATGGCCGATCCCGAGTCACCCGGCCGGCTGAACGCGCCCTGCACACGTTCGATGACCATGACATCGTCCATTCGAACGACCCCCTGCTCGTACCGAATGTTGAACGCATCGAAGTGCAGCGTGCGGACGATGCCTTCCGTGACGCCGGTCGTCCGCCCGGATTTTCGCACCAGCAGGTTGAGCGTCGGATCGGCCACGCCGGTCGGGTCCCCCAAACCCACAATCGTAGGGGCGCTCGTCATCGCGGTGTCGAATTCGGCGATCGCCGCGTCCATCAAATTGGGGGCGTTGTTGAACACGAGGGGCACAAAACGTGTGAGCGAGGCGACGCGATCGCCGGGGGTGCCCCCATCCAGGGTCGCCGGCTGCACCACGCTGGCGCCGCCGCTCGCCCGATTCTCGTCTGCGAGCACGTGGTTATTACTCAACACGTAGCGTGCCGCCGGAGTCGCCTCGTCAGCGACGATCACGCCCAGCGTCCCGGCATAGCGCGCCTTCACCGCCTCGGGTCCCAGACTCCCGGACACGCCTCCCGGCACCGGACGGTGCCGCTGCTCATTGGGAATCTGGAACCTTCTGGCGTAACCCACTCCTTCGATATCCGTCGGAATCCCACCAATCGTCGGGGGAATCCGGTCAGACCGCGCGATCTTGCCCTTGGGGTATTTCCGGGCCACGAGCACTTTCACACACAGCTCCCCCGTCCGCCGATTTGCCACCACTTTCTCGCCGATGCCAATCCCGACCAGGTTCACGCCCGGGGCAGGATGGTACTGACGTTTCTTGCGTACAACGGCTGCGCGGAGAATCTGACGGGTTACCGCCGGCACTAAGCGGTCGCGGAGGTTGGTCTTTGCGACCAGCAGGTCGGCGGTGATCTGCCCAAAGATTGATCGACTCACGCAAACGCTCCTGACTCTAGCGGGATGTCGCCATCTTCTTAAACAACTGGATCTGGCCGAGATGGTACCCCGTGTGTTGCATCGAGTACATCACCACCCACGCGCGTGTCGCCCGCCGACGGCTGCCGCGCAGGTCGACCTCGATCTCGGCCATGAGGTCCGCCCCCGTCAGCTTCTGCACCACCTCGCGGACCTCCGTATGGGCGTGGCGCAGGTCGTCTACCAGCGGCGCCTTGGAGAGCCGCTCGCGCCCAAACTCCGTGCTGCGGACACGGTGCATGACCCGGCCCCCAGCCACCTCGCCGATCCAATAGCGCTCGGATGCGGCGATGTGACGCAGCAGGATGCCGATCGTGTTGCTGAGGGGTGGGTGGACCCAGTTGACCTCCTCATCCTTCAACGGGTCGACGGCTGCAAGAATATCGTCATGCAGCAGGTCTAGGACCTGAGTCAGCGACGTAACCAACGCGTCCATCGAGGCACCCCATGTCTAGGTTGTGGTGAACGCCGGCCCGCAAGGCGAAGCGCAGCCGAGTACTTCTTCAACATCGCTTCGGGCAGCAGGAGTGCCTAGCGACTATAGCGAACACCTGTTCGCATAGACGGCACCCATGACTCTACAGCAGATTCTCCATCACCTCAGAGCGAATCCCCCCCGCGCGTCCCGAATCGCAGCGTGGAGAGAGATTGCCGCCCAACCAGCCCAATTCGCGCCCTTCCCCAGTCCTGTGTCCCCCGAGCTTGCGGCGGCGTTGCGCCGGCGGGGAATTGCTTCCCTGTACTCTCACCAGGCTGACGCCTTTACGGCCGTGCACCAGGGCCAGAACATCGTCGTCGTCACACCGACAGCCAGCGGAAAAACGCTGTGCTACAACCTGCCCATTCTCAACCGCATCCTCGAAGAGCCCGGCGCCCGTGCTTTGTACTTGTTTCCCACCAAAGCGCTCTCCGCCGATCAAGTGGATGAGTTGCAGCAGTTGGTGAACACCCTCAGCGCCGATATCAAGACCTACACGTACGACGGGGATACCCCCGCGTCCGCCCGCCGCGCCATCCGCGCCGCGGGCCACGTTGTCGTCACCAATCCCGATATGCTCCACACGGCGATCCTGCCGCACCACACGAAGTGGCTGCGTCTGTTCGAGAATCTGCGCTACGTCGTGATCGATGAGCTGCACCAGTACCGCGGAGTCTTCGGCAGCCATGTGGCCAACGTCATCCGCCGTCTCCACCGGATCTGCCGATTCTATGGCAGCGCCCCCCAGTTCATCTGCACCAGCGCGACCATCGGGAATCCCCAGGAGCACGCCGAGCGGATGCTTGGCCAACCTGTCACACTCATCAATCGCAGCGGTGCGCCGTCCGGAGAGAAGGTCATCGCTTTCATCAACCCCCCGGTCGTAAATCGCGAGCTAGGCATTCGCCGCGACACCTTGTTGGAAATCCGTGATCTGGCATCAGATCTGATCCACAACGCCATCCCGACGATCGTCTTTGGACGCAGTCGGCTGGCCGCCGAACTCCTGACAACCTACCTGACCGACCTCGCCCGCGAGCACGGTCAGGACCCGGCGATAGTGCGGGGGTATCGGGCGGGATACCTGCCCTCCGAGCGCCGCGCGATCGAGCGGGGGTTGCGCGAGGGAACGATCCGCGCGGTGGCCGCGACCAACGCGTTGGAACTGGGCGTGGACATCGGGCAGCTGTCGGTCGCTCTGTTGGCAGGGTACCCGGGGACGATCGCATCGACCTGGCAACAGATGGGCCGCGCGGGCCGCACGACCGACCTCTCCGCGGCGTGCCTGGTCGCCACCAGCAACCCCCTGGACCAATACCTCATGAACCACCCGGAGTACTTCTTCGACCAGTCGCCTGAGCATGCCCTAATCAACCCCGACAATTTGCTGGTGTTGACCAGCCACCTCAAATGCGCGGCGTTCGAGCTTCCCCTCGAACACGCCGAGCCGTACGGGGCCACCGTCCCACTCGAGGTCATGCGGCACCTCCAGAGCGAGCGCATTGTGCACGACGACGGCCAGCGCTGGCACTACGTGGCCGAACGCTTCCCCGCCGAGGAAATCAGTCTGCGTGCAGCGTCGACCGAAAATGTGGTCATCATCGACGACACCGATCCCACCCCCCACGTGGTCGGGGAAGTCGATCTCGCCTCCGCCCCCGCCCTGGTCCACGAGCACGCGATCTACATGCATCTGGGTCGGCAGTACCACGTGGAGCGTCTGGACTGGCCGCAGCGCAAGGCGTACGTGAAGCGCGTGGAGGTCGACTACTACACCGACGCGGAGATCGCCGTAGGCATCACTGTCCTCCGCGAAGACGCCTTTGCCCGCGGACGGCTTCCCCGGGCGCACGGCGATGTGGTCGTGACCTACCGCCCGACGATCTTCAAAAAACTGAAACTCTTTACTCAAGAAAACATCGGCTGGGGGCGCATCCACCTGCCGGAAACAACGATGCACACCACCAGCGCGTGGTGGTCGATCGGCCCCGAGAGTACCAGAACCGAATCGATCCCCTGGACCAACGACCGTCTCCAGGGTGCGCTCGCGGCCCTGTCTCATGCCCTGCACAACATCGCCCCTCTGTACTTGATGTGCGATCCTCATGACCTCGGCCGCGTGTACGAGATTCGCTCCCCACACACAGGCGCTCCCACCATCTACCTCTATGAACGCGCCCCTGGTGGCGTGGGCCTTGCCGAGAGGTCGTTCCGTCTGCACGATGAGCTCATCGCCTCCGCGCGTGACCTGATTGCCTCCTGCGCCTGCGAGTGGGGCTGCCCGAGCTGCGTCGGCCCCGTCCTAGATGTCGGCAGCTCGGGCAAAGCCGACTGCCTCAACCTCCTGCGCGATGCGTGCGCGACGGCGCTGGCCCCGGCGTAAGCCCAGACGGCATGGGAACCGCAGGGTATGAAATCCACACCCGCACATGGCCCCTCGACCGCGTCCACGGCGTGTGCTCGCTCGCGGATGCGGTCGAGGTCGGACGCGCCGCGGGCCCGCCCGGCACCTCCATCGCGTGGCTCGACACGGAGACCACCGGCTTGGCCGGGGGGACCGGGACTTATGTCTTTCTGATTGGCGTGGCGACCGTTGAGGACGGCGGCATCCGCCTCACCCAATTCTTCCTCCGCGACCTCGCCGCCGAACCCGAGATGCTGGTGGACGTCGGGAAACACCTCCACCGCTTCGACGCCCTGGTCACATTCAACGGCACGCGGTTTGACCTACCGTTGCTCCAAACACGGTTTCTCCTCTGCCGCATGCGCGCTGACCTTGAAACCACTCAACACCTTGACGTGATGGGGCTGGCGCGGCGATTGTGGCACCGGCGCCTGGGCGGCTACAGCATGGCGCTGCTCGAACAGACCATTCTGAAGGTCGAACGCGCCGCCGATGTCCCAGGGTGGATGATCCCGTCGCTGTATGTGCAGTTCTTGCACACGGGCGACGTCGATCTTCTCGAGCCGGTGTTCGCCCACAACGCGCACGATCTCCTCTCCCTCGTCGCCCTCCACGGGATCGCCGGGGAGATCCTCGCGCATCCGGAGCGCGTCTCCGTGACGGTCGATTGGTTTGGCCTGGGTCGTCTGCTCGACGAACGCGAGCGGACAGAATCCGCCTCTGAATGCTATCGGCGGGCTCTTGAGGACGAAGGCGACCCCGGCACGCGGCGCCGCGCGGTTACCGCGCTCACCCGCCACTACCGCCGGACTGAACAACTGGCTCCGCTACTGACCCTGTGGGAGGACGAGGTCGAGCGGGGCGTGCTCCCGCGCTGGCAGGCCTTAGAACGTCTGGCGATGATCTGGGAGTGGGAACTCCGCGACTCCCGCCGCGCCCTCGCGTACGCCGACCAGTCCTTTGCCGCCCTCGGGGACGACCGTCCCGTGCTTCAGCACCGCCTGATGCATCGCCGGCAAAGACTGCTGCGGAAACAGACCGCCGCGGAATCCCACCCCGACCTGGCCGAGATGCGGGGAACCCGAGATGGAATTCAGATCAGACCGAAGGGCGGATATTCATCACGAAGTAGGGCAAAGTATGCCACGACGCGATAGGTCCAGCGGTCCACGCCGACGAGAAAGTCAAACAGCCCGCGAGGGAACTGCTCCGTGAAGAGAATGGCGAACAAGGCGATGATGTACCCGATGAGGGCCGCGATCCACAAGGCGAGCAGGACAATGTAATGTGGGACGAGCAGCAACCACTTCACAAAAATCAGCCACCGCGAGAGCCGCTCCGGATAGTCCACCTCGTAGGTCACGGGGTAGGCCCCAGGGGCCCAGGTAAATGGCGGATACTCGTCCCGCATCAATCCTGTGTAGGCACCCACCTGCGCGCTCCATCGCGCCGTCCCCACCCACAAATCAAACAATCCCCGCGGATAGCGTTCGGTGAAGAGGATCCAGAAGAAGGCAATGCCCGAGCAGGCCAACTGCAAAGGCCCAAAGGCATACCGAAGGAGGACGTAGTGGGGCGCGGCAAGCAGCCACTTCACGAGAGTCAGGCCGCGCGAGAGCCGCCCCAGATACTGGACGTCGAAACGGACCGGATAGGACACGCCCGTGGCCATCGCGTTACCCTCAGTCCTAGAGTAAGATCACTGGTGGGTTCGGGATGACTGAAGCATTTTCCGCCAAATTCATCCGCGTCATCGACGCTAACCGCACCGTCAAAGACGAGTTGGCGGCGGCGATTCAGATGCAGTCCACGCGTCGGCGCATTTCGGTGACGGACCTCATCAATCCCCGCAAAGCCTTTTTCAGCCGCACGCATCCGGAGGTGCCGCCGTCTGCGGACCGGGCGCAGGCCATGCTGGCCGGCACTGGCTTTCACAACGAATTTGAACGCGCGGTGTCTACCGAGGAGTTCGCCGAACAGCTGGTTGAGTACGAGGGCATCGTGGGAAAGATCGACATCTACGAGGACCTCCCTGTGGAACTGAAGACGACCCGATCTTTGCGTCCCGGGTTGGAATCGATCTACCCCCAGTACCTCGACCAGTTGGGCGCGTACGCGGTGATGACTGGACGAATGGGCGGACACCTCCTGCTGTATGGCCGGGGAGAGTTTGGACGACCGCCGGAACTCCGGGCGTTCCAGGTCGAGTTCACGGATCTGCCCGGCCTTGGAACCGAAATGCTCCGCCGCCGCGATCTCCTTCGCCACGCGTTAGAGACGGCCGACCCGACCGGCCTGCCCCGTTGCGCGTGGCTTGGTCGGTGCGAATACCAGGAGCTGTGCGGTTGCGAGACCGCACCGGAGATCGGCCCGCTGGTGGGGGCAAGCAGCGTCAGCATCCACCCTGACGAGCGGTTAGAGACCCTGTTTGCCGGTCGACTTCAGATGGGCAATGAACAGCTATCAGGCTTCCGATTCTACCACCTCGCCTTCCCTCGCAAGGCCGCCTTCGGTCTCCTCGACGATGGCGAAGACGCTACGCCGACGACGCGGGACCGGCTGGGACAGTTGGACCGCCGCGGTTTCTTCCGCGCGCTGGACGACGTGCTCTATCGAGGCATGCCGGGTGCCTTCACCAGTGTCCCGGTCCGGGTCGGGAAGCTCGCAGACCGTGTCCGCCTCTGCCGCGGTGTCCCTACCATCCTGAAGTCGTCGAAGGCGCGGGATTTTATCGAGCGGAAGCGCCTGCCCGCCGAACGCCCGTGGAACGTGGACACGCTGGCCTTCCAGTGCGCCCTCATCGGAACGGAGACGGGAAGGTTGGTCCTGTACTACGAGGCCATCCCAGAAAACAAGTTCATGGTCTATGACGTGATGTTCTCTGACCTCCCCGCCGTCCGCGCCGAGCTCGAGCGCCGCCTTCACCTGCTGGAGTCAGGAGCGCCGCCGGCTGAGTTGCCAGCCTGCCCGGCCTGGATGGCCAAGAACTGCCCTTACCGGGATCGCTGCGGCTGCGGAGACGCCGCGTAGCGCGCCCACCGCTCAGGCTATCAACCCGCCGGTCCGTGCGTCGCAGGGCCCCCCGACGTCTCCCGCGAAATCATCCCTATGGAGATTTTCCGCCCCGAGGACGTGCCCGCTGAGCAACCCGAAAACATGCCCGGCGTCAAGATCCGCTGGGTCATCGACCGCAAGCGCGGCGCCGAGAACTTCGCGATGCGCGTCTTCGAGGTCGACCCCGGCGCGGCCACCCCGTTGCACAATCATTGGTACGAGCAAGAGATGTACATCCTGGACGGTCAGGGGGTCATGGTCAGCGACAAGAATGAGTCTCCCATCACAGAGGGCCATGTCCTCTGGGTCGCCCCATTTGAACGGCACCAGATTAAGAACACGGGACAGACCACCCTGAAGTTCATCTGCTGCGTGCCACAGAAGACAAAATAATCAGTCTCGTTTCTCGACGCGAC
>MNEU01000061.1 GCA_001917855.1 Armatimonadetes bacterium 13_1_40CM_64_14 | reverse complement strand
CCACCTGTACCTCGCGGATGGCTTTGAGTCCCCCAGAGGTCCAAACGGGCTCGTTCTCCTCAAGACACGCGAAGCAATGGAACCGCTGCTCGTCGGCGTAGATGACCATGTTGGGACGGTGCTTATCGCCATGGAAGGGGCACAGGCCGACCATGCGATTGCGCCCGGTTCGCCGCAACGCGTGGCCCTTGCCCACCAGGTAATCGGTGAGCGGCAGCCGCTGGTGAATCTCATCTAAAATTGTCCCAATCGCTGACGGCATTAGGATCTCCTAGATCTGCAGCACAATCTGGTCCGGTTGAGCTGGCCGCTTCGCGTCCGCAAGCGCGCCGGCCGGCAGATGTCCGTCGCAAACCAGCCGCTCCGCGATGGCGGCTTCGGCTGACACGCCTCTGGGGCCGTAGGCCGCTATGATCTCTGTAAGCTTGGCAATGTCCCACGCGGCGTCGGCGCGCCAGGCCTTGGCCGCGCTGATGCCATCGGACTGAGCACGGCCGACGGCGGCGACGGCTGCAGCCAGTGTGTCGCGCACCGGAGCCAGGCGTTGCGCCGTGTCGGCCAGCACGGCCTCCGCCACGACCAGCTGCTCGGGCGTGGGGCCGCTTCGGGCCAGCAGGACGCGATTGGGGACGGTGGGGCAGAACGAGCGAAAGGGACACGATCCACACGGACACTCGTTGACCGACGGATCGTACTCGTACAACATGAGCTCGACGCCGTCGGCTGCGCGCGCGTCTCGCTCAGCAACCTCGCGCACGGCGAAACCGGTCGTGGACTTCACGTCGACCAGGAAGCACACGAGGTCTAGCTGCTGGAGTAGCTGCGGCAGCACCGGTGGGATCACCTCGCCGAGCCCGAGACCGTTGACCAGGAACGGGGGGTGGCCCTCAACCAAGAAATCGTACTTATCCCGGAAGGGGAAGTCGAGACCGGGTAGCCGGAACTCATGCAGTTGCTCGTGACCCAGCACAGCAAACCCAGGCGTGGTGCGCAGGCGGTGGAGGTACTCCGCGTGAATGATCTCACTCACTTCGTCACCTCGCGGATCTTCGGGGGCATGGGATCCCGCGGCACTTCCATGAACTGGAGGCCCAGTCGCCGCCGGTAGAAGAAGGCGTCCGATGCCCAGAAAGCGACCCGGACTCCCGGCGGGTCGCGGCGCGGCTTGGGCACCAGCGCCCAGTTCAGCGCCGTGCTTAGCGCGCGCAGGTAGTCGGGGGCATAGGGCATAGGTCCTCGGTAATGATAGTATTACAGGGGCTATAAAACGTCAATAACGGCAGTAATCACGGAGGTGGCCAGCAGGGTGCCCGGACGAAAAGCGAGCGAGGCTAGGGGAGGGGCACTCGCAGGCGCCGACGGACCAAGACACGCGGGGCAGGATTACACCCGCACCATGCGATCTCTGATAAATGGGCGGCGGCCCGGTTCCGGCACAAACTCGCTGAGTCGCCGCAGTCCCGCGGCCGGGTCGCGCGCGAGGGCCTAGACCTCCGCTGGACCCCACAGGCGCCTGTATCAGGGCTCGCGCGCATCGACCAGCGCGAGCTGGTCGAGCCCGCGCTACGCCATCAGCTGGTGCAGCGCCTTGACGTACTCAATCTCCTGAGGCCTGCTGAAAGGGAAAGATCGCTCGCGCGACGGGCGGCGCACCTCCTGCGCTGGAGGGCATTGACTCAATCGCCTGGGCGACCGGCAAGCGCCAGTACTTGCTGGAGGAGCGGGACAAGGGGCGGCAGGTCGATCTGCGTCGTGTCCCACACGATGTTGGGATCGACGCTGGGATACTCGTGGATGAGGAAATTCCGCATGGCGCGCATGCGGTCCCATGGAACGTCCGTGAACCGCATCGTTATCTCGTCCGGAATATGTCGGACGGCTTCTCCGATGACGACCAAATTGCGCAGGATTGCGTCGAGCGTCTTAGGGTCTGCGGCAAGAGCCTCCCGGTTCATACCCGCAGTGTAGGTCTGGATCCTGCGGATGGCCTCCAAGATATCCATGATCCGCAGGCGCCAGTCCTTAGCCGGCACGCACCGCCTCCTTCAAGACGCGGTCCCGGATCCGCGGGTGGAGAGACGCGGGGGTGAGCAGGTCCACGGGCATGCCCAGCGCGCCCTCCAAGAAGTCCTTCAGCTCGGCCAGCTTGAAAAATCCCACGTGCGCCCCGGTCTCGAAGGTCACCAAAACATCGATATCGCTGCGATCCGACGCCTCATCGCGGGCCGTAGAGCCGAACACCGCCAGCTCCCGCACGCCGAAGCGCTCACGCAACATAGGCAAGTGCTGCCTCAGAACGTTGAGAATATCGGTGCGACGCATGAATTGTTCTCCTATCGCCCTTGTCCTACACGTAGCATCATTCTAGCGGCCAGCCGAATTGCATACCACCTTCTGAATTGCCCCAAAATGCATCCCGACGTCTCAAGGACGGCGGCCCGCGTTCCGGCACAACCCTGGTGAGCGCCGCAGTCCCGCCCCGGGCCGCACACGGGAACCGAAGTCCCCGCTGGACCCAACGCAAGAGTCTAGGGCTCAACCCGGAGGGACTCGAGTTTCAGATGAGTCATGTGCTCAAAATGCCTCCTGTTTTCGGTAAAGAAGGTCAAATCGTGGACAAGAGCGGTAGCGGCAATGGCGAGGTCAAACTGGCTAATTGCTTGGCCGGTCGCGAGTAGCCTTGCATTCTCTCTTCCGAATCGGTGCGCGACCTCCGCTGTGAAGGCAACACGCTGACCCCGCGCCAGAAAGCGTTGGAGTCCATCTTCCGCCTTCTTTGGATCTCCGGAGCGGTGGACCAGTCACGAGCTCGGCGAGGGTAACCGCGCTGATTGCCAGCCCCTCCCCACGAAGGGCCTTCACTCGCTCAGCAACTTCGCTGCGCCCGCGCAGGGCCCAGATCGCCCAATCAGTATCCAGAAGATACGTCATTACAGCTTGATCGCTGGACGACTCCCGCTCGCCCCCCGCTCAATATACCTCTTTGATGAAGTCCTCAGGGACAAGGTCCTTCCACGATCCAAGTGAGGAAAGGAAGGCCGCATCGTCTTCAGGTTTCCTATCTGGAAGAGGAATGTCTATCACCTTGTCCTCAGGCAGATCCACAGGTTCAAGCGGCTCGAAGATCCCTCTGTTGTATCGTGCCTTGATCAATTTGCCTAACGTACTCACCTCGGCCTCACGATACGGCACACGGAGAAGGTGGTCAATGGAGCGGGCAACGAGACAGCGAGCGGTTAGAGCCTCGCCCATGCTATGCTATTCCCACCAACCGTGTGAAATCTCCGATTCGCCGAAGGGAAGCGCAAGGTCCCTCCTCAGCGGAACGCCAGGATCGGCAGGGCGGCGGCCCGGGTTCCGGCACAAACTCGATGAGCCGCCGCAGTCCCGCGGTGGGTCGCACGCGGGAACCTACGCCTCCGCCGGACCCCACAGATGCGCCCACAGGCGCTTGTACCAGGGCTCGCGTCCGTCAACGAGCGCGAGCTGGTCCAGCCCGCGCTGCACCAACAGCTGCTGCTGCGCTCTCACGTGGCCCTCGTGCTGCCAGGCATCGCCGACGGCGATGACCTGGCAGCTCCCGATGACCAGGTCGGGGATGCTCTGCTGGCGGGCCTTCTCTACCAGCTGGGCAACCTGCGGGGCCGACAGCGAACCGTGGGGCTTTTCGGCTGGCCTCACGATGAACACGCACCCGCGGGCGGGGATCCAGACCGCGTAGGCGCCCGCGCCGGCGGAGACGACCTCGGGGGGTCGACCGCTGATCTCCCAGCTGGACACGGATCCTCTCACGCTTGAGACCCCTCCAGGGTGTCATCGAGTCCGACATGTACGTCGACCTCGAATGCGGCGTCCGTCATCCCCCGATCCGGCTCCCAGCTCGCCCGGTAGTAGGCGAGAAGGGAGGTCCGGTGGGCTGGCTGCGCGTCGCGCTCGCCGAGCAGTCGACCGAGCGCGCGGTGCAGCTCGTACCACAGATCCCGGGCGAACTCCGCCTCGAGAAGCGGGCGGCGGATGCCCCCCTCGTCATACGCCCAGCCCGGCACGGCCATCGGCACGAGATCCGCCTCGCATGTGGCCCGGGCAATGCCGTCGTATGGGCGGCGCTCGCGCTGCTCCGGTTCGGCAACCGGGTCCGGCCGGCTATCCGCATCAACCCTGACCAGCACGCAGGTGCGCGCGGTGCGCTCCCACACTTCGGCCAGGATCTCAACCGCGCGGATGGCCTCCGGGGTCGCGGCGCACCCACCAGGACAGGTACACTTTCCTTTTAGCCCACCGGCGGTCCGGTAGACCCGAACCTTGTGCCGCTCCGCGCCGACGTACACGGTTCCCGCGTCCGGCATGCCGTGGCGGAAGTCGGCGACGACCTGCGCGACCATCACAGGACTGCCGTCTTCGGTTGTCAAGGTGCTCATGTGCTGCTCCTCCGCAGAAGAGCAGCCGCGGCCCGTGACCCAGGCGAGCCGCAGCCTGCTCCGAGTCAGTGGGGCCGGTGGCCGGAACCCGTGACCACCGGCCTTACCCTAGCATGGATTCGATTATATTGCAAGTATAACGGCTATACAGCGGCTAGACATGAACGGGGGGATGAGCCATTAACTGCGTCTAGCGGAGTTTGGTCAACGCAACGGGGAAGCTGAACCGCAGGCATTCAGACCAACCGTTGGCCAGGAGTCGGCGCACGGTCGACAGAACCTACCGACTCGAAGGGCCCCGTGCGAAACGCAGTTCATGGATCGGGTAGTGCTTAGCGTTGTACGTGGCCAGGGCGAGATGATGCCGCAGGCATGTCGCCGCAATCGTCGCGTCAACAAAATCGAGGGTAATGCCTCGGCGCCTGTAGCTGCGGACCAAATCACCAGCCAGCCAGCCAACGCCATGGTCCACATCGATCACCCTCAGCGCCTGCAAGAACTCGCGGGTCGCTGGCTCCTCTTTGGGTCGCATACCCGCGACGACTTCGGTTACCGATAGAGCCGAGCAACGAGGCACATCATGCTTGCCGGACTCAAGCACCCGCGCCCGGGTGGACTCTCGACCGCGCAAGTACCAGATGATGACATCCGTGTCCAGCAGTATCCTATCCACGGCGGGCGCGGGTGCGCACGCGGCGGTTCGTGGTCGCTCGGAGGCGCTGGCGGTAGCGGTCCATGTCGGCGTCGGTCATCAGATCAGGATGCTCGGAATCTGTCCAGGACCCAAAGGCACGGGCCGCAGCCCTCTCGAACCGGACCCGCGCCAGCTTCTCCCGGGCTGCCTCCGCAAGAAACGCGCTGCGCCGGCGCGCCCCGGCCACGCGGTCGATCTGGTCTAGCAGGTCATCGGGCAGCATCACGTTGGTGCGCGACATCCCCATGTCAGGCCCCTTTTACACACTATTGTACACACAAGAGGCCGTGCCGGCAACGAGGAGCGTGGCCCACGCTCGGCGCGTGACGGGAGCAGACCTCGACGGAAAGGGAGAAACGCTAACCCGCACCTGGAACAGCCACTCCCTGATGGCCCTTGGCCCCCGGCCGCAGGTAGTCGACGACGACCTTGTTAGAATTCAGGCGAGTAGGTGCGTGGATGCCGACTTCGACCTGGTGTGCTTCGGCGGCACCCACCACATCGCCAAAGACCTTACGATCGGACAGGAGATCTACTTCCGCGGGACGTTTCGCCGTCGCATCTCACCAGACCACGACCAGCCTCGTACCTGCCGTGCGCGCTCCACCCGTGTGCCCTACTATGGGGACGGCGGCAGGTCGACTTCCACGATGCGGTCGGTTCGCCACCCGTCGGCGTACAGGGCCGCCCTGCCTGGCGCCCACCGCACGAGCAGTACCACCCGGCTGACGGGTGACGACAACGGAGGGAAAATCAACTCCACCTGTCGCGGAGCGCCAATCACGTAGACTGGGGAACGGCGCAGTAACTCGTTGGCGGCAAGCAGCCCCACGCCGTGGGCATCTCTCACGGAAAGCCACGTCCCGTCGGCGGTGACGATCGCCGTCTTCGTCGCATCCACCGCAAGTCGGTCCATGAACAGGGGAGTGTACCCGTCTACCGCACGAGGAGTCACCACGAGGTCGAGTCGTACGTCTTTTCTCGTGCGGGCGACCCGGGTGACCTCCACCTCCAGAAGTATGCGATCGGCAAAGGACTTCACGGGAGTGCTCAGCGCCTGACCGATATCAATCACACCCCGGCCCAGCGTCGGAGATCCGGACAGAACGGCCACCTGGGCCTCGCCCTGGCCTGCCCGATGCGGCATCAACCTTTGCACAACTCCGAGAACGACATTCATCACGACAAGCCCAACGATCAAGAATGCGCTCACTCGTGCCATGGTCTGCATCATGATTCACCTCACCGGTACGTAGCGACGACTTTCCCATCGTGCACCTTGATCTCCACCGCCGACGGCAGCTCCGCACGTAACATCCAAGGGAGATAGTCGTCCACGAGCGCGTTGCCCAGGCGCTCCTGCACCACACGCTTGAGGTCCCGTACCCCAAACTGCGGATCACAGCGACTGACGAGTTCGTCCACGAGCCTCGAATCGACGGTAACCTTCAGCTGCACCCCCAGCTGCGCAGCAGTGCGATTGATGAACGTAGGAATGTAGCCCTGGGCGATGCGATCCAGGACCTCTAGAGAGATCGGCTTGTACAACAACACGAGATCGATTCGCGCGATCAATTCGAGCCTGAGCCCGAAGCCCGCGGCGGGAAGACCCGGAACCTCGCTGCGCGCCGAGAGCAGCATCCGCCGGATGTGTGCGGGATCGTCCGTCCACGCCAGGGTCGCTTCGGATCGGAGCAAGTTCGTGGTGGCCACGATAATCGCCTTACCGAAATCGGCCCGCTCGCCCCGGGACAGTTCCACGAACCGGCCTTCCTCGAGCACTTGCATGAACGGATCGAACAACGTAGGATGCGCCTTGTCGATCTCGTCCAGCAGGACAATGGCGTCAGGATGGCGCTGCAAGTCGCTCACTAACCGCCCGGGTCGTTCGGAGCCCGCATAGCCCGGTGGAGCGCCGATCAACGCCGCTACCGTATGTGGTTCTGCAAAGTTCGCCATATCATATACCAGCAGTGGTCGCCCCAAGATTTCCGCTAAGGCCTTTGCCGTTTCCGTCTTCCCGACGCCGGTAGGCCCCGCGGCGAGGACCGATACCAGTGGCCGTCGCAGACCCTCCCCCACGCCCACCACCTGACGCACGAGCGCCCTGGCAATGGCCGAGACGGCATGGTCCTGTCCCACAATGCGCGCTTTCAGCGCACTCTCCAGCGCGAGCAGCCGCCGTAGCTCAGACGCCCGTCGCTCCCTTGCCGTCTGTCGACGGGCCTCCCACCCAATGCCCGCACTCACCCCAGCACCGCCCCCGCCGGCCTCAGCCGTGCTGGAGTACAGTTCCGCGCCCTGCACCCCTCCGGCGTGAGCGCCAGCGGGTGCGATCACGTCGCCCGTGTGACCTCCCTCTGCCGTCGACTGAGAACCCGCGTCGGCGATGACACTCGACCAGGGCCGCCATCCCATCTTCCATTTCGGACGTGCTCCACCAGTCTGCCATGGGGCCCGCGTGGCGCTCCCGACGACCCAGCAACCCAAGAGCGTCCACCAAGCGGTCCAGTAGAGCCCCTCACCGACAGTGAACGGCCAGACCCGCGGGAGGAGGTAGCTCCCGAGCAGCACGGCCGCGCCGAGCGGATCGTGCCTGGTAATCGCCACGACGCGTGCAATGAGTGCACCGACGAGCTCAACGGCGGCCATCACCTGATTCCCCCTTCCTTTGGGACGCAGCCCCGAGCCGGCACCACCGTCTTCACGCCGTCGGGGCCCATCGGGCGTACACCTTCACTGACCCGTGACAAAATCGACGCGCTGCATCAGCCTCCGCGACGACCTCCCCGGCCGGGCGTCGCTTCGCGGTCGTGCATCCGGACCTGCGGACCAAGGACCAACAGCCGCGTGGCTTGTGAGCGCCGAGAGGGCAACGCGGTCCGCAGTACCCGCCCAGCATCGTGCCCGACTGTCGCCAGAGACTGTCAGCTCACTGTTTCAGCTGGCCCTGTGGGCGTCAGCCTTCGCGATGGCGTCCACGACCGCTGTCGCTAGATCCCACGCCGCGATCACTGCCACCCGAGCCTCCACGCCTGCTTCCGCAGCCGCGTGCAGGATCGCTGTCGCCCGTGTGGGTGAAGGCGGGTGGAGCACATAGACGATGGAGGATCGCGCCACTCGGCTCGGGAAGTCGGGCTGCTCGACGGCCTCCCGGTATCGCTGCAGCTGGACCGCGATGTTCTCAAGGCTGCGCAGACCGCGATCGTACTCGAGCATGAGGGCTGTGCTAGCCTCAGGAAACACCAGCACGACATCAGGGGTGACCTCGTGCCATGCGCCGCCGGAGATCTGCCATCTCAAGCGGCGTTGGTGGGGGAGGAGGACCTCCACCGCGCCCTGGCCAAGACGGTCGACCAGGTGGAGAATCGTGTCATTAACGCGCAACCGATGCTCCAGATGAATCCCCTCAGTCGCGGTCACACGCACCCCATGGATGACCTGAGGATCCCCAAGCAGCGTGGCCGCTGCGACAGCACCGGCAGGCGTCAAGCGGTACAAGACAACATGCTGACCCGCGCCACTTTTGGTGGCTACGGCCTCGAACAACCCGACCTGTCGCACCCCGCGTAACCGCCTCACGGCTATCGACCGAGAGACGCTGGGCCAACCAAGCGCCAGGATCTGCTGGGTTGTCGCAAGCTGAAGGCGTGCGAGCCATGTCAGGGCCGCCGCATCACGGTCTGCCTGTAGGGCCTGTCTCACTGTCAGCTCCGTCACAGCCGCTCCCTCCGGGCGGGTCAGTTTCCCTTACTCTCCCTTGCTGGGCCCCGCGCCCTCACCGCCGTCGTCGATGCCCGATATGGCCCCGCCGCGCAAGGTAGATCCGAGTACCCCGGCCGGGAGCAATCCGGGCGGCGGGGAAGGCTGTTGTTGCTCTGGGGCCGACACGCCCGGCACGGGTGGCGGTCCTATGGAGAACGGCTGGACACCGGCAGGCGCAGCCTGCGCATTCACAATCTCACCGCCCACAATTTCGGGCCAGGGCAGCGGATCGGGCGGCAGCACGAAGTTTGCGAGAATCAGTTCCCGTCGATCCGGTGCCTGACGCAGACGCGCTGATCGGCCGCCTGGCAACCGCAGGCAACGTCGGGACGGAATCCACACGAATCCCTTCGACCGTGGGGCGAACAGCAATTGATTGATCGAGACAGCGCCCGATTCACGCTTCGCGGCGGCGAGCTTGCCATCGCCCGCCCCGCCGACGCCTGCATCCAGGAGCGTCTCGATCGGGTAGTCGCGGAGGACGGTCCCACTCGCCTTCGACCACCACTCCGCTTCAAACGGATTCCGGAGACTAAACACGACTTGCGTGCCCACGTTTTCCACAATCTGCGCTGCAAGCGCATCGGCGGCTTCCCGTTGCCCCGCGGCTCGCAAGTCTGCAAGGCTCTGTGTGGCGAGCACCAAACTCACACCGAACCCGCGAGCGGTGCCGAGCACGCTCGAAAGATGTGGTCCGGCCACCGGGCCAAACTCGTCGAGCGCCACGAGATAGAGCGGATCAGCTTCCGTCCGGCGAAGGGTCGAGTACGTGGCCGACAAGCACGCCATGAGCAGGCGCCCGACATACCGCGCCGCTTGCGGGAACGCGGTGGCATCAAGATTGGCGATGACCACGTGTCGCTGCTGCATCGCGAGGCGGAGATCGAGCGGCATCCGCCCCGGGGACAGAGTCAACGCCGGGAAACGCGCCAGCCGGGCCGCCATCATCTTGAGCTCACTCGCGTGGTCCCACCGCACCCTCTGCGCCCGTGCCCGGAGGTCAGGAAAGGACCGCAGGTATGCGAGCAAGAGCCGCCCGGCACCCGATTGGCCCGTCTCCGCGAGGAGTTCCGCCAGCCGGGCAAAGCTGAGCGCCTCCCCCTTGCGCCGGGCCCCGTCGAGGACGATGCCGAGGGCATCAAGGTTCTGCGCGGCAAAATAGCGCAGCTGAGCGAAGTCATCGATGATCGCGTAGACCAAGGCTTCTGCGACCTCCGTGCGATCGGACCACCCGAGAGGATTCCATGCGGCCGTGCGCGCCTCGTCGTCGCTCCGTAGGCTCAGGTAGACAAACTCGCGTTCGCGCTTCGCGCGAACCACCGCATCCAGAATGCCACGGTAGAACAGTTCATCATGCTTGAATTGCAGCACCAGCAGGCCCAGCCCCTGTGCGATCTGCTGCTCGATCAACGCCTGGATCGCGGTTCGCGTCTTGCCCGCGCCGGTCGAGCCGAGGACAAGCACGTGCCGCAACATCAGGTCTTTGGGGATCGCGACATCAAACACGCACCGCCGCGTCACCCCCAGCCACGTTCTCCGCGGAAGCGGGTCGGTGCGCGCTAGCCAGTAAGCATCAGCTTCGGCTCGCAAGTATGGGGCAATCGCGCTCGCGCGGCCATAGGCGACCCGATGCCAATGCAGTCGCCCGATGTCCCGTGGGTCCTCTTCCCACGCCATCGCCCGTAAGCGCCGCTGTTGCTGGCCTCGGATGATCCACGCGGGCAGTAGCCGGTTCCAAACATGATAGCCGGTCAACCACACCAACCCGGCGATCAGCGCGAGCTTGACAGGGATGCCGCCGAAGGGCAACACATCCGACCATGCCCATACCAACACCGTGATCCCACCAA
>MNEU01000028.1 GCA_001917855.1 Armatimonadetes bacterium 13_1_40CM_64_14 | reverse complement strand
CTGCCCCGATCACGGCAATGTGAGACACCGCGGTTTCGCGCTGTTGGCGCTGCCGGGACGCCAGATACGGCACTCCGAGGGTCACCAACGGCATCAGGACCACCGGCAACAGCAACGCGATGATCAGCGTGCGGCGATCGCGCAATGTCTCGACCATCTCCTTGCGAAAGATCGCCCACACCTGACGACCTGTACCGCGCACGGCTAAAACCTGACAGGAGTAATGTCCAGACGCACAACACTCACCACGAAGATGGCAAGCAGCACGACGGCGATGACGAACCGTCCCGGGCTCACCGGGGAGACGTCGTCCAGCGGGCCAGGGTGCGCTCGCCGGACACCTGTCAACATCACCACCAGGAGCGCCGCCATCAGCCAGTAACGGAGCGCGAACGCCGCCAGGACAGCAAGCCAGGAGACAATAAAATGCCGGCGGGCTCCGAGCAGCGCCCGCACCACATGGCCGCCATCGAGCATCCCGGAAGGCAGCAAGTTTAGGCTCGTCACGAGCAGCCCGATCCAGCCCGCGTACAAGATGGGGTGCATTAGCACGACCTGCCCGGGTTGGGGATGGATGAACAACTCCGTGATCCACTGCACGAGCAAGGGATCGGGATAGTTCACCAACGTCAGGCCGACCATCGCGGACGGGTCTAGCACAAACGACGCGCGCACCCCGACGATCACGACTGCGACGGCCACCAGGAAGCCTGCGATCGGTCCGGAGGCCCCCAGGTCGATCAAGGCGTCGCGGTTGGGCGCGGGCTCGCGCGTGACGATGACGGCCCCCATCGTGCCCACGGGGGGGACCATGGGGATGAAGTAGGGCAAGCTGGCATCGATCCCCCGCAGGATGGAGATGACCTTGTGCCCCATCTCGTGCACGACCAGGATGAGCATCAACGAGAGCGAAAAGGCGAGCCCGCTTTCCACGGCGCTGGGGAACTTGGAGCTCCCGGAGCCGACGGCCATTACGTAGCCTGACAGAAACGTCGTGCCCAGCGTCCCCACGAATAACAGCACATTCACCGGCCAACGCCATTTAGCCCGGGGCGGCTTCGGCAAGAACGCGACCACTGGACGGCCGTCACGGACGCGCAGGAGAGGCAACAATCCGGTGGGCTCCAGGCGGTCCCGCAGCGCGAGAAATCGCTTCTTGCTGTCGGGGGGCAGGTCGACCGTGAACGCCGGTCGTCCGCCGTCCTCCACATGGCCGGTGATGGGAAAGTAGTCCGCCACCACGCGCGATAGGTTCTCGATTGCCGAACTGGGCTCAAACACCACTAGCCTCTAGCGTACGGCGCGGCGGCACCAAAGAGAAGGGGGGACGACTGCGCCGTCCCCCCGGGAGATGTCCCTCTGCAGCCTGCGCGGTATGGTGTCAGCGCCGGCGGAGAAACGCCGGGATGTCCAGGTCGTTGATCAACGCCTTCACGCCATCCTCAATCGCCTCAGGACTGTCGGCCACCTTCTCGGAGGGCTTACGCCCAGCATCGAAGCCTGTGGCGATCACGGTGATCCGGATTTCGCCGTCGACCTTGTCGTCGATCACCGCCCCGAAGATGATGTTGGCATCGGGATCGGCCGCGTCTTTGACAATCTGCGCGGCCTCGGAAACCTCGAGCAAGCCCAGGTCCAGCCCACCGGTGACGTTGATCAGAACCCCGCGGGCGCCTTCCATGGACGTCTCCAGCAACGGACTGCTGATCGCCGCCTGAGCCGCCCGGATCGCGCGGTCTTCTCCGGTCGCCACGCCGATCCCGATCAGCGCCGAGCCGGCCTCGTGCATGATCGTGCGCACGTCGGCGAAGTCCAGGTTGATGAGCCCCGGCACGGTGATCAGGTCTGCGATCCCCTGCACGCCTTGCCGCAACACGTCATCGGCAGTGCGGAAAGCCTCGACGACCGTCGCCGTGCGGTCGATGATCTGCAGCAGCCGGTCGTTGGGAATCGTGATCAAGGTGTTGACCTTACCTTTGAGGTTGCGCGCGCCTTCATCGGCCGCCTGCGATCGCCTGCGGCCCTCAAACACGAACGGCTTGGTGACCACCCCGATGGTCAGCGCTCCCAGTTCTCGCGCCACCTCGGCGACGATGGGAGATCCCCCGGTCCCGGTGCCCCCGCCCATGCCGGCGGTGATAAACACCATGTCGGCGCCTTCCAAGACCTCGAAGAGATCCTCTTTGCTCTCCTCGGCGGCCTGCCGTCCGACCTCGGGATCGCCCCCGGCCCCTAACCCCTTGGTGAGTTTGCTCCCGATGTGAATTTTCTTGTCGGCGTTGCTCATCGCCAGGGCTTGGGCGTCCGTATTGATCCCGATAAACTCGACCCCGCGCAGCCCCGCGCTGATCATGCGGTTGACGGCGTTGCTGCCGCCGCCGCCTACGCCCACCACCTTGATTGCCGCGTATCGGCGCAGATCGCGATCAAGATGCCCCATGACGATGACCCCCTCCGCTGCTGTGTCCGCGCTGCGTCGCGCGTTGTGCTGTCGTGCGATCACGCTCCATGAACCATCTCCCGCAACCAGCCGCGCATCTTGCCCAAAATCCCGTCGCCGTTTGTCGCGCGGACCATCTTGGAGCCCCCGTGCCGGACGCCATACAGCACGAGGCCCACGCCGGTGGCATAGATGGGGCTGGCCACCGCATCCAGCATCCCCCCGACCTGTTCGGGGGCCCCGACGCGTGCGGGCAGTTCGAGGCGCTCACTCACGTACGGAGCAATCCCCTTCAGCAGTGCGGTCCCTCCCGTGAGGACGACGCCGGCCGGGACGAGGTGGCCGAAGCCGCTGCGTTTGATCTGCAGGCGCAACAGACTACAGATTTCCTGCAACCGCGGCTCAATGATCTCACACAGCACTTTGCGCGGCAGGATGCGGGGCTCGCGATCCCCGACGTTGAAGACCTCGATGAGCTCGCCTTCGCGCACGTCGGCGATCGAGGCCGCGCCGTGGCGCAGCTTCAGCTTCTCGGCTTCGGCCACCGGCGTGCGCAGGCCGACGGCGACGTCGCTCGTCAGGTGATGGCCTCCCACAGGCAGAATCGCCGTGTGCGTCAACCCGCCGCCGGCGAACACCCCCACGCTGGTGGTCCCGCCGCCGAGATCGGCGAGCACGACCCCCAGTTCCCGCTCCGCCTGCGTGAGGACGGCCTCGGCAGAGGCCAGGGGCTCCAGCACCAGTTCATCCAACTCCAATCCGGCACGCTGGACGCACTTGAGCAGATTGGCGAGCACGGTGGACGTGCCGGTCACAATGTGGGTCTCGACTTCCAGCCGGGAGGCGAACATGCCGACGGGATTCCGCACACCGTCGTGTCCGTCGACGACGAAGCCCCGCGGCAACATGTGCACGATCTCGCGGTCAGACGCTGGCAGGGCCGCCATGCGCGCGGCCTCGATGACCCGGTCCACGTCCGCGGACGAAATCTCGTGGTCGCCCCGGCTCACGGCGATCACCCCGCGGGAGTTGGTGGACGCGATGTGCTCCCCCGAGACCCCGACGTTCAGCGAGGTGATCGTGATCCCCGCCATCCGTTCGGCGCGCTCCACAGCTTCTTCGATCGCGCGCGTCGTGGCGTCAATGTCGATCACCACGCCTTTGCGGATGCCCGCCGACGGCGTGTTCCCCACCCCGGCAATGTGGACGTCGCCGTCGTCGTCGACCTCGCCGACGACCGCACAGACTTTGGTGGTCCCAATGTCCAGTCCGACGACGTGCTGTTTACGCGACATGGGTGCCCCCAGGCCACAGTCTCTGGCTGCGACCGCCTCGGACGCGCGGCGGTGGGCAGTTGCCTCGTACCCCTAGATCTAGTAGAGTCTGGATAACTATTCCCCCATATCTTGTACCAGAATTCCACACCTAGCGACGGACTCCTCTCGAAAGCGCTGCGGGCTGCCCCCGGAGGATCACGCTACCCGCAAAGCGCAAATCCACAGAGGCGCGGCGCAGATGCTGGCGGCGGATGGCAGCGAGCACCTGAGCCAGCATGGCCGCCCGTCCGCCTAACCCGCGGGGAGAGCCCAACAGCACGGTTACTCCGTCCGCGGTCGTCACGATCACGGCCCCCGCGCGATCCACGTGCAGCCGTACCCCCCGCGCGATCTCCTCGGGAGGCAGAAGAGCCACCGCACGCACGGCATCCCGCACGCCGCGGGAGGGCACGCGATCTCCGAGGCGGACCCAGGGAGGGGTCATACCTTCGACGGAGATCAGCGGGACCGACGGCGGGTTGAAGGCGCCCTCAAGAGCGACGCCGCCCGAATCGAGCAGGACGTACTTGTGTCGAAACAGCATCGCGGCGCGGGGGACGCGCTCGTCCACGAGAAGATCCACACGGCCAGTAGGAATGACCTGCACGCGGGCGGCGGCGATCCACGGAAGCGCGGTCAGTCGCCCCACGACGTCGGCCGGACGGATGGAGTTGAGCGGTTGCCCGCGATAGAGGTCGCTGCGGGCGATGATTTCGTCGTCAGACAGATGCCCCGCGCCGTGCACCGTGATCAGGGAGATCCGAAAAAACGACGACTGCACGAAGGCGACTGCGGCGATTAGCGCGGCCATCACCGCCGCAAAGCGCACGCATCGTATGGAGACAGGCTGGGAGGAACGATAAGGGACGGCGTGCGGAGAGCGGCCGCCGACGGAGGAGGTGAGGGGATATGCTGCGACGCGAGCGTTGGTCATCTGGTGTGTTGAAAAGTGTGACGTCAGGTGCGATTGACTGCCGCGTATTCTATCGGTCCGGTGCCGTCTCCCCCAGGAGTTTCACTTCCGCGTCTAACCTAACCCCGAACTTCTCCTCCACGAGCGCGTTCACCTTGCGCATCAGGGTGAGCACGTCGACCGCCGTGGCTTCCCCGGTATTCACAATGTAGTTCGCGTGGATCTCCGACACGCGCGCCCCGCCGACCTGCAGCCCTTTGCCCCCCGCCAGGTCAATCAGCCGTCCGGCGTGATCGCCCGCAGGGTTGCGGAAGACACAGCCGGAACTGGGCGGGCCAATCGGCTGCGTCGCGCTCCGGTGCGCCAGCCATTCATCCGTCTGCCGCCGCACCGCTGCGGGATCCGCGGCGCGTAAGTGCAGCATCGCCTCGGTCACCACCGCCGCGCGCTGCTGGAGGACGCTGGTGCGATACGCATACTCGAGCATGGCGGCGCGCAGCTCCACCTCGCCGTCAGGGGTCACGGCGTGCACGACGGCGACGATCTCCGCCATGGCGTGCCCGTGCGCTCCGGCGTTCATCACGACGGCCCCGCCGAGAGAAGCCGGGATCCCCGCGGCGAACTCCAACCCCGACAGCCCGGATGCAGCGGCATCGCGGGCCAAGTGCGGGAGTCCCACCCCGGATTCGGCGATGATACGGTCGCCGTCTCGGGTGACGCGATCCACGCCCTTGCCGATCTTCAGCACGACCCCGCGGATGCCCCCGTCTGAGATCAGGACGTTGCTGCCCGCGCCCAAGATCACAAAGGGGGCGTGCTCGTCAAACAGGGCCCGCGCAACCGCGCGCAGTTCGTCCCCGCTGCGGGGCACGACCAAGATGTCCGCCGGCCCGCCGATGCGAAACGAGACGTGCTTGCGCAGGAGCTCGCGCTCCCGCACGTCCGGGCACACCTGCCGCAGGCGGCGCACGAGATCGGGGGATTGAACCCGTCGCGCCATCACGCTTCCGGCTGGCGCACGGACGCTGATCGGTCCGTCGGCGCCATCCCTTCGTGCCGGACCCGCAGGGCGGCCACGAGATCATCGGCGACCGCGCCGATATCACCGGCTCCCAGCGTGAGGACCACATCGCCGCCCCGCAGAGAGGGCAGCAGGTGATCGACGAGGCGACCTGCGTCGCTGATAAACGTCACGGGCCGGTGCGCCCGCACGGCGTCGACAATGAGGGAGGCACCGACCCCCGGGATGGGGACTTCGTCTGCGGAATAGAGTTCGGTGATAATGAGCTCGTCGCAGTCATCAAACGCGGCGGCAAACCCGCGGTACGTCGTTTGCGTCCTGCTGTAGCGGTGGGGCTGGAAAACCGCGACGATCCGCCGGTCCGGCCACGCTTCTCTCACGGCTCGCAGGACCGCCGCGACCTTCACCGGATTGTGCGCGTAATCATCCACCACCATCACGCCCCCCACCTCCCCGCGGACGGAGAAGCGGCGGCCCACCCCGCCGAATTGGGTGAGGGCAGACGCGATCGCGTCAAACCGCATTCCCAACTCCATGGCCACGGCGGTGG
This sequence comes from Armatimonadetes bacterium 13_1_40CM_64_14, assembly GCA_001917855.1. Classification (GTDB taxonomy): domain Bacteria; phylum Sysuimicrobiota; class Sysuimicrobiia; order Sysuimicrobiales; family Kaftiobacteriaceae; genus 13-1-40CM-64-14. The sequence continues at coordinate 14,902 of MNEU01000028.1, read as the reverse complement.
CCGCCAGCGCATTGGCGACGTTATAACGACCGGGCACGGGCAGTGTCACCGGTCCTAGCACTGTCTTCTCACGATGGAAGGTGCACTGGGTCTCGTGGCCGTGCATCGCGTGAATGGTCGCCGTGTAGCCGGCCGCAGACGACACCCCATACGTCACCGTCCGTGTGGCCACCCGCGCGGCGAGCTCGCGCACGTGATGGTGATCGGCGCACAGCACGGCAAAACCGTCTGCGGCAAGCGTGCCGAGGAATTGCGCAAACGTCTGCACCAGGCGTTCTGCCGTTCCGTAGTGGTCGCTGTGATCGGTGATGTCGAGGCTCGTCACCACCGCGACGGCGGGGTGGACATGGAGCAAGGACCCATCGGACTCGTCCACCTCGGCCACGAGGTACTGCCCGGCCCCGAGCCGGACGTTGCCGTCCAGCCCGTCCACGTCCGCGCCGATTAGAGCGGTGGGATCGAAGCCCCCTGCGGCGAGCACGTGCGCGGTCATCGCCGTCGTCGTCGTCTTCCCGTGGGTGCCTACCACCGCGATGGCCCTCCCGCCGGCCAAAATCTGGGAGAGGACCTCCGCGCGATGATACAAACGCAGGCCGTGTCGGCGTGCGGCCATGACTTCCGCGTTGGTCTCGGGGACGGCGCGGGAGACCACGACCACATCTACGCCCTCGACATGGCGAGGATCGTGGCCGATGTGGATGGTCGCGCCGTGCGCCTGCAAGCGCCGGGTGGCCGCGGATATGCGCAGGTCGGATCCGCTCACGCGGTGTCCGCGGGCCAGCAGGACGCGGGCGATTGCGCTCATCCCCATGCCACCAATCCCGACGAAGTGGACGCGTGCGTGTGGATCCATCATGCGCCGTTCACACCTGCGGTTTTCAGAATCATCTCGGCGACCTGCGCGGCGGCCTGGGGACGGCCGAGCTTGCGGCTGGCCTCGGCCATCGCTCGCCGACGGGACGGGTCTGCACGCACCGCCGCGACCGCCCCGGCGAGCCGGGCACCGCTGAGGTCATGGTCGCGGACCACCACGGCGGCGCCGGCGGCTTCCAACAACTGGGCATTCAGATCCTGATGTCCTTCCGCAGCAAAGGGATACGGGACCACAATCACCGGGAGCCCGTTCGCGCTGACCTCGGCGAGTGTCGCCGCCCCGGCGCGGCAGATAACGAGATCCGCACAGGCATAGGCATCGGCCATAGTTTCAATATACGGCACCACGACGTAATGCACCGGTCCGCTGTGCGTGGCCATGCGTGAGCGGACCCACGCCTCATGGTCTTGCCCGGTCTGGTGCAGAATCTGGACCTCCCCGCCCGCCGGAAGGACGGCCACCATCTCCACAACCGCGGCATTGAGGCTGCGGGCCCCCTGACTCCCTCCGAGCACCAGGATCGTGAGGGGCCGGTCTTGCAATCCAAATGCGCGCCGGCCGCGGACGCGGTCTCCGCCCACCGCACCCCGCCGCACTGGCACGCCGGTCACGACCGCGCGGGGCCCAAGCGAGCGGGCCACCCGGTCATGGCTCACGGAAATCACCCGCGCCCACCGCGCGAGCACGCGGTTCGCGACACCGACGGCGAGGTTTTGTTCTTGGACCACGATCGCGACACCCAGGAGGACGGCGGCCGCGCCGACTGGGGCGGCTGCATAACCACCTGTCGACACAACGGCCTTCGGCCGCCACTGCATGAGCAATCGCAGTGCTTGGACGGTCCCTACCGTCGTCAGCCACGCCGCCTGCAGCACCGTCCAGGTGAGGCGCCGCGGCCACTTCCGCGAGGCGACGGGGCGAAACGCCCACCCCGCCCGGGGGACAATCTGCCGTTCCGGACCGTCGCCGCCCACAAACAACACGTCGACCGGCGTCGCAGATGCAGCGAGGGCTTCGGCGATCGCCAGTCCCGGATAGATGTGCCCCCCGGTCCCTCCCCCGCAGATGACGACGCGCAGCGCGCTGCGGACGGTGCGACGCCCCACGACCCCGCCCCTCTCCCGCACTGAGCGCATCCTGTTCACAGGCCGCGCACGCCCGGTGGGGCGTCTGGGCGTCCATATTGGGAGATGTTCAACAAAATCCCCACGCTGATCAGCGTGAACAGCAACGAAGACCCCCCAAAGCTCACAAAGGGCAGGGGGACGCCCGTAATAGGCAGCACTCCTGTAGTGACGCCGATGTTGATGATCGCCTGCAACACGATCATGAGCGTAATCCCTGCCGCGAGCAGGCTGCCGTAGCGATCGGGAGCTTCCCGCGCGATGCGAAAGCCGCGCACGGCCACCAGGCCAAACAGGACCACGACGGCGACCGCACCAATCAGTCCGAGCTCCTCACCCAGGATGGCAAAGATAAAGTCGGTGTGCTGCTCGGGCAGGTAGAAGAATTTCTGCCGACTGTTGCCCAACCCCAGACCCAGCAATCCGCCCGACCCTAACGCGAGCAGGGACTGGATGATGTGAAAACCCGCGCCCTGGGGGTCGCGCCAGGGATTGAGGAAGGCGAGGATGCGCTGCCTCCGGTACCCTTCCCCCAGCACGGCCACGGTCAACACCGGAAGAGTCGCTGCACTCAAGCCCAGCAGGTGCAAGGGGCGGACCCCACCGATAAACAGCAGGCCCAGAGTCAATGCCCCCAGCAACAGGGCCGTCCCCATGTCAGGCTGCAACAAGATCAGCCCGGCACACAGTGCGGTAATCAGCAGCGGCGGTCCCGCCGCCTGTAAGGTATCCGGGCGAGAGCGAGCGGTGAGGACGTGCGCCAGATACAACACCAAAGCCAGCTTGGCCCCTTCCGCCGGCTGAAACGCGAAGGGGCCAGCGATCGCGATCCACCGGCGGGCGCCCCCGGCGACACGTCCGATGCCCGGCACGAGGACCAGCACCAACGCAGTGGCAGTGAGGAAGAGCAGCAGGGGCGTGAACGCGCGCAGCCGCGCGTAGTGAATCCGTTGCGTGACCGCGAGGGCCATCATGCCGAGCGCGGCCCATATTGCTTGCCGCTTGAAAAAGAAGGCGCTGTCGCCGAAGCGGTCGTGCGCGACGATCGCGCTGGCACTGTACACCATGACCACGCCGGCGGCCACGAGCGCGACGGCGGCGACAAACAGCCATGAATCCATCGGCCGTCTCGGGACCAAGTCGTTCACTCTCGACCTCTCGTAGAGCTACGCGCGCTCACGTCGAAATCGCCTCCAGCCCTACGCAGTGCTCGTCTGAGTGATGTCGCCTATCAGCGCCCGCACAAGGTCGGCAAATCGGTCTCCCCGCGCGCGATAGTCGGCAAACTGGTCAAAGCTCTCGCACCCCGGGGACAGCAGGACGGCCTCCCCTGCGCGCGCGAGCCGGTGGGCTTCGGCGACCGCGCGGTCCAGCGTTCCGGCGGCGACGATGGACAACCCGGTGAAGGCTCGCTGGAGCTGAGGAGTCGTGGCGCCGATCAGCACGACGGCCTTCACAGGTGCCCGGGACAGGGCCGCCTGCATCGGGGTAAAGTCCTCCGCGGTCGCCCCCGGCCGCGCCCCCCCGGCAATCAGGACAAACGGCCTGTCCATGCTGGCGATCGCGGCGGCCGCAGCGGCGGGATTGGTCGCGAGCGAGTCCTCAATGTACCGGATCCCTGCGGATTCTGCCACGATGCGGAAGCGGTACGGCAAGCCGCGAAACGCCGAGAGGACTTCGACCATTGCCGAAGCCGACGCACCGGCCAAGGACGCGGCCAGACAGGCCGCCAGTGCGTTTTCCACACCATGGGCGCTGGGGACGCTCAGCGCGCGCAGGGGGATGGTCCGCTCCACGCGGTTCGTACGGATCACCATCGCCTCGCTTCGCACAAACGCCCCCTCCTGCTGCTCCCGGTGGCGGCTGAAGAGGTACGGGTGGGGACAGGCAGACGCCATCCCGGCGGTGTGGGGATTATCCGCATTCAGCACGGCCATGTCATCCGCGCGCTGATGGCGGAGGATCCCCCGTTTCACCTCGACGTACGCCTCAAATGTCCCGTGATCGTCTAAGTGATGGGGCGCGATGTTGGTAATGACGGCGAGGTGCGGACTGTACGGCAGGTCGATCAGTTGGCGGTTCGACAGCTCCAGCACGAGTGAGTCCTGCGGTGTCAAGTCGCCGGCATAGTAGAGCATCGGGACATGAGTGCGATCGTTGCCCGAAAAATAGGCCCGCAGTCCACTCGCGAGCAGCATCTGGTGGATGAGATAGGCGACGGTGAATTTCCCATTCGTCCCCGTCACGCCGATGATCGGCGCCGGGCTGACTTCGAAGAACAGCTGCGTCATGGAGGAAAACGGGATGCCGCGTTCTCGCAGCGCGCGCAGCGGCGCGTTGGCCCGGTGGCGGAACCACGCTTGGGGGACGATGATCACCTCCGCGCGCTCGATCCCTTCCAGGTAGCGCTCGGCCCAGCGAAACGTGATCGGCGCGCTCAGCAGCCGCGCCGCGGCGGCCCCGCGCGCGTCTGGGGCCAGCCACTGGTGCGTGCGCGCAAACTCCACTTCAAAATCCTCGCGCTGCCGGAACTCGTGGGCCGTAATGGTGGCGAGGCCGCCGGCGAGGAGGAACTCGATGACTGTGGACCCCTCGGTCCCCGCCGGGCCGATGACGTGAATCTTCTTGCCGCGCCATTTGTCCATCACGTCGCGCGTCGTCATGATCTCGTCCGCTCTACTCCCGATATGCCTTTCATCCCATCAGCCTCGCCGTGCACTCAATACACTAGCGCCACGCCAACCAACGCGGCCGCGGTGCCCACGAGCCAGAACCGGGTGACGATCTGCGTCTCGCTCCACCCGGACAGCTCAAAGTGGTGGTGCAAGGGGCTCATCCGAAAAATCCGCCGCCCACCCGTGCCCTTGAAGTAGGCGACTTGCACCAGGACCGAGACGGCTTCCAGCACAAAGACGGCTCCCACGATGAGCAGCAAGCCCTCCGTCTGCGTGACGATGGCGATCGCGGCGAGCGCAGCCCCCAACGCGTTTGACCCGACATCGCCCATGAACACCGCCGCCGGATGCGCGTTGAACCACAGGAAGCCCGCACACGCGCCGGCGAGTGCCGCGCACAGGATGGCGATCTCCCCCCGCCCGGCCGCCGCGGTGACTACCGCATAGGCGCCCGCGGCGAGGGCCACCGTGCCTGCGGCCAGCCCATCGAGGCCATCGGTGAGATTGACAGCGTTCGTGAAACTGACAAGGTAGAGGACCACAAACACCGCATAGACTCCCGGTGCGACGGCGCCGACAAGCGGGAGCACCCAGTCCGGTCTCCCAGCAAACCGCAAGACGAGGAAGGCTACAGCCGCGGCGAGTGCGAACTGCACGGCCAACCGTTCGCGCCCGCGCAACCCGAGGTTCCGGTCGTGGCGCAGGGCCAACGCGTCGTCGATGGCCCCGACCGTCCCGTACGCGAGCATCGCCCCTAGAGGCAGCAGCAGATCCCAGCTGATCTGGGGGGCGGCCAGCACCGTCGCCACGACCACCGACGGAACGAGCAACAGGCCTCCCATGGTTGGCGTCCCCGCTTTGCCCTGGTGCTGAGAGGGCGCTTCGGCCCGAATGCGCTGTTGGACGTGCAGGGCGCGCAGATACGGAATGCCCCACGAACCGAACGCCACCATCACTGCGGCAGCCAATCCGGCGGTGAGGACGAGGCGGTCTGTCACGACGCCGTCCTGTGGGCCGTGCGCAGCGTCTCGACGATGCGTTCCATCTCCACGGCCCGCGACCCCTTGACCAGCACGACGTCTTTGGGTTGCAGCATCGCCCGCAGCCTCCCCACCGCTTGCTCGATTGTGCCCACATGCTCAACGCGGCTACGATCCATCCCGGCGGCGACCGCGCCCTCGCCGATCGCCTCCGCACCCTCTCCCACGGTGAGCAGCGCGGCGATGTGCCGGCGAGCGACGTCCTTTCCCACAGCCCGATGCATGTCAGCCGAGTGCGGACCAAGTTCTTTCATGGCCCCCAACACGGCAAGCATCCGCCCGCCCCGCGCGACGTCTTCGAACACGTCCATGGCCGCACGCGCAGAGGCCGGACTCGAGTTGTAGGCGTCATTGAGGATCAACACATCGCCTACGCGCACAGGCTCCAGGCGCATCTTGGGGGGTTTCCACGCCGCGCAGCCCGCGCGAATCGTCGCCACATCCAATCCCAGGGTCACGGCGACGGTTGCCGCCGCGAGCGCGTTGCTGACGTTGTGCCGGCCCCAGACAGGCAGATGGACATCGGCGTGCTTCCCCCCCGCACTCAGGCGAAACGCCATGCCCGCCGGCTCAAACCGTACGTGGGACGCGGTCACGTCCGCCTCACCGTCCAGTCCGTACATCATCACGCGCCCTTTACACAGGGGGGCCAAACGCGCGACCCCCTCGTCGTCACGGTTCAACACGGCCACACCGTCGGGGGGCAGACCCACAATGAGCTCCCCTTTTGCCTGCGCGATGTTTTCGTGGCTGCCGAGGAATTCGAGATGGGCCTCGCTGATCGTCGTTACGACACCGATCGATGGCTGGGCGATCTCGACCAACTCGGCAATCTGCCCCAGCCCGCGCATCGCCATCTCGAGGACAACCGCGCGGTGCTGCGGGGTCAAGCTCAACAGCGTCAGCGGCACGCCGATCTCCGCGTTCCAGTCGTCCTTGGTCACCGCGACAGACAACTTCTGCCCGAGGACGGAGGCGCACAGTTGCGCGGTCGTCGTCTTGCCCACGCTGCCGGTAATGCCCACGACCGCGAGCGACAGCGCGCGGCGGTAGGCGCCAGCAATCTGCCCCAGCGCCCGCAAGGGGTCGCGGACGTGGATGATGACGGCCCCGCTGGGGAGCCCGGCCACAGACCGCGCAGCGAGTGAGGCGGCGGCCCCCCGGCGAAACGCATCGGCGATGAAGTCGTGCCCATCCGCCCGGGGGCCGCGGAGCGGCACAAAGAGGTCCCCCGGCTGGACCGTTCGCGAGTCCGTGCGGACGCCGGTGATCTCGACCGAGGCCGGCCGGGCGGGACCACCCCGGTCGCCGCCGGTGGCTTTCAAGACCTCGGCGAGGGACAGTCGCACGCCTTATTCCTTGCGCACGGGGCGCCCTCCGACTAGCGATTGCAGGACCTCGCGTGCCACGACTCGGTCGTCGAAGGAGTATTTCACGCCCTTGATCTCCTGATACGGTTCATGCCCTTTGCCCGCGATGATCACGACATCCCCAGGCCGCGCGGACTCCAGTGTGCGGGTAATCGCCCGTCGGCGGTCCGGCTCGACTTCAATGCGGGCGCGCGACGCGGGGCGCGCGCCGGATCCCCCGGCAGCCGCATCCGCTGTCCCACGGAGAATCTCCTCGATGATCGCGGTCGGCTCTTCGCTACGCGGGTTGTCCGACGTTACGACCGCGATGTCAGCGAGCTGTGCGGCGATGCGCCCCATCACCGGTCGCTTCGTACGGTCTCGATCCCCCCCACACCCGAAGACGACCAGCAGACGCCCCCGCGTAAAGTCCCGCGCCACCCGCAGCACATTTTCCAGGCTGTCGGGCGTGTGCGCATAGTCGACGATGACTCCGAAGGGTTGCCCCTCGCGCACGGCTTCGAATCGGCCCGGCACGCCGGGGAACTCGCCCAAGGCCTGCGCGATGACATCCAAGGCAACACCCTCGTGCTGTGCGGCGGCGATCGCGGCTAGCGCGTTGCTGACGTTGAACCGGCCAGGGAGACGCAGATGAACCTCAGTCTTCCCCTGCGGTGTCACCGCTGTAAAATCCGCGCCATCGAGACGCAGCTGGACATCAGAGGCGCGCACATCCGCGCGCGCGCCGAACCCATAGGTGATCACCGGTGCCCGGCTTGCTTCGGCCATCACCCGTGCGCTGGGGTCATCGGCGTTGATGATCGACACCCCGTCGGGGGCCACTATCTCAAATAACGTCCGCTTGGCTGCCCGATAGGCGTCTAGCGTCTTGTGAAAGTCTAGGTGGTCCTGCGTCAGATTCGTGAACACCGCCCCGTGAAAGTGGCAGCCCGCCACGCGGTGCAACACCAGGGCATGCGAGGCCACCTCCATCACGACCACATGCATGCCCGCGTCTGCCATCTGCCGGAGAGTCCGCTGGAGATCGGGAGCTTCTGGCGTCGTGCGCTCTAGGGGGGCCACGTGCGCGCCCAGTTTCACCCCCAACGTCCCAATGACCCCGGTGCGCTGCCCTCCCCCGGACAAGGCCGCTTCCAGCAGGTATGCCGTGGTGCCCTTCCCTTTCGTCCCCGTGATCCCGATCAGCTTCACGTCACGGGACGGATGGCCAAAGAACGCCGCGCTGAGTGCGGCCAGGGCGACTCGGGTGTCCGCGACGACGACCTGCCCGACCTCGCGCGGGACGTCTATCAGATGCTCGACGACGACTGCGATTGCCCCCTGTTGGAGGGCCTCGGGGACAAACGTATGCCCGTCGTGGTGCGCCCCGCGGATGGCGACAAAGAGCGCCCCAGGCCGCACGGACTGCGAATGATAGGCGATGTCAGACACCGGTCCGCCGACAGGCCCGCGCACCTGGGAGGATGGGAGTTCGCGCACCAGTGCCTGAAGGGTGATGATCCCCATTTCCGCCATTATACCGAACAGCCCGAGCCCATCATGGGCGCGCCCGATCAGCGCGTTCCACTCGCGGTCGGAGAGGAAGTCAGCGAGTTCGCGGGCGAGCGAGCAGCGCTTGGCGGAATGCGCAAGTACCACAAAATCTGCGAGGCGATCTGCTTGAACACGGGAGCGGCCACCTCCCCCCCGGAGTACGCCCCGCGGGGCTCATCGAGTGCCACGAGGATGGCGAGCCGCGGGTCGGGGACGGGCACGAGGCCCAGAAACGACGCCACATAGCGGCCCGGATCATAGCCCCCCGTCGGCGCGGGCTTCTCGGCAGTCGCCGTCTTCCCCGCGACCGCATATCCATCAACGCGGGCCCCTTTGCCAGTGCCGCCTTCTGTCGCGCCCACCATCATCTGTATGATGGTGCGCGCGGTCTCCGGTTTGAGCACTTGGCGCAGCGGCTGGCGCCCGACCGCGGCGACCAAACGGCCCGCGCGGTCGCGCTGTGCCCGCATGACATACGGACGGACCACGGTGCCCTCATTCACCAGCGCGGTGGAGGCCGTGAGCAGCTGAATGGCCGTCGTCGAAATGCCCTGGCCAAAAGAAATGGTCTGCAGTCCGGGACCGAGCCAGCTCGAGGGCGGGGGCACGATGCCCGATGACTCCCCCGGCAGATCGATCCCCACGGGCCGACCGAACCCAAACGCGCGGATATAGTTGTAGAACTCCGCCTTCCCCAGACGCGTGCCCACTTGCGCCGCGCCGACGTTGCAGGAATTCTTGACGATCTCCGCCATCGTTTGCCAGCCGTGCCGTTTGTTCAGGCTGTCGCGGATCACCGCACCACCCGGAGCCTTTAGCGCCCCCCCGCAGTAGAACCGGTCGGTTGAGAGGACGGCCCCCGAATCCAGCGCGGCGGCCATGAGGAAGATTTTGAAGGTGGAGCCGGGCTCATGCGCTTCGGACACCGCGGGGTTCACCCAGCGCGATGGACGCATCTGGGGCACCAGGTTGGGATCAAACGCCGGGACCGCGGCCATGGCGAGAATTTCCCCGTTTGTGGGATCCATGACCACGACCCATCCCCCGCGGGCGCCACTCTCGGCCACGGCGGAGGTGAGTTCACGTTCGGCAATATGCTGGATGACCTGGTCGATCGTCAGCAAAATGTCTCGGCCGTCCTGGGGCGCGGGGACGACGTGCTGTGTTTCGACCAAGACCCGGCCCAAGCCGTCGCGCGCCACGATCGCTTTGCCCGCCGTCCCGCGCAGCGTCTCGTCGTAGGCGAGTTCCACCCCCGACAGTCCCTGATTATCAATCCCCGCAAAGCCCAGCAGGTGTGCGGCCAGCAACCCATCCGGGTACGCGCGTCGGTCTTCGGGCAGGACACCGAGTTGGTCGTCGAGGCCCAGAGCGCGCAACCGGGTCACCACCTGGGGACTCACCTTGCGGGCGAGCCAGGCGAACTCGCGACCGGCCTCCACGCGGCGCTCCACGTCGGCGGTGCGCTGGCCAAGCAGCGGGGCCACACGCACGGCGAAGGCGTGCGGATCGGGGATGGCACTGGGCACCGCATAGATCGAGGGGACTTCGACATTCACCGCGAGTGGGCGGCCCTGCCGATCCAGGATCCTCCCGCGATGGGGCTCTAACAGGATCGTTTCGAGTTGCTGACGTTGAGCGAGTTGCTGTAGCCGGGCGCCGTTGACCACCTGGAGCTGCGCGAGCCGGAGCACTAACGCAGCGAGCGTGAGCAGGAGTACTGCGACCATCACGCCGGCCCGCGCGCGGATCTGGACTCGGTGATCTGTGATGAGGTCTGTGAGGAAGTGGCGACCGGGCGCACCGGCGGGCCGCCGCCGGAAACGGTGGAGGCTGCGGCCGTGTCGACGGGGGCTAGATGACCGGCCGGTGGGGCGAGACGGCAGAGGCACGCGCGGTCACGGCGACCGCTCGCCCGCGGCGGCCTCGCTGCGGACGAACCAGGCGGCCATGCGGTCCCACACCGTGGGGGGCGGGACGACTGCGACAGCCCCCGCCCACGCCGTCACCGGAAGCGAGGCGACCTGCTGCGACCGCGGGGTGATCATCCCGAGCTGCACGGTGGCGATACGCTCGATGCGATCCGGCGCCCGCAGGGCAGACGCAGCCGCCTGCAGTCGAGCGTTTTCGACCCGGAGGGTCTCGACCTCATGGCGTAAGGCCAGGATCGCGTAACCGGCGCGGGCCGCCTCGGTGCGCAACGCCACCAGCACGACAGCCGGGAGGGCCAGGGCCACGACGGTGGCCAGGGCCATCGGCACGGGCCGACGGCGGGCGCGTCGCGGCGCCGCCCGCTCGGAGGCCGGACGGTCCGGCAGCAGCACCGGATACGTTCGATGTCGTGGTGCCAGCGCTAGCACTCTGTCACTCCCCTGTCGCCGTCCGCATCAAACAATGCCCCCTTGAAGGGTGGAGGTTGAAGGCCACCGGCGAAAACCGCATTACCGGGTAACCTTCAACCTCGCATCGCGTCGGGCCAGGACGCCGGCATCGGTTGCCGGAGGTGCTTAGTGTGTGATGGAGGGGTGTTCGGGGTGTGTGTGAGGGTTCGAAGACCGACCCCGGACGTCCCGGCCCTAACTCTGACTATGCAATTGGTGTTGTGACTTGCAACCGTTCTCCCCGCGGCAGGTCTCGTCCCGCGCGGGCCGATCTTCATATCTCGGGCAGGCGTTCTGCCGCGCGGAGTTTCGCGCTCCGCGCACGGGGATTGCGCGTCCGTTCTTCGGGGGTGGGCGTGATCGGCGTCTTCGTCAGAACGCGCAACCATCGCTTCCCCCCGCACGTACAGGCAGCGGAGGCTCCGGGGGAACAGGTGCACCCACGGGAGAGGCGCAGGAATGTGTGTTTGATGGATCGATCCTCCAGGGAGTGGAAGGTTATGGCGCAGAGTCGACCTGCCACCCGGAGTCTCTCCGCCGCATCTGGTATAGCCTTGTCAAGGTTCGCAAGTTCGTCGTTCACAGCAATCCGTAGTGCCTGGAACGTCCGCGTCGCCACATCGATCGCCCGCGGCCACGCCCGTCGCGGGACGGCCCGGCGAACACCTTCGGCCACGTCCGCGGTCGTCTGGAGCGGCCGCGCCCGGACCAGCGCACGGGCAATCCGCCGCGACCACCGCTCCTCGCCATACCGCCAGATCACATCGGCGAGGTCCCGCTCGGACCAGCGATTCACCACTTCCGCCGCCGTGAGTGGTTGCCGACGATCCATCCGCATGTCGAGCGGACCGACGGCGGCAAATGAGAACCCGCGTTCCGGGCTCGCGAACTGCATCGTCGAGGCGCCGAGATCGAACAAGATCCCGTCGACGCGATCAATCCCCTGCTCTTCGAGGACCGTCTGGATCGCCGCAAAACTCTCGCGGACGAGCGTGACGGCCCCTCCGAACCGCGCCAGCCGCCGGGCGGCCAGGTCCAGGGCCTGGTCATCCCAGTCAATCCCGATCAACCGGCCGCTGGGAGCGATCCGTTCCAGGATCGCCTCCGCGTGCCCCCCGCCCCCCACGGTCGCGTCCACGTACACGCCGCCCGGACGCGGGGCCAGCCACTGGAGCACTTCGTTCAGCAGAACCGGGATGTGCTCGATCGCATTGCCCCTCGCATCGCGGTGAGCGGATGCCAGGGCTCCGGTCCCCTGCTACAGGCTCAAGTCCTTCAACTCTCCAGCGATCGCCGGCGCCTCGGCTTGCACGCGCCCGATGTAGCGTTGCCAGTTCGCCAGGCTCCAGATCTCGAGCCGCGTCGCCACGCCCACGACCACCGCATCGCGTTCAATCTTCGCGTACTCGCGCAAGTGGGAGGGCATCGTCAGTCGTCCTTGCCGGTCGAGGTCGATGTCTTCGGCACTGGACAGGACGAACCGCACAAAATCGCGCCGGCTAACCGCCAGGCTCCGCAGTTTTTTCTCGTTCTTCGTCCACTCCGCGGGCGTGTAGACCGCGACGCACTCATCGAGCCCGCGCGTGACCACGACCCGCGGGCCGAGCGCCGCGCGAAACTTGGGCGGCAGTACGATCCGCCCCTTATCGTCCAGGGAGTAATGGTGCTCGCCTCGAAACAATGCTCCCCACCGTTTCCCACTCTGTGACCCTTCTATTCCACTCCTTCCCCCTTACTCCTCCTTCCAGACCCGTTTTTTCTGGGAATTTCGCAAAAAATTGCCTGCCCCATATCGGGTGGTCCCAAGACGCCGGACTACCAGATATTGCGGTTTGGACGAGACGGAAGCACGCGGGTGGAAGGCACGAGGTCACTGCCGTCCCCGGAGCAGAGAGTTAAGTGTGACCGGGCGATCTAGGGAACGGGGATCATTCGAAGGGCTGCGAGTATCGCTCGCGGTGGACGACCTTGGAGAGCGGCTTGCGCCGCTTCCTGCCCAGACCGAGACCATGCGCCGGGTACCCAAATGGGAGAATGGCCAGCACGTCGAGATCATCGGGGACGCCCAGGACCGACTTCACGTCGGCCGGCCCGAGGAACCCGACCCAGTTCGAGCCAACTCCTTCTGACCACGCCGTCAAGATCATGGATTGGATCGCCCGGCTCGCATCCGAGACGGCGTACCTCGTCCTCTCGATTGCCACGACTATCGCCAGGGCCGCCTGCGCAATGTACGGCCCGCTTCGCGCCAGCCTGCCCAACTGGCGCAGACTCTCGCGGTTCTCGACCACGATGAACTGCCAGGGTTGACCGTTCAAGCTGCTCCCAGTCAGGCGCCCCGCCTCGACAATCCTCCGGACGGTGTCTGCCGACACGGCTTTTTCCTCATAACGTCGCACGGCCAAGACAGTGCGCACCGCCTCAAAGACTTCCATCGATTGTCTCCTTGCCAGCCTAGAGATACCTACCTGGGGGGACCGATAGGGTCAAGACAAACGGGAGAGACTGAAGGAGCAGCGAGGTCTTCAATAAACATCCTCACATCTACGGGGCAAACCATGTGGAGAGGCGCGTCTGCTCGAAATCGACCTTTTGCTGGTAGATCTGCGCACTCGGCGGGGCGACCTGCACGGCGGGAGCTGGTGCAGCCAGGAAGTCTCCTTGCACCATCGTGGCCTGGCCTCCCCCGACTTCAATGAAGCAGTACCCGCGCCCGTCAAATACGGCCGGCGCAGGACGGCGCAGGACGTCACTGACAATCTGTGATGCGGCCACGCGCGCCTGCGCTTCGGCGAAGATCCCTGCTTTGGGGAGCGCCATGGCGTTAGCGGTCGGGATCTCCACCACGTCGCCGACTGCAAAGATCCCCTCGACGGATGTGCGGAGCGTCGCGCTGTCGACGGCCACCCACTCCCCGCGCAACGTCAGCCCGCTCTCGCGGACGATCGCAGGCGGTCGATGTGGGGGGACTCCGATGAGCAAATCGGCGTTGACCGTGTTCCCGTCTCCTATCACTGTGGACCCGTCGACTTTCATGACCTTGCGATTGGGCGAAAAACTGATCCCCCGGGCTGCCAGGTATCCTTCCACCTGGGTGCAGTTTGTCGCTCCCACCACAGGCAGCGACATCGGCTGGGGAGTCGAGGTGTCGATCTGCACCGCGTCCCGCAATCCCCTTTTGCGAAAGAGGTCGTCCAGCATCATCGCCGCTTCGTAGGGCGCCGGAGGGCACTTGTACGGCACGCCCATCACAGCGATGAGAATCCTCCCCTCACGGAAAGTCCGGATGCGTGGCGCCAGACGCTCGACGTCGTCGGGATCGTACAGGTTAAACGCCTGGGGGCCAAACCCCGGAACGAGATCGGGTCGCGGCTCTGCACCGAGGGCCACGATCAGATAGTCAAACGGGACACTCGCCGCCTCAGTCCGCACCGTACGCGTACGCGGATCGATCGCGGACACCGTCGCCACCCGGACGTCGATCCCCATCTCGCGCAGACCATCTAATGATCGAGTCCCCTCCTGCCGCGTGCCGCGCCCGACCAGCATCCACAGCTTGCGCAGGCCCATCATGAAGCGCCCGGACCGATCGATCAGCGTGATGTGATGCTCGGCAGGCAGCGCGCCCCGCAGCTCTCGGGCCGCCGTGATACCGCCGAACCCGCCGCCTAGGATGACAATCTTTTTGCCGACCATCGTTCACCTCAATCCCATGACTGCGACGGACCTCATCGGGAGGCAGTGGTCCGCGCGGGGGTACGTCCCGTTCGCTAGCGGAACTCGATCTGCCGCCCTACTCCTTGTTGGCGCGCGCGCGAATAGATGTACCGTGCGGCAGCCACATCCTCTACCGCCATCCCAAGCGACTTGAACAGGGTAATATCTCGGTCACTGGTGCGCCCCGA
>MNEU01000091.1:9501-9924 GCA_001917855.1 Armatimonadetes bacterium 13_1_40CM_64_14 | reverse complement strand
GCTCAGCCAGCGGGATAAGGACGCTGTGATCGAGATCCTGGAGCGGCGCCCGGATGGTATCGTCCTGGGCCGCAAGTCGCTCATGGTCGCCACCAAGGCACCAACGGGGCCCCCGCCCTGGCGTGTTGAGGTTCAGCTAGGTGGGGTGGAAACCATCGATGACTACGTCGCGTGGCGGCCGGTGCCGGCGCGGGTCCGCCTCTTCCAGCCGCCGGGGGCAGGGGGCCCGGGGGCGGATGTGCCCGTGATCGTTAGGAACATGTCGCCGGTGACCGGGGGCCGGCTGGTGTTCGGCGCGTCCCCGGCGCCAGGTGTGACCGGGCCGCCTACGATGACCGCCACGCTGAGCCTCACGCTGCCCAGGAACGGGAGTTGGGTCGACTGCTTCATCGCCGGAGACTTCGGTCACCCGAGCACCAACGA
>MNEU01000091.1:0-9453 GCA_001917855.1 Armatimonadetes bacterium 13_1_40CM_64_14 | reverse complement strand
GATCGCTATCTCTACGCGGTCGCGCGGCTCAATCTCAGTCTGGGCAACTACTCGACGTACCAGCAAATCCACGCCGTCGCCGGCAGCCCCACCAATGCGGGGCACAACGGACCGGCCTTCTTGGCGTGGCACCGAGCGTACATCCTGCGATACGAGCGGGAGCTTCAGGCCATCGACCCGAGCGTGGCGCTGCATTACTGGCGCTTCGACCAGGCCGCTCCTGCAGTCTTCAGCGCCACGTTCATGGGCGGACCACCGGACGCCGCTGGCAACGCCACTTTCGACCCGACCAATCCGCTTGCGAGCTGGACCATCGACGGGTTCAGCGGCATTCCTCGGGGTCCCCGGTTTGCGCCGAGCCAGTCGCCAGCCACGTTCGGTCTCCTGACAGAGACGGCGACCCTCGCCTTGGGAGGCGGCGGAGCGACGTACGCGGCGTTCCGGTCGATGGAAGGCAATCCACACGGTACGAGCCACGGCTTGTCGGGGTGGTTCGGTGGCTGGATAGGGTCCGTCCCGACCGCCGTACGGGATCCGCTCTTCTTCCTCCTGCATTCAAACGTGGAGCGGCTGTGGGCGAAGTGGCAGTGGACTTACGGGCGCTACGACCCGACTACCACCGCCAGCTACGCCCCGCAGGGCGTCTATCCCGGCTCCTGCCCGATACGCCTGGGTCATTACGCGGACGATCCCATGTGGCCCTGGGACGGGACTACGGGCTTCGTCACGCCGGGTGACCCCTGCACGCAGCGGCCGGCCACGGCGCCCGGAGGCCCGATTCCCGCCGCGATCGGTGGCTGGGGGCCGCCAGGCGTGCCACGGCCCCGGGACGTGGTGGACTACGATCAGTGGACGCTGCTGGGATCGTCGGCGCTGGGGTATGGATATGACGACGTGCCGTTCGCCTTCTAGGTATCGTGTGAGACTGGCGCGATGAAACTCGTCTGGTTGATCGTGACAGGCGCGCTCTACCTCGGCCCGGGGGTTGGCAGCGCGCTTGGACAGGCAGTCGACACGGACTCGCTGCGGCGCGCCCAGCGAGCGGAGATCGAGCGCTACCGCGCACAAGCGGCCGCTGCGGCGGCGGTCTTTCTCGATCGGACTCGCGCACCCGCGGAGCGGTTGGCGGCCGTGCGTGAGATCTCTGGGTTCGTCGAGCCGCAACAGGTCGACGGCTGCGTGGCCGTCGCGCTCAGTCAAGCCGAGCCGATCGCGGTGCGGGTCCGAGCGCTCCAGCTCGTGGGCCATCGAGTGGACGCTGACACGAGCGTTGCGCAACGTGTCTTCGTGGTTGCCACGGACACGACGGCCCCCGCCGAGCTCCGCTCGGAAGCCGTCACGCAGTTGGCCCTGGCGTCGTTCGCGCTGCCTCAGAGCTTCTTGCGCCCCTTGCGAGCGGCCGCCCGCGATCCCGACATCCGTATCCGGCGCAGCGCGCTGCGCGCCCTGGCCGGTCACGGCGACCCACCGACCCTGGACATGCTCGCGGCGGGCCTCTCGTCCCCGACCGAGGCGCTCCTCCCCCCCAGCGAGGCCGTGCAGCTGCTCGGCCTGAAGGATCCGGCTCCCTTCTATCCGCTGCTGCACCGACTGATGCTCCAGCCACCCGATTCGGCCACGCGGCTCGTGGCGATCCAGCTGCTCGGCGGTTACGGTCCCAGCCGCGGCAGCATTGCCATGTTGCTCCACGACTCCAAGGAGGCCCCCGCGGTCCGTCAGGCAGCGCTCGGAGCGCTGGCTGCGGGCGACCCTCGTGGGCTGCCGCAGCAGGTGCTGCCGGTCGTCGCCGACGAGGGGGCGCCGCTCGACCTCAGGCTGCACGCCATCAAGGCCGTGGAGGTAGCGCGAACTTCACGCGATCCGAAGGTGTTCGCCCGCGCGCCGGATGAGTTCGACCGGCTGATGGAGCGCTTGGCCGAGCGCTCTCCATCGCTGGCGGTTCGGGAGGCGGCGCGCACGTACCTCTCGCGAACGCGGTCGGCGCGGTAAACGCCCCGCAGACTATTGCCTCGCGGACCGCGCGCTGAACGCTGGACTGTTGTTCCGAATGGCAGTAGCCGAGTCACCTATTGGTTCTTGATCCGAGGGCACTTATGCCATTCCCGACTCGCGGGCTTTACCACGCTACCGTCTATCTACTGATCAATGCGATCGTTCCGGCTCGGTTGCTTGACGCCCAGCAACAGGCGCCCCCTCCTAGACCGCGGGAGCTCAAGCAGCTGGCGCCCGGGATTCTTGGCAGCGCCGCGCCTCTATTCATGACCGATTCCGTCCCCCGATACCACATCGAGATCCGTGATCTGATGCTCGGTCCGAAGCAGCACGCTCCAGACGTCCCCCTCACGGGGTTTACCGTCATGGAGCTGCGCTCCGGGGCGGTGGAGGTGAGCGTAAACGGGAAGGTGACGCGGCAGGAGGGCGGTGGCTATTGGCTGGTACCGAGGGGAGCCCGCGTGGCGATGCGAAACCTGGCCGAGGTCTCCTTCATCCGGGCCGTCACTCTCACACCTCGCTAATACGCGCATCGCGTAACCCGACGGAGGGGCTGTATGCTTCCTCTATTGCGTAGACAAATGTTTTTGTGCTACGGCTTGCTGCTCGCCGTGCACGGTTGTTCGTGCGCCTCCCGGGACTGGCCGACGCACCGCTACAACAGCCAGCGGACGGCCAATCAACCTCACCGGAGTTCCTTGGCCGATCCCTCCAAGGTCCCCAGCCTGCACGAGTTGTGGAAATGGCATGCCGGCGCTGTAGGGGACCCTGATCTGGGTGCCACCGGTCCCGGGTTTTCAGCTTCACCGATCGTGTATAAGGGTAGGATCTACGTCGGTCACTTGAACGGCCGGATGTACGCCATCGACGCCGCCGGAACGATGATCTGGAAGTACCCGCCGGCGGGCAGTGCGCCCCTCGTTTCGACTCTCTGCTGCAACTACTCTAGCCCCGGGATTGCTTCGACGGCGACGATTGCGAGCGTCAAGGTGAGATGGTTTTGGTTTCTCAAGAAGTCCGTCAAGGTGGTCATCTTCGGCGCTCCGGACTCGAGCGGGAGTGGCCACGTGTGGGCAGTCAACGCATCGACGGGAGCGTTAGTGTGGCGATCACCGGTCCTAGCCTCCGCTACGAACAACGAGCAGATCGGATACGATTCGCCGGTTGTGTACGACCGCCGAGTGTACATCGGGATCTCGAACGATGGCGACAACCCCATCATCGCAGGCAAGGTATATGCTTTGGACCTGCAGACGGGAGCTCTGCTTTCGGGCTTCACCACCTTCGTGGCTTCCGCCATCCGCGGGGGAGGGCTCTGGAGTTCTCCGGCCGTGACGCCAGATGGCGATGTGATCGTGACCACGGGGAACGGCTGCCGGCCCCATAATCCGTGGCCGCCCAACGGCTGCAATTCCGAGCCGAGCCCAAACCATGCCTTGAGCATGATCAAGTTGGACGGGGTGACAGGCGCCATGATCTGGAAGTTTCAGCCAGTGCCGTGGGACCTTGACGAGGATCCTGATTGGGCTGCCGTACCAACAATCCAGGAAGCCAGCTGCGGCACTATGGCCCTCGCACCCATGAAGGATGGGTACACACACGCCGTGAGCACCGGGCCGAGTTCACCCTCTGGAAGCCCCGCGGCGTTGGGACTGAGCCTTCGGCGCTGGACATTTCCGCCCGCGTCCGTCCCATTCACCAGTGGCTTGCACTCCGACTGGCGCTATATCCGTGGGGCCGCGAGTTGGAAAGACGCGGTCTTCGCAGTCACCGGGGGCTGGGATGTCACGGCCGATCCCTACGAGGGCTACAACCTGCTACATGCGTTGAACACCTGTGCTCCAGACTCAATGCGAGTCCGGTGGTGGCTTCGATTGCCCGGTTGGGGGGACCCTACGCTGGGAGCGCCGAGCGTGACTCGTGGGATCGTGTATGTGGGGACTGCGACGGACACCCTCTACGCCATTGCGGACACGACTGTCTCCCCTCCGACGGGTCACCATTGCGAGGTCCCCAGTATCACAGACCCCACGCTTTGCACGGCGAACCGAGTCACGCCCATCCCTGCCGTCCTCGCGAGAGTCGCCCTCTCGGGGTCCATCCGTACCACGCCCGCTTTGGCGCGAGGTCGTGTGTACGTGACAACGGATGCCGGGTACTTGCACGCCCTGGCTCCCTGAACAGGCTGACCGACTGAGAGGGGCCCACGCCTTCCGCGGTGGTTTCCCAAAATCGGGAGAGCGCGAGCCGCAGCTCCTGCAAGCGCTTTGCAAGCGTTCTCCGGACACTTCGGAGCAGGTTCGGGCAGGTTGTCGGGGTCCCTGGCAGGTCGGGAGAAGTGTAGAATGATCTGAACACACCGCTGACGACGTAATAGCGAGGCTGTGGAATGGCCGATCGTCCTCGGGCTGGATTTCGAAGGAGGGGTACGGCAATGCGCGTTACCGTTCTCGCGGTCTCAACACTGATCCTCGGCGGAATCGGATTTGTCGTTACGACGCCCGGCGAATCGGGAGCCCCCACTATGCGCGATCCCCAGACCGCAGGACAAGTCTCTCAATTGGAGAAGATCCTCAAGGACCAGAGTATATGGGGTGACGATGCGATTCGACTTTTTGCTTCGATCGACCGGTGGAAAGAGGCAGGGCAGACCTCAATCCTCGTGTATGCCGACAGGGTTGTTGGTGGGACGAAGTGGGAGACCGCGGGGCGAGCCCGCGAAACAGCGGCGCGCATATCGCAGGCGATGCAGCGCCCCCGCAATAAGCTCTCACCGGGTTTCCTGGCTGCGTACCAGGGCGTCTTGGAGAAACGCATCCCCAGTGGACAGGTGCAGTCGAGCCGGTTCATGGAGGACGATTCGTTTCGTGTGCAGTGGAGCCCGGAAGGGGCCGTGTTTCTCAAGCCGCTAACGCTGCGGGCTGTGATGGACGCGTATGGACCTCCTGAAAAGAGTGCGACCGAGGTCGTGCAAGCTCACGGCGACCGACGGCCAGCCGTGTTGACCATATCCGAGTATGCCAACGGCGCAGTCGGATTTGTCCAGAGCGACCTCGCGCCGGATCCCAGTGCGGTGGATCGAGTGATTCTGGATGTAACCGCAGTTGAGCACGCGGTCTTCGCAGCCCAGCGCTGAGGAGAGATCAAATGAATACATACTCCCTATCCGTTCGCCGTTCGCGCCTGACCACGGCCTGCCTCGCCTCAGTGATCGTTTGCTCTGGTTGCGGTGGCTTATTCGTCAAAGATGTGGCGAGCGATGCGCTCGACCCAAACAATCTCTCCGATACGGAGCCGAGTATCGCCGTCAACCCGAAGCACCATAAGCAGATAGCCATCGTCACGTTCTCAGAGAACTGGACCGCTACCAAGGGTGCGCCCGTCTGGAAATCCGCGGACGGCGGCAAGACATGGGCGAAGGTTTTCCAAGTGATGCAGCCCGCGACCAATCAAGTAGGACCGGGAGATCAGAAGATCGACTTTGACGCAGCGGGGGAGATTTACGTCGCCGAGCTCGCTATCGGCGGCAGTGGCTACGTGGACTACGTGTACCGCGAGAGTACTGGACCAGACGCCGCGCTCTCTCCAGGAGCCGGCTACGGCGATGATCAGCCGCACCTTGGAGTGGACCGGTCCTCTGCGAGCGCACTGCAAGGCAGGGTGTATTCCCCTTGGCTCGATTTCGGCCAACCCCGCGAACGATCGACCGACTCCTGGTCGAGTAATCAAGGAGTGGCGACAAACGGCGTCGGCGTCGGAAACAACGCTCTCTACCCGAACCGAACCACCCGCGTGGCCATCGCGCCCGACGGGAAGGTCTACATCATCTACAAGACGCGGGAGGGATCGACTGGAGCGCCTCCCGGGTTCGAGAACGTCCATTTCACCGTCAATCGCTCCGATGATGGCGGCGTCACGTGGACCGGTCTGGGCGCGAGCGGCGTGTCCGTGCACGGGACTTCGCAGGTGCAGACCTATTTCACGACCTCCTTCGGCAACAGCGCCAACGGCAAAGTTGCTCGCGCCCGCAGCAGCGACGCGTGGATCGCCGTCGACTCCCACGACGGCGACGTGTATGCCGCGTACGTGAGCCAGGATGCGAGTGGTTTCGCTCAGATCTACGTGGCACGCTCAACCGACCAAGGGGCGACCTGGAGCGTCACGCGCGTGACCGATGGCTCACACAATTCCGCCTACCCGGAAATTGCCGTCACGAGACGAGGAGTCGTTGGCGTTCTGTACATCGACTACGACGACGCAGGGTCAGTCACCCTGTTCCGGCATCACCTTGCTCGGAGTTTCCATCGTGGGTCAGCCTGGACTGATCGCGTGTTGCAAACCATGAATCCAGGGCCGATTGCGAACGCGGCGAGTGGCTTCTTGTGGGGCGACTACGAAGGCCTGACCGCGGCGGGAAACACGTTCTATGGTGTGTTCACCGGGGAATCGATGGGACGAACGGTCCTCCAACTCGACCCCATTTTCTTCCGTCAAACCAGTTGTCGTTGGTGGTGGCTCAGCTGCTGGTTCGATGCGGACGATTGACCATATTGGCTACCGCTCCTTTAGCGTCTTGAACGGCCGGAAGCGCTTCGCGGAGAAGCGCACAGCGAAGCTGCGGATTTCCGTGGTCGCAAATCGGTAGCGGAATTCTTTACCTTCCAGCCGAGGCAGGAGTTTGTCATCGTAAATCCTGAAATAGAGGCCATCAGGCGTGCCTCCGTACTCAGGGACCCGATAGTCCCCGATGTAGAGCTCAAGTCCACGCGCCTGATCGCGGGGGAACGTCCCCTTTAGGGTAACCAAATAGGCTCGATCGTAAGTCCGTTCTCTTCCCTCCGTGTCACGGAGTCGCACAGGTTTCTTCAGTTCGATCTGCGCGATCTCATAAGAAGTCAGCCGGATGGGTACGTCTGCTCCACTCCGGGCTTGCGACTGCGCTCGTCCCGAGAACAACAGACCAGCGAACGAACAAAGAGGGAGGACACCAAGTGTAGTCATTCGAATCAGGTTCATGAGAGTCTCGCCTCTATTTGGCGATTTGGATGTCGTCGATGGCGACGAGCCCGCTCACCCGCTGGTTGAATTGCAACCGAATCTTGGTGAGGTCATGTAAGTGCCACTGGGGGTGATGCGCGACGAAATCCCGCAGAGGAAAGCGCACAGTTTGAAGAACGGACTTCGTCCCGCCGCAAGAACTGGTCTGTTGCGGATAGGGGAGTGCCGCGAAATTGGAGGCGCGCAACTCAGGCGTAACGACACTACCCAGCTCCAGCACGATGCCGAAATCCTGACTCATCCCCGGCGTGTTCTTGGAGGGCTGAGGTTCATAGATCTGTCCCACCCGGAGGGAGAGAAAGGAGTTGGGATGCAGTTGCGGGGCCAGTGACCCCGGGACAGCGATGACGTACTCTGTGGTCGAATTCGTCCAGCCCGCGATGAGGCCATGGCTCTGCTCCCACAGCCAATAGGGGTTCCCAGCATCGGACAACGCATACCACTGGTAGGGGTTTAGGAGATTATTGAGGTTCGCGTTGGTCACGCCGGCGAGCGAGCCGATGGCGAGATTGCTGGTCTCCTCATAATCGTCGATCAGCACCCGGTCTTTGCCCTGGTACTGGTTCATGAGCGTAATGCCGGACGGCATGCTGGCAAAGCGGACTTCGCCAGCCAGCAGAGCTACGTACTGGTTCTTGTGCTGCAGCGTCATCTGGTAGAAGCCGCTCATGAAAGCCTTACCGATGGACTGCTGGTCAGCCGCCGAGATGATGACATTGGCCGGCTGGACCAGGCAAGGATCGGCAGTCCCCCAGATGGTATTCCACTGATTGTGAATGGCACCATACACCCAAAGCAGAGACTTTGTGGCGGTGCCGCTGACGTTGACGGGCTGGGCGCGGTCGAAGGCGCGGTAACCTTCGAAGTCCCACACGTCCCCGTCGTGCGTGCCGTGCATTACGAAATAGTCCGCGTTCTGGAGAACGACCGGCACCCCGGTGTAGGACTGGCCCGTATGCGGATTGATGTCGCTGACAATCTGTCCGTCCACGGGGGCAATCGCGAACAGACTCTGCAAGCCGAAGTTGAAATCGTGAGCCGGGTCGTTTGGATCGTGCAGCATGGTGTTGAAGAGCCACGCCACCGTGATGGCTTCTCCGCCTCGGGAGTGCCCGGCCAATCCGATGCGGTTCAAATCGACCTTGTGAAAAAAGGGATGATTCGCTGCGGCGTTCCATGTGCGCCAACGCTGCAGGTGGCGCAAGAGCACGACCGCCCGTGCGTCCATCTCACCCCAACTGCCTCCGTTGAGGAAGTTCTCGTCCACGCTGGCGGCGATGAACCCGTGGCTGGCAAGGAGATCGAGGAGATAGACGTAACCTTGCTCGCTGCTGGCCAGGGGATCGTGGTTTCCGTGCACGAGCAGCACCAGCGGAAACGGCCCGTTGCCGCTCGGGTAGCGGACTACCCCGTGCAGGGGGACATGGTTCATGCTATAGGTGACTCGCAAATCCGGACTGTTGAAATAGCTGGATACATCAGTCCACAAAGGGTCGTTGGGATTATTGGGGTCTGGCTTGTACTCCCAGGAGAGCACGTTGTGCGGTCCGGGGTTGGCGGGATCCTTCAGACGTTGCCGGCCACATCCCTGCGCCAAGCACATAGCCACCACGATAAACGTAGACCAGCGCGAACGAGCCCAGGGGGCCGTCCGGCAACCCCGAGTTGAAAGTTCGTTCCTGGCCGACAGCAGCCCGAGGAATACCCATGGCAGCGGAAACCGGATCATGCCCTCGCCTCCCTTCCCTCGAATCTTCCTGACCGGCGATCCTCCGAAACATCGCGGCCTCAGGGAATGCTGACTAGGGCGGTTTTGCGGCATCGTAGGGTGGAAACGCGACACCAAACCGGGCTCCTCTCGTGAGGAGACCGAACTCATTCGTGAGCTTGGGGGTCTGACGAAAGTCGCCCTACGAAATTGGCTGAAGAACCCGCTTCCCCGCGTAGATCGTTGCTGGAAACTGGCCAGCCCCGCCGCGGCGTCCGAGATCGGGACGTTTGCACGAGGTACGTCCGCGAGGAAGGGCGCCTCGCAGCATTGACCGACGACCGCCCGGGCGCGATTCAGCGCGCTTCTGCTCCAGCTGGCGATCCGCGCAAATCCGGAGCGCGGGCTCGTGTCGGAAGGTTGACCGAGTGAA
This sequence comes from Armatimonadetes bacterium 13_1_40CM_64_14, assembly GCA_001917855.1. Lineage (GTDB taxonomy): Bacteria > Sysuimicrobiota > Sysuimicrobiia > Sysuimicrobiales > Kaftiobacteriaceae > 13-1-40CM-64-14. Next base: position 262 of record MNEU01000091.1, on the reverse strand, counting down.
GGCGCGGCTGGCGGCGCTGGTCGGCGAGGCGCGGCGGTAGAGCCCTTGGCGCCGCGCACCGGATGACCAATCCGCGCACCACCTCGCATCGACACTTCACCCGTTTCTCCGGGCCCGAGCGGGCACAGGGTGTCAGACCGACAGGGCGCCGATGCTCGTCGGGACGCACCTCCGGTCATTTTGTCCGTTTTCGTTGCCCTGGGGCCTCGGAGCGCAGTGGTTCTTGACGAGGCTGGCCAGAGATCACACGTTTGCCGTTCGG
>MNEU01000090.1 GCA_001917855.1 Armatimonadetes bacterium 13_1_40CM_64_14 | reverse complement strand
CCCAGCGCAAGCGCGAGGCCGAACTCGTCGCGCCGGTAGCCGTGCCTGCAGGGGCGGCTCCATGACCCATCGCTGCGTGATTGCCTGTCCCGCGCATCGTTTCACCACCCTCGTTCCGCTCTCGGTGCCAGGACTCGGGCGTTTGCCGTCGCAGCCTTGAGCCAATCATGGACTACGTGACCGCTCTCTTCAACGTAGCCCTTCTTGCTAGCGCCATCCGCGTGACGATGCCGATCCTGCTGGCATCGCTAGGCGCCGTGTACACCGAACGGAGCGGGGTCGTGAACATCGGACTGGAAGGCATCATGATCATGGGTACCTTCTTCGGGGCCGTCGGCAATTACGCTGTTGATAACCGGTTCCCGGCGCTGGCGCATGCGTGGCCCGACGTGGCTCCGCTCGCGGGGGTGGTAGCTGCCATCGTCGTGGGAGTCCTCTTTGGCCTCATCCATGGCTTGATGACGATCACTTTCCGAGTCGACCAGATCATCAGCGGCGTGGCGCTGAATCTTCTGGCCGGGGGTCTGGTGCGCTTCCTGAACATCCTCCTGTTTGAGAAAGCAACACAGTCGCCGGGCGTTCGCGGTTTCACTTCATTGGACGTTCCCTTCCTGAAGAACATCCCGGCGCTCGGTCCCCTGGTGACCGGAATCTCTCCGATGATCCTAGTCGGGCTGCTGTGTGTGCTCCTCAGCCAGTGGGTGCTGACCCGCACGCGCTTCGGCTTGCGGCTGCGCGCCGTGGGGGAGTATCCTCTGGCCGCGGACACGCTTGGCGTGAGCGTGTACCGGCAGCGCTATGCGGGCGTCATGCTGAGCGGGGCGTTTGCGGGCATGGCTGGTGCCTACTTAGCCATCGAACAGGCCCACTTGTACTTTGAGGGGATGACTCAGGGGCGGGGTTTCATCGCGCTGGCCGCGATGATCTTCGGCAACTGGTGGCCGCTTGGCGCGCTGGGCGCGTCCGCGTTGTTTGGCTACTTCGACGCACTCAGCTTGCGGGTAGTCCGGCTGCCGGTGCCGTACCAATTCATCAGCGTCCTCCCTCAGATTGTGACCATTCTCGTGCTGGCGGGGTTTGTGCGGCGGGCGCAAATGCCGGCCGCGGACGGAGTGCCCTATACCAAAGAAGAAGAGTAGATTTGCCAGGCGCAGGCCGGGCGGTGAGTGGGGCAGAGGCTCGACCCGCGGATCCCGCTACTCCGTGGTCGTTCTCGGCGGCGCCAACATCGATGTTGTGGCGAGCGCCGATCCGTTGCGCCCGGGGATCAGCAATCGAGGAATCGTCCGCATCGGGGCAGGAGGCGCGGGCCGGAATGTCGCCGTCAACTTCGCCCGCCTGGGAGTCCGGACAGCGTTCATCGGGACCGTCGGCGATGATCCACTCTCTGACAGGGTGGTCGCGTCCACAGCGCAGGCAGGTGTAGACATTTCCGGCGTCAGGCGCATGACTGGCTCCAAGAACATTTACGTCGCGATGATCGCTGCGGGGGTCGTGCAGTGGGCTGTGGCGGATATGACCGCGGCGGAATCACTAACCCCCGGCACGATCCGTGCGCAGGCGAGCGTCATTCGTGCGGCGGATGCGGTGGTCATTGACGCGAATCTCGCGCCGCAGGCGATTGATACCGCATGCGATCTGGCCGCTGGCAGAGTACTGTGTCTATTGCCGGTCTCACCTGCGAAGGCGTCCCGGATGGCACCACATCTTGAGGAGGCGTCGTGCGTCGTACTGGGTGCAGCAGAGCTCCAGGTCTTGGCCGGTTCGGCGATCCACGATCCCTCCGATGCCGTGCCGGCGGCGGGCACCTTGCGCCGCGCACCGGGTCTGACGACCGTCGTGACCATGGGCGCGCGCGGGTTGGTTTGGGTTGGTCGCGAGGTCTTCCATCTTCCAGTCCCGCCGGTCTCCGTGCTAAATCCATCAGGGGCAGGAGACGCGGTGGCCGCGGCGGCAATCTTTGGTATCCTCGCGGGACTTCCAGAGGAGATGGCGGCTCACCTCGCGCTGGCTGCGGGAGTGATGACCGTCACGGTAGACGATAGCACGCACCCAGACTTGTCGCTGAAGACTCTATACGCGCATGCACAATTGGCCATCGATCGTTGACATTGCCCCCGAGGTCGCCGACGCCCTCCGGCGGGGTAAACCGGTGGTCGCGCTGGAGTCAGCGGTCATCTCCCACGGCCTCCCCCCACCCATCGGCCAGGAAGCGTCCGCAGCCCAGGAGGAGGAAGTCCGGGAGGCCGGGGCAGTGCCTGCTACGGTGGTCGTGCTTGCCGGCCGCATCAAGGTCGGGGCGACGGCGCGGGAACGGGACCAGCTCACCGCATCGGGCGCCATCAAGATCGCCGCGCGCGATCTACCCGTGGCCGCTGCGCTTTCGGCGACCGGAGGGGCGACCGTCTCTGCGACTATCACCATTGCAGACCTGGTCGGTATCCGCGTGATCGCGACCGGCGGCATCGGCGGCGTGCATCTAGGCGCAGAGCAGACGTGGGACGTCTCGGCTGACCTGCGTGCGTTGGCTGAACATCCTGTCGCGGTAATCTGCGCGGGTGCCAAAGCCATCTGCGATATCGGCAAGACGTTGGAGTTCCTGGATACGGCGGGGGTAACAGTCGTGGCGTACGGCACGGACAATTTCCCTAATTTCTATGCACGGGAGAGTGGCCTTCCGGCGCCGCGGCGCGCTGATAAGCCGCGCGATGTCGCGAGCATCCTCGTGGGCAAGCGGATGCTGCAGCAGAGGACCGCAGTCGTGGTCGCGAATCCCATTCCGGCCCCCGATGCTCTGGGAGAGCGCGAGGTAGCTGACGCCGTGCGGCGTGCGACCGCTCAGGCGAGTGGGGCAGGGGTACGCGGCGGAGACCTCACACCGTACCTGTTGGCGGCCCTGGCCGACCTGACGGGGGGGCGGTCGTTACGCGCCAACCTGGCCTTGTTGCGGGCGAACGCGGCGCTGGCGGGCGAAGTGGCCGTGGCACTGTCGCAGGCCGATTAAGAGGAGTGACTCAACGCGCAATGGAACAAGAACAGGTGTGTCCGAGGGACGAGCTGATTCACCATTGGAACCGTTAGGGATCGGTGAGCGTTTGCGCAACGCCCGCGAGGCACGCGGGTTAACGGTAGGGGCGGCCGAGGGCCTGACGCGGATTCGGGCCGTCTACTTGCAGGCGCTGGAAGACGAGCAGTTTGACCGTTTGCCTAGCCCGGCGTATGCGCGGGGGTACTTAAGGACTTACGCGCGCGCCCTCGGCCTTACCCCGAACGAATTGGTGGAGATGTACCCGGCCGCGTTCGGTGCGTCTCCTCGGCCCGTCTTTGCCACGACCCCCGCGCAGATTCCCATTCGACCAACCACTCCGCCATCACGGCTTCGGCGTCTGGTGATGTACGTCGGGGGCACCGTCGTGACTGTGGTCCTCGTCCTGGGGTTTATCGGCTACCAGCAGTTGCGGCAATTTGCCCAACCCGTTCCTCCCTTGGTTTCCTCCCCGAGTGTTGACAGCGCCCAGCCGCCGGCGACTCCCACGCCCGCGCCCGCTGCACCCCCTCAGGCGAAGCCGTCCATGATTCCCGTCCCTCAGACCGCAGCGAGTGGCGGCGTTGAGCTCGCCGTGGTCGCGAGCGGGATCAGTTGGCTTAATGTCGTCGCTGACGGAACGGAGGTGTTCCAAGGATTTGTGCAGGCCGGCGACGCGCCGGTCTGGCACGCCCGGCAACGCCTGACTGTGCGCGTCGGCAACATGGACGCGGTCACGCTGCGAGTGAACGGCAAGCTGCTGCATCCAGAGAGGCAAGGGAAGGTCTGGGACGGGATTTTCACGGCGCCATGACCCACGAATCCCCCTCGGAGGCGACTGGAGGTTTCCGCGAGGAGTGTTTGCCCTCGTAGCGAAATTCTGATCATCTGCTGAATCTGTCCGCGTATTCGGTTGATCTCGGAGCTGGACCTCACGCATGCGTGCAGAAATCGTCTCGGTAGGCACCGAGCTCCTCCTCGGTCAAATCATCGACACGAACGCCGCGTACCTCGCCCAGCGGCTGGCCGAAATCGGCATCGATGTCTATTTCAAGCAGACCGTGGGCGACAATTCTACGCGGGTCGAGGAAGCTGTCCGCCTCGCACTATCCCGGGCTGATGTCGTCTTGATGACCGGGGGGCTGGGGCCCACCGAAGATGACCTCACCGTCGCCTCCGTCGCTGCAGCGCTGGGAGTCGATCTCACCCACGACGAAGCGGTCGCTACGCACATCCGCCGGTTCTTCGAAAACCGCGGCCGGACCCCCCCCCAAACGGTCTTCAAACAGGCTCTGCTCCCTCGTGGTGCACGGGTGATTCCGAACCCCCGCGGCACCGCTCCAGGTATCCACCTCGAGTACCGAGGGCGGGTGATTTTCATCATGCCAGGCGTTCCCTACGAGATGAAGGGCATGATGGAAGGCTATGTGTTGGCGGCGCTGCGGGATCGGGCCGGACTTGCCGTGATCCGTTCTCGTATCATGCGCGTCACCGGCGAAGGAGAATCCGCCGTCGAAGTCCGGATCAAGGATCTGCTCCAGCAGACTGTGCCCACGATCGCGCCCTACGCAAAGTTGGGGGAGGTCCACCTGCGTTTGACCGCCAAGGGGCCGCCGGATGATGTCGCGGCCGCCCTGACGCGAGGCGAAGCGCAAGTCCGAGAACGGCTCGGTGAACTCCTCTATGGCGTTGATGAGCAGACGCTAGAAGAGGTCGTCGCGGGTTTGCTCACGTCCCAGAAACGCACCGTGGCCGTGGCCGAGTCGTGTACGGGCGGACTGCTTAGTCAGCGCCTCACCACCGTTCCTGGAAGTTCGGAGTTCTTTGTGGAGGGCGTGGTGGCGTATAGCAACGAGTCGAAATCGCGCGACGTAGGGGTCCCTCCCGATCTGATTGTCTCTCATGGCGCGGTCAGCGCCGAGGTCGCAGAAGCCATGGCGGCCGGCATCCGCGAGAGAGCGGGGGCGGATGTGGGGCTTGGGGTCACGGGGATTGCCGGGCCCGCCGGCGGCACGCCAGAAAAACCCGTCGGTCTCGTGTTCATCGCGCTCGCGGATTCGGGCGGTCCGTTGCACCGGAGGCTGATGTTCGGATCGGAGGCAGGACGCGAGGGAATTCGTTTCCTGGCGGCGCAGGCCGCGTTGAACCTCCTGCGCCTGCACCTGTTGCGTGCATGACCCAGCAGCATCGCATTTTTGTTGCCGTCGAGTTGGCCCCGGCACTGCACCAAGCTGTAGTCGATACCCAGCAGCGCCTTGAGGCCGCCGGTGCACGGGTGCGGTGGATCAAGCCCGCCAACCTGCACTTTACGTTGCGCTTTCTGGGGGAGGTAACTCCGGCACAAGTCGCCTTGGCCAAGATCGCGACCCGTGAAGCGGTCGCAGGAGCCAGTCCATTCACCATCGTGTTGCAGCGTCTGGGCGCGTTTCCGAGCTTCCAGCGACCTCAGGTTGTCTGGATCGGAGTCTCCGACGGTGCCCAGGAGTTCCAAGCACTTGCCGCCCGGCTCGAGGAGCGTCTGATTCACCATCGGTTCCCTCCAAGCGATCGACCGTTCAAACCCCATCTGACCCTGGCCCGAATCCGTGAGACCCGGCAGTGGGGAGACGTGGTGCGGGCGCTGACGCAGGACCAGGACGCGGAGGCTGGCTCCATGACGGTCGATGCGGTCGTGGTCATGGAGAGCCATTTGAGCCCTAAGGGGCCGGTCTACACACGGCTAGAGGAGGTCAGCCTCTCGAGCCACGAGAAGTAGTGGGGGAGGGGCAGACAGTCATGGTAAGTTGACAAGCGAACAAATGTTTGGTAGACTGCGGCCGCACCGTGAGGGCAGGAGGTCATGCCGATGAACGAACGACAGCGAGCCCTCGATCTTGCCCTGGCACAGATCGAGAAGCAGTTTGGCAAAGGCGCCATCATGAAACTGGGCGAGGCAGGGGCGAAGTTCGCGGTCGAGGTCATCTCAACCGGTGCCCTGGGTGTCGACATCGCCATAGGCGTCGGGGGGGTCCCGCGGGGCCGCGTCGTGGAGATCTACGGGCCCGAGTCATCCGGCAAGACAACGTTGGGGTATCACATCATCGCCGAAGCGCAGCGGGGCGGGGGAGTCGCCGCTTTCATCGACGCCGAGCATGCCCTGGATCCCAACTACGCCAAGTCGGTGGGGGTGAACATCGACAACCTGCTGCTCTCGCAACCCGACTCTGGTGAGCAGGCCCTCGAGATCGCCGAGACACTGGTGCGCAGTGGCGCCGTGGATGTGATCGTCGTGGACTCGGTGGCCGCGCTCGTGCCCAAGGCGGAACTGGAAGGCGAGATGGGCGACGCCCACATGGGGTTGCAGGCACGGTTGATGTCGCAGGCCCTGCGAAAGCTCGTGGGTGCTATCAGCCGTTCGCACACAACGGTGGTGTTTATCAATCAAATTCGCGAGAAGCTCGGGGTCATGTGGGGCTCGCCGGAAACCACTACCGGCGGCCGGGCGTTGAAGTTCTACGCTTCGGTGCGGATGGAGATTCGGCGTACGGAGAACATCAAGATTGGCGAGGAAGTCAAAGGCATGCGCGCCCGGGTGAAAATCGTGAAAAACAAGCTCGCCTCACCGTTCCGCGACGCCGAGGTAGATATCTACTACGGGCACGGAATTTCCAAGGCCGCGAGCATCCTCGATGTGGCCGCCGCCCAGGGCATCATCCAGCGGACGGGCACGTGGTTCTCCTACGGCGAGATGAAACTGGGGCAGGGGCGCGATAACGCGCGCGACTTCTTAGAGAACAACCCGGAGCTCGCCCTGGAGATCGACCGCCGCGTCCGGGTGCACGTGGGACTGACGAAGGCTGCGCCCACATCCGCTCCGGGACGTGACGGGTCGCCGCCCCGGGAGCCAGCGAAGGGCCGGGCCTGAGCGGGAGCGCGTTATGAAAGTCGTGCGCGTCGACCCGCCGCACGGCCGCGACGGTCATCAGCGGGTCGTCTTCGATCGGGGTGGGGCCATTCGGCTCCCCCCAGGCGACATTACTGCGCTGGGGCTCCAGCCCGGGGTCGTGCTGGACGACATCACCAGACGCGAGCTTCGGAGGCGCGCTGAGCGTACGCTCGCGGTCGAAATCGCAAACCGGCTGCTCGCGGTCCGCCTCCGGAGCCGCCGGGAGCTGGAAGATCGGTTGCACCACCGGGGAATCTCCGCCGACGTCCTCGCATCCGTCATCGCCGACCTCGAACGGCATGGGTTCATCGACGATCGGCGATTCGCTGAGGCCTGGGTACTGACCCGCCGTGCTTTGTTGCCGTCGGGGCGGATTCGGCTGCAATACGAGCTCGCTCGCAAGGGCGTGGCGCGCGACGCTGTTACCCAGGTCCTGGGGGCCGTCGGCGGCGGGGACGAAGAGGAGCTAGCATTGGCTGTGGCGCGAGGTCGCGTGCGCCGCTACCGGGGTCTGCAGCCAGAGGTGATCTACCGGCGCCTGGGCGGTATGCTCCAGCGCCGCGGTTTTTCCAGCGGAGTTGTTAGCCGCGTATTGCGCCAAGTCCTAGGCGTCAACGCGAAAGCAGACGATTGATGTCCGATCAACGTCGTTCTGTTGTCGTCAGCCCACCGCCCACTGGTCAGCTACCCTTGGAACTGACGGCTGCCGTATCGGGTCAGCCGGCGGTCGGGGTCGACCAGATCCTCGCTGATCTCAACGACGCGCAGCACCGCGCGGTCACACACGAAGCAGGTCCGCTGCTCATTGTGGCCGGCGCCGGAACCGGCAAGACCCAGGTCATCACGCGTCGTATTGCGTGGCTCATCGCGACGAAGCGGGCGCGCCCGTCGGAAATCCTCGCGCTTACTTTCACTGACAAAGCGGCAGCGGAGATGGAAGAACGCGTTGACGTGCTGGTCCCGTACGGCTATACCGATGCGTGGATCAGCACCTTCCACGCCTTTGGAGACCGGGTCCTGCGTGACCACGCGCTCGAGCTGGGACTGCGTCCGGACTTTCGCGTGCTCAGCAAGGCCGAACAGGTCATCTTTGTTCGGGAGCATTTGTTCGAATTTCCGCTGGATACCTACCGGCCCCTGGGCGATCCGACTCGGTACATCGAGGCGATGCTCGCCCTCATTTCCCGGGCCAAAGACGAAGATGCCAGCCCCGCCGAATACCGCACGTATGCCGATCGCGTGATCACGGAAGCTCAAGCGCATCCCGAGGACCGCGAATTGGCAGAGTTTGCCCGTCGCCAGCAAGAAGTGGTGCTGACGTACGCCCGTTACCAGGAGCTGCTGGCCAAAGAAGGGCTGGTGGACTTCGGCGACTTGATCACGTTGACTCTGCGTCTTCTGCGGGACCACCCGATCGTGCTGCGGGCCTACCGGGAGCGATTCACGCACGTCCTGGTCGACGAGTTCCAGGATACGAACTACGCGCAGTTCCAGCTGGTGCGCTTGCTGGTCGGAGAGGATGGACCTCAGCGCATCACCGTCGTCGGGGACGATGACCAGTCGATCTACAAATTCCGCGGCGCAGCCATCAGTAACATTCTCAACTTCCTCGAGGTCTATCCGCACGCCACGCGGGTGGTGTTGACGGACAACTACCGATCCACACATGCGATTCTCGATACATCCTACCGCTTGATTCAGCACAACAATCCCGACCGCCTGGAGGCCAAGACGGGTCTGGATAAACGGCTACGCGCCGTGCGTCGCGAGGGCCCGTCTCCCCAGCACGTGCACCTCGATACCCTGAGCAGTGAGGCCGACTGGGTCGCCCAACGCATTGCCCAGAAAGTGGAGAAGGACGGGTGCCGCTACAAGGACTGCGCGATTCTTGTCCGGAGCAACGCGGATGCGGATCCGTTCATGCGGGCGCTCAATATGCGCGGCATTCCGTATCGCTTCTCGGGCTCCCGCGGGCTATACAACCGGGAGGAAATTCGACTGGCACTGGCCTTCTTGCGGGCGCTGGCGCGGCCGCAAGACAATCTGAGCCTGTACTACTTGGGCGTGTCAGCCCTCTACCTCATCGCCGCTACGGATCTGGCGAAAGCGCTGAGCCATGCCGATCGAAAGAACCGGACGCTCGAGCACGTTTTCCGTCACCTCGACAGTTACCCCGACCTAGCAGAGGAGGTCACCCCGGAGAGTCGGGCCGCGATAGGTAAGCTGCTGGATGATTTAGATGAGATGCGCAAGGTCATGAGCGACCACCCCACCGGGCGGGTCCTCTACGAGTACCTCGTGACCCGCACGGGGTACATCCGCCGGCTGGCCACCAGCGAGCTGCCCGGCGACGGCGTGCGAGTCGCGAACTTTGCTAAATTTTTTGATCTCGTGTCCCGGTATGGGGAAATTGCCGCGTACGATCGCGTCCCGGCATTTGTCACCCACATGGACGACCTCATCGCCGCGGGTGACGATCCCGCCGTGGCCGAAGCCGACGTGGATCAGGACGCGGTGAACCTACTCACGGTGCATAAAGCAAAGGGCTTGGAGTTCCCGATCGTCTTTTTGGTGAGCTGCGTGGCAGATCGGTTCCCCACGCGCAATCGCGGTGAACAGATCCCTCTGCCGGATCCCCTGGTCAAAGACATCCTTCCAGGCGGCGATTTCCATTTACAAGAAGAACGGCGGCTGTTCTACGTCGCGATGACGCGTGCCCAACGAGAGCTCTACCTCACGAGTGCGCGCGACTATGGCGGCGTGCGGTCGCGGAAGGTGAGTCGGTTCGTGTTGGAGGCCCTCGATCTCCCCAAGGCCGATCCGGCGACGTTTCACGCCACTCCCGTGGAGGCGATCCACCGACACGCGCCCCCCGTCGACGGCCAGCAGCCCCTGGCCGGAATCGTCCCCCCCGATCAGGCGATCATTCTGTCGTACCGCCAAGTCGAAGACTACGACTTGTGTCCGCTGAAGTACAAGTACACGCACATTCTCCGCGTGCCGCTTCTGCGTGACCACCGCGTCGTCTACGGCTCGGCGATTCACGAAGCCATCCGCGAATACCACCGGCGCAAGGCCCGGCGGCAGTTGGTTACGTTGGAGGATTTGGTGACCCATTTCGAACGCGCGTGGGTCAACGAGGGATTCATCAGCCGCGAGCACGAGGACCAGCGGATGGCCGAGGGGCGCGAAGTTTTGGCCCAGTTTTATGCCCACCAGGAGGCCAGCGGCCAAGTGCCGACATTTGTTGAGGCTCCGTTCTCCTTCCAGGCGGGGCTCACGCGCGTCAAAGGGCGCTGGGACCGTGTTGATGTGCACGGGGACGAAGTCGTGCTCATCGATTTCAAGACCTCCGATGTGCGCAAGCAGGTCGATGCGGACCGGCGGGCGCGGGAGAGCTTGCAGTTGGCTCTCTATGGGCTGGCCTATCGCGAGGTGTACGGGACGCTGCCCGCACGCTTGGAGTTACACTACCTCAATCCCCGGGGCGTTTTGGTGGGAACCGTGGTCCCCGATGAGGAGTTACTGACCAAGACAAAGGCGATCATTGAACGCGTGTCCACGGGGATTCGCGGTGCGCAATTCCTTGCCACGCCGGACTACTATCGGGCCTGTCGGTACTGCGCCTTTGCGTCCATTTGCCCTTACACCGCTACCGGCGATCCTGAGATTGAAGAGTGA
>MNEU01000085.1 GCA_001917855.1 Armatimonadetes bacterium 13_1_40CM_64_14 | reverse complement strand
GCCGATCTGGTTCAAGTTGATCAGATTTTCAATCAGGCACACGTCGGCACCCAGCGTGATCAGGTGCACCGGGTATTTGGGCTGTCCTGGCGGCTTCGGTGGCCCGCCGTCCACGGCGAAGTCCACACCCAACGCGCGCACCCCGGTTCTGACGAGCCACTGCGCCGCTTCGTTCGACACGTAGGGATTGTCGCGGTAGAATGCCCGATCGTTCCACTTCGCCTGCGCCCACCCGCTCCAGAGGACAACGCGCCGATCGCGCAGGTCCGCGTCGCCGGCTGCTGCCTGGACCGCGTCAACCGTAAACGGCTGGCCCGGCCGTGCCTGGGATCGTAAGTCCACGAGCACCGCAGGTCCGTTCAGCCACTCCAGCGGCACACGGTCGATTGTGAGCCCGTCTTTGATGAAGTGGTACGGGGCGTCAATGTGGGTGCCGGTGTGGATGCTGAACGTGGCGTACGAGGTGGAGAGCCCGTGCAGTTCGTGGTGGTGGATCGGGACGTAGTAGATATGCGGATGTCCCGGGACCGGCTCGACCTCAGGCCCCCACGGGATCGTCAGGTCGATCAGGCGCACGCCGCTACCCCCGCCGGGCCTCTTGGACGATTTGTAGCCCGGCGCGGACCGCGCGTTCGGCGTCATCCTCATGGATGACCGGGGCGCCAAAGAGCACCAAGAGACCGTCTCCGGCGATATCTTTCACGGTGCCGCCCCAATCCTCGACAATGCGGATGAAGCGGCCCACCACTTCCCCGATGATCAGCTTCACTTCCTCTGGGTCAAGCCGTTCCCCAGATGAGTGGAGCCGGTCAGGTCGGAGGCCAGGATCGTGATGACCTTCCGTTCCTCATGCATCGATGGGTGGACTTTCCCCACTTCGATTTCCTGGCCCTGCCGGTTGGAGGGCGCAGATTATCCGGTGTGCATGCGCGGCGACCGGCGTCGTGCGCTGAGGCTACGGGACGCCAATTTTCTCTACGAGGAGGACCGCCAGTCGATCGAGCGCGCGCTCCATTTCCTGTGGAGCAACAGACGAGACCGAGGGAAGATCCATCCAGACGGGGTCGCGCTGCGCCTCAGGCTTTGCCGCGCCGACGCGTACGACCAATTGGCCGGGGTGACGGAACCCTTCCACGAGGACAACCTGAGGAGGACCCCTGTCCAGATGCTCCGCTGTAGCGATCGCGATTTCAATGGCCCCCTCGCGTTCGAGGGGTCGGCCGTCCAGCTGCAGGCGCACCGCTGCTTCATTGGGTCCGGCCACCAGGACGACGCCCGCGCCTGCTTCGAACATCCGGGCACTGTCTGTCCCCACTTGGTCAAAGGCGAATCCGTGAGAGGCATGCTTGACAGCGAGGCCCCGGACACCCGCCTCCCGCAGGCGACGGAGCAGGCCTGCGATCACGGCGGTCTTGCCCTCGCCTGAACTTCCCACCACCCCGACGATCAGCGGAGCGGGATGCGCCGGGGGGACGTGAAACTCCTGCCGATCCTCCAGCCGGTCGAGCAGCAGCACGGGTGCGTGTGATCCTGCAGGTAGTGGCGGGGTCCCAGGGCGGAGGAGCAGCAACCCGTTCGCGCGGGCCATCCCGCCGAGGATCCCTAGCGTCCGATCTGTCAAGACATGTCCGTCCAACCGCCCTTTCCCGCTGTCCTCGACGCGTGTCCACAACACGCGGAATCGGTCCGCTTTTCGCTCCAGACCCGTGGCGAGCCGGACCGAGACGATGGGCCTGAGATACGAGCGGTGCCCAGCGAGCCGGTAGAGGAGGGGGCGGAGCAGCAGATGGTAGGCGGCGAGCAAGGCCGCGGGGCTGCCCGACAAACCAATCGCCCAAGTGGATCCGAGGACGCCCGCGAAGAAGGGACCGCCCGGCTTGAGGTCCACCCGGCCGACAATCCGCTTCGCGCCCAGGTCCAGCCATGCCCGCGGAACCTTGTCATAGGGGCCGACCGACACCCCGCCCGTGGACACGACAACGTTACAGGCGCCCTCCGCAGCCTCCTGAAAAGCGGCGCCCAGTTGCTGGCGATCGTCGCGTACGATCCCACGGTAGTCGACGAGGCAGCCCGCCATCTCCATCTCACCTTTCAGCACCCACGCATTCGTATTGACGATGCGTCCGGCGGGTGTTGATGGTGCGCTGTCCAACGCGTCGACCAGTTCGTCTCCCGTCGAGAGGAGCGCCACGCGGGGTCGGCGGTAGGTGAGCACATCAGGGATGGCTGCGCCCGCCATCGTGCCCACGGCGGACGGACCGATCAGGTCTCCCATCTGCACAATGACGGTCCCCACAGGGAGCTCCTCATCCGCTTCGGCAATGTGTTTTTTTGCGTCTAGAGGGCGGTCGATGACGAGGACATCGTCCTGCCGCCGGACGTCTTCGAGCGGCACCACTCGGGTCCCGCGCGAGGGAATCGCCCCCCCAGTCGTGATGGACCACGCCTCGCCGCGGGCGGGGCCATCCTGCGGCGCCTCGCCGATGCGCACCTCCCCGCTGAGGCGCAATCTCACGGGCCGCCCCGGCGAGGCTTCGGAGACATCCACGTCGTGACACACGTACCCATCCATCGCCGACCGTCTGAAGCCGGGGAGCTGGCGCGCAGCGGTGACATTGGCCGCGGCCACGCGGCCCAACGCTGCCCGCACCGGAACCCGTTCGGCCGGGAGGGCCTGGGCGTGCGCGATCAGATGGGCAAACGCCTCTTCGAGTTGTTGGGCCATCGTCGTGTCAAAGGCGGCGGGGAGAGGGGCAGACGGGTCGGCTGCGGCGCGTGGCGACCCTCAAGACTAGGCGCTCGATGATGATGTTAAGACGGAGAGCCGAATCCGCTCGTGCCCCGTGTAGACGTTAAAGCGCTCGCCGCGCAGGAAGCCCACCAGCGTGAGGCCGAAGTCGCGCGCGACCATCACCGCCAGACTGCTCGGCGCCGACACGGCACAGAAGATGGGGATCCCGGCCACCAGGCACTTTTGCAGCAGCTCGAAGCTGGCGCGCCCGCTGACCATCACGATATGGTTCGCGAGGGGAAGGTGCCCGTCGAGGAATGCCCAGCCGATGAGCTTGTCCATCGCATTGTGTCGGCCAACGTCTTCCCGCACCGCCACGAGGTCGCCGTGCGCGTCAAAGAGGGCCGCGCCGTGGAGCCCGCCCGTCGTCTCGAAAATCCCTTGCGCTTGGCGGAGCTTATCGGGAAGGGAGGTCACCAGGTCGGCGCTCACTTCGGGTCCGGGGGGGGCGGCGGGACAGCCCCGCACCCGCAGGGCGTCTAGACTTGCTTTGCCACACACCCCGCACGCGCTCGTGGTGTAGAAATGCCGCTCGAGCGTAGCGAGATCCGGCAGCGCGTCTGCCCGCAGCGAGACGTTCACGATGTTGTACTGCTGATCGGAAGGGACCTCCGCATCGAGGCAGTAGGCGATCCGGGCGATCTCGTCGCGCGCGTGCAGGATGCCTTCGCCAAAGAGGAAGCCGGCCGCCAGTTCGAAGTCGGCGCCGGGGGTGCGCATGGTCACGGCCACGGTTTGTTTCGCACGTCCGGCGAGCAGGCGGATCTCGAGGGGTTCTTCAGTCGCGAGCTGGTCCGATCGCGGTTGTCCCCGACCTTCCTTTACTACCCACACCTCTGCCGGGGTTTTGGCTGCGGGGCGGTGGTCGCCCCTGTCACTCAGAGGGGGTGCCATGCTCGTTCTCCATGTGCTCGGGGGAGAAGACATGCCGAAGTGTTTCGGACTTCTCCGGTTTGGCGGCACACTCCTCTGCTCTAGCACCCTGTGCCATCGTCGGTCGCGTCTTGACAGGAGCGACCTGCCCAGGCCTAGAATGACAGCAAACCTACCATCCACTTACTCCCAAGCCCAGGGAGGGGGAGCACGATGAGTGTTCCGACGATTACGCGCCGCACATTCCTCACCACGGGGGTGGCCGGAGGGGTGGTCGGCGCGGCGGTAAGTGTCTTCGGCTTCGACGTCCAGCCTGCCGCAGCTCAAGCCCGCACTCTCAAAATCGAGCGCACCACCGAGACCCGGAGCGTGTGTCCGTATTGCGCGGTAGGCTGCAGCGTCATCATCCACACCCTGGGCGACCGCTCGCGCAACGTCACGGGCACCACCGTGGTGCACGTCGAAGGGGATCCGGACAGCCCGATCAACCGCGGCACGCTGTGTTCCAAGGGCGCGACGCTGCGGGACGACATCGTCAACGAGCGGCGCATGACCAAGATGCTCTATCGCGCCCCGGGGGCGGACCACTTCGAAGAAAAGTCCTGGGATTGGGCCATTGACCGCATTGCCCACTTAATTAAAGAGACACGCGACAAGCGCCTCATCACGCAAGATTACAAAGGGCGGTCGATCAACGCCCTGACCGCCATGGCCGTGGTCGGGGGCTGCACCGACTCCAACGAGAATAACTATCTGATCCAGAAGGCCTTCCGGGCGGGTCTCGGCGTCATCCCGGTGGAGCAGCAAGCTCGAATATGACACGGCCCCACGGTGGCCAGTTTGGCCGCCACATTCGGACGCGGGGCGATGACCAATGGCTGGACCGATATCGCCAACGCGGATGTCATCTTGGCGATGGGGGGCAATCCGGCCGAGAACCACCCCGTCGGGTTCCGGTTTGTCATGGAAGCCAAGCGCCGGCGGGGGGCCAAGCTGGTGGCCGTGGATCCGCGCTTCCAGCGAACCGCCGCGGTCGCCGACCACTTCGTCCAGATCCGTGCCGGCACCGACATTGCCTTCCTCGGTGGGCTGATCAACTACGCTTTGCAGACCGGCCACGTCCAAGTCGACTACGTCAAGCTGCACACCAACGCGCCGTTCATCGTGAAAGAGGGCTACAGCTTCGACGAGAAGACCGGACTCTTCTCCGGGTGGGACAAGGATAAGAAGCAGTACGATACCTCCACCTGGCAGTACGAGGTGGACGCGCAAGGGAACGCTCAGGTCGACCCAACGCTGCAGCATCCCCGTTCGGTCTTCCAGCTCATGAAGGCGTTCTACGCCCGCTACACGCCCCAGAAAGTGTCTGAGGTTTGCGGCTGCGACGCCGAGGCGTTCACGAAGGCGGCGGAGATCATCACCTCGACCTACCCCGCAAACCGCGCCGGGACGATCATGTACGCTCTCGGCTGGACCCACCATAGTTTCTCGGTCCAGCTGATCAAGACCGCCGCGATGCTCCAGCTGCTCTTAGGGAATGTGGGCATGCCGGGCGGTGGGGTGAACGCGCTCCGCGGCCACGCGAACATCCAGGGCGGGACCGACATGGGCATGGGCTATCACAACGTCCCAGGCTACATGCCGATCCCGAAGGCCGGGCACGTGAGCATGGAGGACTACTTGAAGGTGGCGGTGCCCAAGCCGCTGCGTCCCAACTCGGTGAACTTCTGGTCTAACACGCCCAAGCTGTTCACGAGCCAGCTCAAGGCCTTCTACGGCGCGGCCGCCACCAAAGCCAACCAGTTCGGCTACACGCTCCATCCCCGCCTGCCCGAAGATCCGAAGTCGGGCAAGCTGGAGAACTGGAGCTGGGCTTATATCTACGACCATATGGCCCAAGGCCAAGTCGAAGGCCTAGTCGACTTCGGGATGAACCCGGTCTGCAATGGACCAAACTCCCGGAAGATGGTGTTTGCGCTGTCGCAGCTGAAGTGGCTCGTGGTCGCCGAGAACTTCGAGACAGAGACGACATCGTTCTGGAAGTCGGAGATTTTAGCCCTGGCGGGCAAGAAACCCGAAGACGTCAAAACCGAAGTCTTCCTCTTACCGGCGGCCAACTTCGCCGAGAAGTCCGGGTCGTTCACCAACTCCTCGCGCTGGGCGCAGTGGAAATATAAGGCCCTCGATGCCCCCGGCCAGGCGAAGCCGGACCAGGAGATTATCGGGCGGATCTTCACGAAGGTTCGGGAGCTCTACAAGACCGAGGGCGGGACCTTCCCCGACCCTGTCCTCGGTCTGGACTGGTCCTACACTAACCCGGTGTCTCCCGCCGAGGACGAAGTCGCACGGGAGGTCAATGGTAAGGACCTGACTACCGGCCAACAGCTGGCGTCGTTCAGCGCGCTGAAAGACGACGGCACCACCTCCAGCGGCAACTGGCTATACTGCGGTTCCTATACCGACAGCGGGAACATGATGATGCGTCGCAGCACGGAGGACCCGACCGGATTGGGGCGGTTCTCCTCCTGGACGTGGAGCTGGCCTGCGAACCGGCGGATCATGTACAACCGCGCGTCAGCGGATGCGCAGGGGAAGCCGTGGGATCCCTCCCGCCCGGCGATCGTCTGGAACGGCAAGGCCTGGGTGGGCGACGTGCCGGATTATCCCGGAACATCCGACCCGGAGAAGGGTGCCGGTGCGTTCATCGTACTCCCCGAGGGAGTCGCCCGGCTGTTTGCCCCCGGCGACATCTTCAAAGAAGGACCCTTCCCGGAGTTCTACGAGCCTGTGGAGTCCCCCGTCGACAATCCGATGCACCCCGGGGGGCAGAGCCACAATCCCGCAGCCAACATCTTTAAGACTACCCAATGGGATGTCCTCGGCACCGCGAAAGACTTCCCCATCGTCGGCACCACCTATCGGCTCACCGAGCACTTCCACTACTGGACCAAGAATCACCCTCGGGCGATCGAGATGATGCCGGAGTTCTTCGTCGAGATTCCCGTCGAACTGGGACAGGAGATGGGGATCAAAGACGGCGAGCGGGTGCGGGTCACCTCGGCCCGGGGTCACATCGAGGGCAAAGCCCTGCTGACCAAGCGGATCAAGCCCATGACCGTCGCGGGCAAGAAGGTCTACCAGATCGGCATGCCGATCCACTGGGGGTTCATTGGATTGGGCAAGCAAGGCGGCAGCCTCGCGAATATCACGACGCCCCCGGTCGTGGACCCGAACTCGTTTTGCCCTGAGTACAAAGGCTTCCTCGTGAAGCTCGAAAAGGTGTGACCCGATGAGCCCCGTGACGAGCGCTTCGGCCCTGCAGGTCAAGGCGGTGTCCGCCTCCCCTCACACGGCGACAGGCATTAAGGACGTCCCCGAGCTCACCAAGATGATCGACGTCTCGGTGTGCATCGGATGCAAGGCCTGCGAGGTGGCCTGCCAGGAGTGGAACGATTTGAAAGTCGACGAAATCCGGGAGTCGCCCCCCCAAACGTACCAGACACTGCCCGACCTGGAGTACAACTTCTGGCAGCTCATCAAGTTCAACGAAACCGAGCGGGACGGGCGGTTGCTGTGGACGCTGACCAAGTACCAGTGCATGCACTGCGAGGACCCGGGATGTTTGAAGGCCTGTCCAGCGCCCGGAGCGATCGTGCAGTACTCCAATGGGATCGTGGACTTCGTGCAGGAGAACTGTATCGGCTGCCAGTTCTGTGTGACAGGCTGCCCGTTCGACGTCCCCCGGATCAGCCCGACCACCGGCAAGGTCTACAAGTGCACGCTGTGTTCGGACCGCGTCAGTGCGGGACTGGAGCCGGCGTGCGTGAAGTCCTGCCCGACCAATGCCATCTCCTTCGGGACGCGGGAGAAGATGCTCGCCCAGGCCCAGGGACGAGTCGCCCAGTTGACCGCGGACGGCCTGGATCACGCGGCCGTCTACAACCCCTCTGGCGTGGGCGGCACCCATGTCATCTACGTGTTGCCGCACGGCGACGAAACGAGTCTGTACGGCCTGCCCACCAACCCCAAAGTGACGTTCGTGAACCTCTGGAAGGGACCGCTCAAATGGTTGGGCAATCTCGTGTTCGCCGGCGGCATCGTCGGGGTAGTGCTGCACTACCTGCGATATGGACCGCGAGAGGTCGACGAATCGCGGCACGACGACGTGAAGCACTGAGGGCGGATTAGAACGACGGCGAGATCTCTGACGAGGGGACCCATGGCCCAGCGCGCCGACGGACGCAATCTGATTGTGCGGTACCCCATGATCGACCGGGTCGTCCACTGGACGATCGCCGGCACCTTTGTTTACGTGATGCTCACTGGGCTGGCGCTGTTTTCCCCGCCGTTCTTCTGGCTGGCCGACGTCTTCGGCGGTGGTCCTGTCATCCGTTACTGGCATCCCATCATCGCCCTGGTCTTCCTCGCCGCCTTGGCGGTGTTGTTGGTCCGATGGTTTAAGGACATGAAGGTGGACGCGGACGATCGCCGGTGGATCGGGCACTTCCGGGAGTTTGTCACCGGAGATGAGAAAGTAGTCGCCGATGCCGGGCGCTTCAACTTTGGGCAGAAGGCGTTATTCTGGGTCCAGTCCGCCTCGGCGGTGCTCCTCCTGCTCTCCGGGGTGACCCTGTGGTTCCCGCGGTCCTTCGACGTAGGCCTGCGGCAGGCCGGTTTTATCGTCCATGATCTCTCCGCTATTGTCGCTATCGGCGCCCTTATCGTGCACATCTACATGGGCGTGTTCGTCACGCCCGGCAGTGTGAAGGCGATGACCCAGGGGACGGTGTCCGCGCGGTGGGCGGAGGCCCACCATGCGCGGTGGCTGAAGGCGCTTCGGTCGGCGACTCCGCAGGCGCGTCACTAAGGCGGGTGGATTGGCACATCGCGGACGCATCACCACGTTCGCCTCGTTTTCCCTCGGTAACACCCGATCGGTGGCTATAAACACGATTCTCGGGTTTTCATGGGATCAGCAGCGTGGCCGCGCGGAGAATCTCGCGACGCGGTATCCCTTCGCGCAGGACGCGCTGGGCTTTTTCCGGCAGTTGATCTCCTTCCAGGAGACGATGTTCGAAGGCCTGCCTGTCCAGCCAGAGCACGTCCCGGTCGAAAAGGACGGCCCCTTCCCCTTGCGCGAGCTGTTCGGTGAGCAGCATCACGATCTATTGCTGTCCAAATTTCCAGAATTTCTCGACCTGGTCCAGAAGATCGCCCCGAGCGCGCTCGCGGAGGCGGCGGGGGCTCTGCGGTCTGTGCCGGCCGAGCGCTGGGAGGCGCTGCTGGATGCCTATTGGTTCCAGGATACCGGTCAGCCGGATTCTCCCGACGAGGCGGGGGCGATTGATTTCTTTCCCAAGGCCTTTCTCCAGCCGTACGCGGCCGGACTCGCGAACAGGGTGCGCGGGGACGGGAATGAGGCGGGGATAGACTGGAAAGTCGCCGAGGGGATCGGAGTGTGCCCGATGTGCGGGGCGAAGGCCCAGGTGTCAGTCCTGCGCCCCGAATCGCACGGCGCGTCGCGGACCTTACTGTGCTCCCTATGCGCGACGGAGTGGCGATTTAAGCGGGTGCGTTGTGTGAGCTGCGGGGAGGAAGAGTTTGACCGCCTTCTCTACCACTCAACGGATCAGTTCCCGCACGTGCGGCTCAACCTGTGCGAGACGTGTCACACATACATCAAGGAAGTGGATCTGACCAAAGAAACGCAGGCCGTCCCCGTCGTCGACGAAATCGCCACCATTCCCTTGGACATTGTCGCCGTTGAGCGCGGCTATCACAAGCTCGAACTCAATCTGATCGGGATGTAACCGCAGCAAGCCTCAGGCCACAGGGACCGGCAGACGCCGGATGAGCTTGTCGGCTGTCGTACGAAAGGCTTTCGCCACCGGGCTATCGGGAGCGGAGAGGACGATCGGAGTACCCTCATCGCCCCCCTCGCGGATGGCCTGGTCAAGCGGAATTTCCCCCAGCAGCGGCACTCCCTGTACTTCCGCTAGGCGCAGTCCACCCCCCCGTCCGAAGATGTAGATGGGCGGCTGATCGGGCGCGGCCTGAAAGTAGGACATGTTCTCTATGATGCCCATGACTTCAATATTCACCTTATCGGCCATGCGCGCCGCGCGCTGTGCTACGCTCACGGCAGCCGCCTGGGGCGTCGTGACGATGACCATGTGGGTCTGGGGGAGCGTCTGAGCGATGGTGATCGACACGTCACCTGTGCCGGGCGGCAAGTCCAGCAGCAAGTAGTCCATGTCATCGCCCCAGTGCACCTCGTTGATGAACGTGGTCAGGGCTTTGTGCAACATCGGGCCGCGCCAGACGACCGCATCCGTTTCGTCCGGGAGCATGAACCCGATCGACATCACCCGGATGCCGTGCTTCTCGAGCGGGACGACCATCTGATCGATCATGGTGGGGCGGCCCCGCATGCCAAGCATCCGGGGGATCGAGAAGCCGTAGACGTCCGCGTCGATGATCCCGACTTTGTGGCCCATCTGAGTGAGCGCGATGGCGAGGTTGACCGTGACCGTCGACTTGCCGACACCGCCTTTGCCACTGGCAATGGTAATGACTCTGACCGGAGACTCGGGGGTGAGGAAGGAGGAACGGCGTGTGGGGCTCGCGGCGCCCCCGCGCAGCTTAGTAATCAGCGCCTGGCGTTCCTGGGGGTCCATGACGCCGAGGGTCACGTCCACCTCGCCGACACCGGGGAGACTGCGCACCCGGTCACGGATGCTGGTGACGATCGTCTCCCGCAACGGGCAGGCGCTGATGGTTAGGAGGGCCGTGACATTGACGCGTCCATCTGTGATCTGGATGTCCTTCACCATGTCCAGATCCACAATACTCTTGTGCAACTCCGGGTCTTCGACACCACGCAGCGCGTCGAGGACCTGTTCGCGGCTGACTTTAGGCTCAGGGCTCATCAGAGACTCCTCAATGGAGTGCGCATGTAATTTCATCATAGCACAGGGTCAGCGTGCGGCCCGCGCGGATCGCGCTGCCGTACACTCCGCGCACTCGCAGAGCTCAAACCGTAGCATGTGAAAGGTGTACAGACCGGTGTTGTGCCCATCCCACCACGTGGGTTGCAGGGCGTAGGCGCCGACGCGCTCGATGCGCATGGGGTGGACGTCCTCGCGGATCGAGGACGGGTCCACTGTCCGGCCATCGGCCCACTCTCCCCGGCAGTGCGCACAGGGGCAGGCCAGGCGGAGCGCTTTCCACGAACATGTGGAACGGTGTCCATCAGACCAGGTGATGCGGAAGGTCTTGCCGACGATACTGCCGACCTCGACCGGTGTGGGCATCCGGGGGCTCATCATTCTCCCGCTACGTTGTGTGCTGGGGAATCCCCTCCCCGGAGTCATGAGCCCGCTAGTTCGCGCCAGACCGCCGTGGCCTGAGTGTATTCCTCGGGCGTGTTGAGGTTCGTGAAGCTGCGCAGCTGTGGATCCCACACACGCAGCTCGTCTTCTGAGATGAAACGGACGCGAAGTGCTGGGACGGCGAGAAGGCGCCGCAACGATCCTCCCCCGCGCGTGAGGATGTCCTCCGCGTGTTGGCCGACGCTGCGGTGGTAGATGGCACAGAGGGGATGGACATTGCCCAGTGCGTCCGGAACGACGGCGCTCCACCCGGGGGAAAGGGTGATCAACCCGGCGAGCAGCGCAGGGTCGACGAACGGGAGATCGCACGCGACGGCCGCCGCGTATTCGGTCTGGGTGGCCATCAGTCCGGCGTGCAGGCCGACGAGCGGCCCCTCGCCGGGCCATCGGTCCGTAATGACGGTTGCGCCGGAGTCGCGGTATGCATCTGCAGTTTTCGCTACGACGATCATCGGATCGCAGACTGTGGCGACCCTCTTGACGATCCACGACAGGAGGGGGAGGTCGCCGAACGGCAGCGCGGCCTTGTCGCGTCCCATCCGGCTACTCCGGCCACCCGCGAGAATGATTCCTGTCACGTGCGTCTGGTCCATGCGTAACCCTCGTTCGCCGTCTCATCCCAGAGGCCTGTTCTCTGCCGTCCCCATACGCTTTGAGGTCAGGGATGTGGGCCGGACAGGGCGTTGCATCACGGAGCGAGAACAGGATGCTCTAGCGATGGGTGCATCCCGCGGAGGAGATGGGCGATGCTGGATCTGATCACCGGACCGATGACCGGCCAGCAGTATCTCGACAGCCTAGAAGACGGCCGGGAAATCTACATCTACGGAGAGCGCGTCAAAAACGTCGTCACCCACCCGGCGTTCCGCAACTCCGCACGCTCGATCGCGCGTCTGTATGACGCGCTGCACGACCCGAAGCACAAGGACGCCCTGCTTGCGACAGACCGCCAAGGTATCCTCACTCACAAGTTCTTCAAGCCCAGCTACTCTGCCCAAGAATTGCTCGAGGCCCGCGAGGCTATCGTGACCTGGGCGCGGTTTTCGTATGGGTTCATGGGGCGCACCCCGGACTACAAAGCGTCATTCATGGCGACACTGGGGGCCGCCCCGGATTTCTACGCCCCCTTCACCAAAAGCGCCGCCACCTGGTACCGGGAGTACGCGACGAAGATCCTTTTCCTCAACCACGTCATCGTCAACCCGCCCGTCGACCGCAACAAGCCCGTCCACGAGGTGGCCGATGTCTATGTCCACGTGGTGCGCGAGACAGACGGGGGCATCATCGTCAGCGGGGCGAAGATGCTGGCGACGGGTTCGGCACTGACGCACGCCACGTTCGTGGCGCAAAACAGCGCGACGCAGTTGGAAGCGGGAAAAGCAGAAGACTACGCGCTCGTGTTCATTGCCCCGCTCACGACCCGCGGCCAGAAGCTCATCTGCCGGACGTCTTATGAGGCGAGCGCGCACAGTCCCTTTGACTACCCGCTGAGCAGTCGATTTGATGAGAACGACGCCGTGCTGGTGTTCGACAACGCGTTTATCCCCTGGGAAAACGTGCTCGTCTACCGCGACATCGAAAAGGCGACCGGGTTCTACGCGGCATCCGGATTCTTGAACCGGTACAACTTCCAATCGCTCACACGCCTGGCGGTCAAACTCGATTTCATGTGCGGGTTGCTCGCCAAGGGGTTGGCGGCGACCGGGACCGAGGTGTATCGGGGAGTGCAGGCCAGCCTCGGCGAGGTCCTGGGGTGGCGCCACTTGATCTGGGCCCTGTCGACGGCGATGGCCCTAGACCCGCAGCCGGGCCCGGGGGGGAGTGTTCTGCCGAAAACGGAATACGCCGCAGCGGGCCGGCTGTTCGCCACCCTGGCGTGGCCCCGCGTGAAGGAGATCTTTGAGCTGTCCTTAGGGGGAGCCCCGATCGTCGTGCCGTCCAGCTACAAAGATCTCCAAGACGATGAACTCCGGCCGCTACTGGACCGCTTCTATCGGGGGTCCGATGCCTCCGCAGAGGAGCGCATCAAACTGTTCAAGCTGATCTGGGACGCGATCGGCACGGAGTTCGGGGGACGCCATGAGTTGTACGAGCGTAACTACTCAGGCAATCACGAGCAGATGCGGGTGGATCTGCTGACGCTCGCTAAGCGCCGCGGCCTGTTAGATGTGCTGCATGAATTCGTCGGACAGTGTATGGCCGAGTACGGAGTGGAAGGCTGGAAGAATCCCGTGTGGACCTGGGATCGTAAGGCGAAATAAAACAACGAGCCGCTAACTTGGAAGGCAGGCCAGCCCTTCTACACCCTGCGCCAGCGCCCGTGACGGCCACGGGATGTCTAGCGCCGCCCACGTCCGCCCTGTGTCTTCTGACCGATACGTTCCCTGATTGTTGGCGGCATAGATGACTGCCTGTTCATCGGGATGGGTCGCGAAACGACTCGCCGTCGTGCCCCGCCCATCCGGTAACCCTTCCATCGCGAGATCAAAGGCCTCGCGCGCTATCTTACGGTAGACGTAGGCTGCTGCGTTCGGCGGACGGTAGGCTGCCCAGGGACCTTGCGCGGCGGAGACGACCACGGTGTTCGGATCCGCGGGATCGACTGCGATCCCGACGAGGTACCGATGCTGCAGGCCATCGACGCGACGCGCCCAGGTGTCTCCTGCATCCGTGCTCTCGAAGTATCCATCCCCCGCCGCCGAATAAACGCGATCTGGTGCCAATAGGTGCGTGGCTGCCGTGTGCGTATCGATGGGGCCACCAGGCGCGCGGTCGAGCCACGTCTGACCGCCGTCCCGCGTCCGGACCAGCGCGCCAGCTTCGATTGCGACGAAAACCTCACCGGGGCGAGTGCGATTCGGCTCAATCCACCGCACGTGGTGGGTGTCGGGGCGCGGGGGAAAACTCCAGGTCCGGGATGAGGGGAGCATGCGCAGCCCAGACAGTTCCCGCCATGTCGATCCACCATCGTCGGACCGGAAGACGGTGCTGGGTTCCGTGCCGACATACACGACGCCGACCCGCCGGCCGTGTTCGCGTGGGCCGACGGCAACCGACGAGATCTCAGAATACGAAATTCCCGACCCCGTCTGGTCCCACGTCTGACCGCCGTCGTGACTCATCCACAGCCCTTCGCCCCACGTGCCGCAGTAGAGGCGCGTAGGGTCAGAGGGGTCGACCGCAACGCAGTCGGGGGATTTTCCTTGCAGGTGCTGCTCGACCGACCACCCCGTGATCGGACGAGCGATGAGGAGGACCTGGTCTGTGACGAGGACAAGCGAGGTCTTCACAACCGCCTCCATCGTCATCCCACCTTCGCGCTGGATGTGCGAGCGCGTTCGACGGCTGTGCGCACCTCGGGGACGATTTCTTGCGCAAAGCGTTCTGTCTGGTGTACGGGATCCGTATTGGGCCAGAACACGAACGTGTCAAACCCGGCATCGAGGGCGAACTGTGTCAAGGTCTCAACCCAATGCGCGACCGGCCCTTGCAGGAGGCCCCGCGTCGGTCCATCGACGATTTCGCCCGGGAGATTATAGATCCGCCGGATATCGCGGGGGTCGCGTCCTTCCGCCTGCGCGGCCTCATCGATGCGGCGCTGCATGGCAGGCATTCCCTCGGGCGGGGCGTAGGACAGCAGGGGAGGGATCCACCCGTCCGCCAGTCGGCCGATCAGGCGGAGCATCCGCGGTTTATAACCGCCGATCCACAGCCCAATGCGGTGTGCGGGGGCTGGTCCGGGATGCAGACCGTGGACCGAGTAGAACCGCCCATCGAAGGTAATCGTGCGCTCCCCACTCCAGAACAATCGAATGATCCTGATGGCTTCTTCTAACGCCGCGACTGCGTCCGGTGGAGTCCGGAATGGGCCTCCCATGGCCTCGATCGCCTGCCAAAAAGCGCCGGAGCCGATCCCGAGTTCAAAGCGGCCCCCGGAGAGGACATCCAATGACGCCGCTTCCTTCGCGATCATGGCCGGCACACGCATCGGCAGGTTGGCGACATCGGGGAAGATCCGGATGCGTGTGGTGCGCGCGAGCAGGTCGGCCATCAACGCCCACGTATCGAGGAAGCGCCACTGGTACGGGTGGTCCTGGATCCCCACCAGGTCAAGCCCCTGCGCATCGGCCAGGGTCACGGTGCTCCGTGTCTGCGGGAGGTCGGCGGCGGTGGGAACGACGCTGATCCCAAATTCGATCGGCCTGCCGTAGTCACCCACGGGTCACGCCTCCATAGTTCATCGGGCAGAGCGGCCTCGTAAGGGGACGACTTTCCATCGCACGTACCCCGTGACGACGACCAGCAAGAGCAGATTCAAAGCGGAAATCGCATTCGGAATCTCGTTGCGGACGATGTGGAAGATCGTAGCGCTGGCCATCACAATCGTCAGACCCAGCGCGGAAAGCGGAGTCGCCCAGGGGAGGGTGCTTGTGAGGCCAGGAACCACCAGGCCGATCGCTGCCACGACTTCTGCAACCCCGATGAACTGCCGGAACCATGCGCTTAATCCGGACATGGCGATCGCATCCACCATCATGGCCGGCGGGCTAATGAACAGCCACCCGTGGAAGAGGAACTCCACGGCCAGAAGAACCTGCAAGATCCACGCGAGTACGTTCATGTATTCCCTTCCATTGGTTGATGGAACGATATCCAGGTGACGCGCATTCCTCTCGAGGCGCGGAGCACCGCCTCGCTCGCCCCCACGGCGCCGCAAGCGGCTGTCCCTCGGGGTTTGTTGGCTTCACTCTGGACCGAGAGTGCGGTATTCGGCTAGCGCACGGTCGATCAACGCATTGGTACTTCCCGCATACGAAGACACGTCAAAGACTCTGGCAATTGCGTCGGGCCTGAGTACGCTTTGCACCTGTTCGTTTGAGGCGGCGAGCTCCCGTAAGGGAATCTTCGTCTGCGTGCTCTGGTCGGACAGTCGCTGAACGATGCGGTACGCTTCCGTCCGGCCCAGCGTGGGCGCGAGGGCCATCGTCAGCGGTTCGGCCATGATGAGTCCACCCGTGAGGTCGAGATTTCTCCGCATCCGGTCCGCGTCGACCTGGAGCCCCCCAAGAGCGCGGGACACCCACTCCACGGCCGCTCCCGTAAACGAGAATACGTCGGTCATTGCCTGGGCCTCGGTCTGCCAGCCGCCGACGGCACGCTCGTGCTCTTGGATTCCGGCAGACAGCACGATCGGGACAAATCCGATCGCCAGCCGCGCGGACGCGATCGCCGCGGCCGCTTCCACCGGATTGTGCTTGTGCGGCATCGTCGACGAGCCGCCCCCGGTCGAGGCTACGGTGGCTTCGCCGACTTCCGTCTGAGCCAGCAGCGCCAAATCCGTTCCCACTTTCCCCATTGCGCTCGCGACAATGCCTAACGTACTCACCACATCGGCGATCCGGTCGCGTTCGGTGTGCCAGGGCAGGGCCGGGGCGGCGAGGTGGAGTTCTTCGGCCAGCGCTTCCATGACACGCACGCCACGATCTCCTAGAGCGGCGAGCGTGCCAGCCGCGCCACCCAATTGCACGACGAGCGCCTCCCCCTTCAGCCCTCGCAGTTGGCGAATCAAGCGCGTCGTCTGGGCAAGCCAGCGGGCCGCCTTCAGGCCAAAGGTGATCGGGACAGCGTGCTGCGTGAGCGTGCGGCCCGCCATCGGCGTGTGGCGGTAGCGGTCGGCTAACGCCGCACACCGCGCCGCTATCCCGCCTAGCCCGCTGGTCACCAGGTCCAGACCGTCGCGCATCTGCAACACCAGCGCCGTGTCCATGATGTCTTGGGAAGTGGCCCCCCAGTGTACATGGGATCGCGCGGCAGCGGGAACCAGTTCTGTGAGCATCCTGATCAGCGGGATGACCGGCGTGCCGGCCGTGGCTGTTTCGCTGAACAGGGCGGCGGTGTCGAACCGGTCCGCCCGGCACGCCGCCGCGATGGCATCCGCCGAGGCCTGCGGAATCACTCCGGTGCGCGCTTCGGCGTGGGCGAGGGCCGCTTCGACATCGAGCATCCGCTGCACGAACGAGAGGGCTGAGAAAATCGCCGACATCTCGCTCGTCGGAAACAGGCCCGCCCCCCGTTCCGTCACGGCGCACCCGCCCTGGTCAGACCCGACCGGCGCAGGAGATCCCGCAGCACTCCCAACTCCTCGTCGGTGGGCGACGGTGTTTGAGAGAGATTCTCGGCGAACTGCACCGGCCATCCCGTGCGTGTGGTGATCTCCTCGCGCATCACGCCAGGATGCATCGCGGTGACCTGGAGCTCTTTGGTGTGCGGATGAGGACGCAGCAGGCACAGATCCGTGACCACCAGACTCGGGCCGGTGGTCAGAAGCCCCAGGCGGCGGCGGTGATCGGCGCCGGTGCCAAAGCCAAAGGAGGTCACGAAGTCGACCGTCGGCACAAATGCCCGAGGCGAGTGCGCGACGATCACGAAGACCTGCTGGCAGCAGCTGGCAATTTCCGGCGCGCCCCCGCCTCCGGGCAGGCGGGTTTTCGGCGCGGCGTAGTCGCCGATGACCGTCGTGTTGATGTTGCAAAACCGATCAATCTGCGCCGCGGCCAGGAATCCGACGGTGATGCGCCCCCCCTGCAACCAATAGGCGAACATCTCCGGCACCGACACGGTGGTCAACGCCGTCTCGCACAATTCGGGATCGCCAATCGAGAGGGGTAAGACCTGCGGTTTCGAGCCGATCGTGCCCGACTCATAGATGAGGGTGAGGTGCGGCGCGTGGGTCAGCCGCGCCAGGTTGCAGGCGGCCGAGGGCGCCCCGATGCCCACCAAGCACACATCGTCGTCCTTCAACGCGCGCGCGGCGGCGACCATCATCATTTCCGACGCCGTGTGCGTCCCGGGCTCGGGCTGCCCCATGTCGCTCATCCCCTCGCCCGCGGCGGGGGAGACGATGGTATCCGCAGGACGTTATCCCGCATCCACGTCAAGAACGTCTCGCGCTCTCGGGAGATCGCGTCCCACTGCGTATAAAAGGCGTTATCCCGTCGGTAGTAGCCGTGGGCGTAGGACGGACGGGCCCCCCCGGGGGCGGCCACGATCGCGTGGACCGTCCAGGCGGGAAGGACGACGGAATTGGGGCTGGGGCGGCGGAGGTCGTCGGCGATTTCTTCCACCGTTACGATGGCGCGCTTCGCGGCTAAGACGGCCTCCTTCTGGACCCCGATGATCCCCTCCAGCAAGACGTTGCCGGTGCGGTCAGCGCGCTGCGCGTGGATGATTGTGACGTCGGGCCGCAGCGGCGGAATCGCCGCCAGCCTCTCGCCGCTGAACGGGTCGTCAATGAACCGGATCTGGGGGTTGACCCGGGGGAGATCGGTGCCCGCATACCCGCGCAGAATCGCGAGCGGTAACCCCGCCGCGCCGGCCGCGTAAGCGTGGGCCATGCCCGCGTGGCTGTGCTCGATGAGCTCGAGGGGCTGCGGCCAGCCGTGCTCGACGGCATCCCGCAGCCGGTGCAGCGAGCCCACGCCAGGGTTCCCGCCCCAGGAGAACACCAGCTTGCGCGCGCACCCCATCCCGATGAGCTGGTCGTAGATGAGGTCCGGGGTCATCCGGATCAAAGTAAGGTCGCGCCGCCGCTGCCGGATCACCTCGTGCCCGGCGGCGAAGGGGATCAAGTGAGTGAACCCCTCCATGGCGACGGTGTCACCGTCGTGCACGGAATCCGCGATCGCGTCCTGCAGTGACAGAATGCGCGGCATGCCGCTTAGAGTTCGAAGAAGACGGTTTCCTGGTCCCCCTGGAGGATGATGTCAAATCGGTACACGGTCTGGCCCTCGACGGTCCGGCGCCGGGCCAGCAGGGTCGGCCGCCGCGGCTCGGGGACTAGCCCCAACACCGGGTCGTCGCTGTTGGCGCGCTCGTCGTCGAAGTACACGCGGGTGCGAAGATGGTCCAGCAACCCGCGGGCACTCACGCACACGCCGATGTGGGGAGCCTGGGTCGTGTGGGTGTCGAACGGCACCGGTCCTGGTTTGATGGTCTCGAATGCGTAGAAACCGTGCTCGTCCGTCCCGGCGCGGCCAAAACCCACAAACGCCGGATCCAGGGGCACCGGACGGAGGTCGGCGGGATGCCGGTACCGTCCGGCGGCGTTCGCCTGCCAGATTTCGACCAAAGCGTCAGACACTCCCGTGCGGTCCCCGTCGTAGACGTACCCTTCGAGACGGATGCGCTCACCCTGCGTCTGCCCTGTCGTGAGAGTGTTGAGGGGATCGCGCAATAAGCCGCTGTGAAAGAAAGGTCCTGCAGTTTGTGACGGCGTGAGATCACGGCTGGTCATCGCCTTGCGTGGTGCGTGGTCGCGAAGGGCTCGAACGGTGTTGCATTGGGACCACGCAAGATCACGTCAAACCGAAACCCCAGCGCGTATCCCTCTTGCGTCACGTCGTGTGCATACGTGGCGATGAGACGGGCCCGGGCCGCGTCCGTGGGCACCGAGTTGAAGATCGGGTCAAGCGGCAGCAGCGGATCGCCGGGGAAGTACATCTGGGTGATCAGCCGCGAGACCCAGGAGGGCCCGAACACGGAGAAGTGGATGTGGGCTGGGCGCCACGCGTTGGGATGGTTTTGCCAGGGATAGGCGCCGGGGCGGATGGTGATGAATCGGTAGACTCCGTCATTGTTTGTGGTGCACCGGCCGTAGCCGAGGAAGTGCGGATCCAGCGGCGCACGGTGATCATCGACGCGGTGCCGGTACCGTCCGGCGGCATTCGCCTGCCAGATCTCGATGAGTGCTCCCGACTCCGGCATCGCGTGATCGTCCAGCACTCGTCCAGTAACGATGATCCGTTCTCCGATCGCCTCGCCGCCTGTGCCCATGTTCGTGGTCAGATCGCTGTCCTGTGCGCCCATTGCACTGAGGGCCGGCCCTGGGCCGGTGATCTCCGACAGGGTGTGCGGGACCGAGATAAGCGGCTGCCGGGGGGCGCGGCGCACGGTGCTGCGGTAGGCCTCATGGTAATAGGGCGGAAAGGTCGTGGGATCGCGCCCGGGGCCGTCCACTACGGGTTCCCCTTTGCCTCCAAGTGGGTTTTGGCCATCGCGAATGCAGTATTCGCGGCGGGGATGCCGGCGTAGATGGCGACGTGGAATAGGACGTCGATGATCTCCTTCGGGTCGACCCCGGTGTTGCGGCTGGCGCGGAGGTG
This sequence comes from Armatimonadetes bacterium 13_1_40CM_64_14, assembly GCA_001917855.1. Taxonomy (GTDB): domain Bacteria; phylum Sysuimicrobiota; class Sysuimicrobiia; order Sysuimicrobiales; family Kaftiobacteriaceae; genus 13-1-40CM-64-14. Next base: position 25,958 of record MNEU01000085.1, on the reverse strand, counting down.
CAGCGCGAGTTCGTCACGTCCCAACGCCGCCAGGATGCCGATCGTGATGAGGCTCCGGGTGCGGCGATCGAGGTTCGGCCTCGCCCACACGGTACCCCACGCCGTCTCCGTAATGAAGCGTTGGAAGTCCGCGTCCAGATCGGTCTGCTGCGCTTTCGTCCGGGCGACGTGCTCTGCCCCCAACACCTCTGTGCGAATCTTCATTCCGGTTTCATAACGCGAATCCATTTGCCTGCTCCACCCGCTCTGACGTCGCGATCCTTCTGACCGATCCGTTCTCTTGAAGCGTGTTGGTTAGGAACTTGTCCACGAAAGCCGTCACGCCCTCTTTGGCTCCAGCAGCTCCGACATCTGATCCGACCGGTTGGGATCGAGGGCTTAGTCTGCGAGAGCCTGACGGAGCATCCTGGCAATCTCGGCATTCGAGTCCGAGCCAAGGAACTGGTGAACCATCCCGTTGTAGCGTTTAGAGACGACCGGGACGCCATCCGCCCGGAGGCGGGCCGCGTAGGCTTCACCCTCGTCGCGGAGCGGATCGAATTCGGCCGTGACGACGACAGCCGGGGGCAGGCCGCGCAGGCTTGCGGCCCGGATGGGCGAGGCATAGGGTTGCGCGCCATCGGCCGCAGTGTGCAGGTAGTGCGACCAATACCAGCGCATCGCGTCTGCCGTCAGACCGTACCCGTCCGCATTTTCGCGGTACGACGTCGTCTCGAAGTTGTGGTCAGTGACCGGCACGATGAGGAGTTGGCAGGCGACCTGCGGCCCACGGCGATCGCGTGCGATCTGCGCCACCACGGCGGCCTGGGCCCCACCGGCGCTGGTGCCCCCCACCGCCAGCCGGGCCGGGTTGCCGCCCAGCGTCCCCGCATGGGTTGCGACCCACTGCGTCGCCGCATACGCGTCCTCGACGGGGAGCGGAAACTTGTGCTCCGGGGCGTGGCGGTAGTTGACCGAGACAACGGTGCAGCGCGCGAGATTCGTCATCGACCGGCAGAAGGCATCCACCGTCTCGAGGTTGCCCACGACCCACCCGCCGCCGTGGAAGTACACGAGCATCGGCACAGACTCGGCGCGTGCGGGGAGGTAGATGCGGACGGGGATATCGCCATAGGGCCCCGGAAGCAAACGTTCGTCGACCCGCGCGACGGGTTCGGCAGGACCACTCATGGCGCGCGCGACCCGCACAGCCTGTTCGCGGGCGGCCTCGACTGTGAGTTCGTTGACAGGACGGACGCCCAGTGCTGTCCGTTGATCGAGAAAGGTCTTCGCCTGCGGATCTAACCGCGAGGATACCGCCATCGTCTTCTTGTCCAACATGACCGGCCTATTTCAAGACACGAGCCAAGAACGCCTGCCGCGCGCCTACCGCGGGGCCGTGGGGAGGCGGGAATCCAGGCGTTCCCCGGTCTCACCTCACCCATCCCCGCGCCCTCGAGGATCGAGGGAATCGGCGGATGCGGGTGACCCCACGTGGCGAACGACCGTTTTGGCGAAAGTCAGCGGCGGGCCCCCTGGTTGGGCTTGACAGGTACGGGACAGCGTTCTATATTTAACCAGCAAGTTATTTAACCATTGGGTTTATTCCACGATGGCCCACGACCACCTCAGCGATACCTTCGCGGCCCTCGCCGATCCCACGCGCCGCGCGATCCTCGCGCGCCTGGCGTCGGGGACGGCCTCGGTGACCGAACTGGCGAAGCCGTTCCGGATGAGTCTGCCGGCGATCTCCAAACACCTAAAGGTGCTGGAGCGTTCCCATCTGATCACGCGGACGCGGAGGGCCCAGTGGCGGCCCTGCCGGCTGGAGGCGGGCCCGCTCAAAGAGGTCGACGACTGGGTCGAGTACTACCGCCGGTTCTGGGAGCAGAGTTTCGATCGATTGGACACCTACCTGCGAGAGGTGAGGGCTCGCGAGGTCAAAGACAACCGACAGGGCCGCAAACACCACAAGCGCTGACGTGGCCACGCGCGCTTGTGTTCACGCTGTGGACGGATCCCCGCCACATCACGCAGTGGTGGGGACCCTACGGATTTACGACGACCCGTCACGAGATGCCTAGATCCCAGGGAGGAACACGATGGCCACAAAGGCACGTCGCTCGACTCAGGTGAAGACCATGGAGTTGACCGTCACCCGCACACTACTCGCAACTCCCTCCCAGGTGTTCGACGCGTGGTTGGACTGGAAGGGTTCCGGCAGCCCCTGGTTCGGTGCGGCGAGGGCAATCGTCCATCCGGTGGTCGACGGCCTCTTTTTCCACATGGTCCGGTTCGAGGACCACGATTGGGCTCACTATGGACGATTTGTCGCTCTCGACCGGCCACGGCGAATCCAGCATACCTGGGTCTCGGAGGCGACCCGTGGGCTCGAGTCGGTGGTCACCCTCACCTTTGACGGGCAGGAGAATAAGACTCGAGTCCGGCTTCACCATGCCAATCTCCCAGATGATGCTATGGGCCGCCGACATGAGGAAGGGTGGGGATTCGTGCTCGGCGCGCTTGCGGAACGCTTCACCCGGCGGGGGCGCCCCTAAAACCCGCCACCAATCTTTTCCCGTTCGTGGTTTCCGACACCGTAAGCACGCAGATCCTCGGGCCCCTGGGCACGGTGGACGTGAGGGAGGGTGACGATGAGACAGCTGATTATGTGGAACTTGGTGACGCTTGACGGCTATTTTGAGGGTCCCAAGCCTTGGGATATCGACTGGCACAACTACGTCTGGGGCGAAGAACTGGAGCAGCTGTCTCTGGAGCAGGCGGGATCCATTGGCGTGCTGCTGTTCGGCCGCCGGACATACGAGGGGATGGCTGCGCACTGGCCGTCCGCGGAGGGGGACATTGCCGCTTTCATGAACACCGTCCCGAAAGTCGTCTTTTCGAGGACGCTGGAAACGGTGGGGTGGAAGAACACGCGGCTCGTGACAAAGGATGCCGCGGAGGAAGTGGAAAGGCTCAAACAAGGAAGCGGAAAGGACCTCTTTCTCTTCGGCAGCGCGGACCTCTCCGCGACCCTGACGCGCCACGGGCTCATCGACGAATACCGTCTTGCGCTCACCCCCCTCGTCCTGGGGGGAGGGAATCCTCTGTTTAAACCCAGTCCCCAGCGGCTGCCATTGCGGCTTGTGGAGGCGCGGCCGTTGAAATCCGGCTGCGTGATCCTCCGCTACCAGCCGGCGAAAGACCGGTGAACGTGCGGCCGGCGAGTGTTCGGTGTGTGAACAACAGCAGCGGTATGGTGAGGTCTAGAGCGTAAGGGTGTAGGTCTGGTGTCTGGCCCTGGGAACGTGGCATCTGCACGATCCCGCGCCACCCCACGACGAACACAAGGTAGGCGGCGGGGAGTCCTAAGCTGAGCAGCCTACTGCACTTTGTTGGACTGACGCCCGGTGTAGATCGTCGGGTGGTGAGACTCCAGGTCGTGCGCACAGGCGACCGGAGTATCGGACGTCGCCGATGCCGCCGCATCCTGCGCGGCGTAAGCGAGTTGCGCAGCGCCCACGGCATCGTCGGGAAACATCGCGATGCCGACACGCATCTCAGGGCCCGACGGCGAGTCCACCAGCCGGCTGATCGTAGCGTCGTCTTTGATTTCCCGGAGTAATCGCTCCGCGTAGCGCTGCGCGCTGACGAGGTTCGTCATGGAAAGCAGGACGAAGAACTCCCCGCGTGTTCCCTGGGCTACAATATCCACCCGGCGAGCGGTGCCGAGTATCAGATCGCTGAATCGCTTTTGGACGAGCTCGGCGGTCGTGTCCAGGGCGGTTTCACCGACCTCGAGGTCGGCGAGCACAAGTTTCAGCAAGGCGAAGGGGACGCCCAACTGTGTGGCGCGCCCGATCTCATCTTTGAGGATCCGGTCGAACTGGTCGCGCGTGAACAACCGGGCCTCCGGCTTGGCCACGGCGAGGCGCTGCAGGTCTTCCAGCATTGTCGCGCGGTCGAGTGCGATCCCGGCTTGGCCCGCCACGTGCCCGAGCACCGCGATCGAGTGACGCGCGGGGTGCCACGCGTCATTGCCCCCGGCACACAACACGCCGACCAACCGGTCGGCGACGACAATCGGCGTGCAGACCGCGCGGGTCCACGCCCCGTCGCCCTCTACGTGGATACTGACGGGGTGGGAGGTGTCGGTGGTGACCCGGCCCGCCGACGCGTACATAACCGGCATGGCGTCATGGTCGGCTACGCCCGCGGCGTGCGCGAGCACCAGCTCTCCTCCTGCATGTTCCGCCAAGAACACGGCGGCGTACGGCGCCCGCAGGAGCTGTTGGGCGGCTTGGGCCACCGATACCAGGACCGGGACCGTCCCGGTGGCACCGGCGAGCCGGCGCGACAGTTCGTAGGCGAACTCTAACTCCTCCAGCCGCCGTCGCAGCTGTTCAGTGGCTTCGTCCAGCTTGTCATTGAGGCGGCGGTTCAGATTGCCGCGTTCCTGCATCAGGCGCGACTCTCCCGCTAAGATACTGAAGAAGACCGCCACCACCATGCTGCTCCCAACCAGCAGGCCGACACGCAACGTGCTTCCGCTGAATGACGGAAAGCCCCCTTCGGCGACTGCCCACAGCCACACCACGATGCCCGATACCGCGACCGCCGATAGCACCGAGTCCCGGAGGTCCAGCCGGATCGCGGCAGACAGGATCGGCAAGTAGAAGAGGAAGAGGAGACTGCTCTGGATGCCGCCTGTAAACCATGCCAAGGCGGTGATGGAGAGGACATCGATCGTCAGCAGGAGATCATGGCGGACATTATGGCGCAACCGGGGGATGACGAACAGGGCCACCAGGATGTAGCACGCAATCAGGGCCGTCAAACCGATCAGGATCTGCGCGGTGTCGGGCGAGACCACGTCCCACCACAGAATGGGCAGCAAGGAAAAGAGGATGATCAAGCGGACCACGGAGACCTTCCGCTCAGTGTTGTCTGGCAGACGGATCGTCTTCACCAGCGCCACGATCCGCGCCATCGCGTCGTTTCCTCGTCTGGCTCGTTGGGTTCGCAACTCGGGCAACACTAGCTCCTTGGGAGGGGCCGCTGCTTTTATGTCTCATACCTCAAGATGATGGCGCCAAGACGTGAGATGGAGCGGCGACCAGTTCAGCGGTTGCGCCTGCGAGATCGGAGCGGAGGGGGGCGGATGCGAGGCCCAGGTGGGGGGGAACGTTCCAGGGAGAGTGTGGGCGAGTCGATCAGGGAGAGCGGTCAGGCGTCGGCATCAGGGGGCGGAGGGTTCTCCTGCCCATTGGGCGATGGGGCGTTGGTGTCCAGGACCAAGCTGTACCTGAGTCCAACGAGCGGACGAGTCGACAGGCGAGTAAGCGCGAGGACTCCGCGCGGAGTACGCGGGTCCTGCAGACCGCGCACCACGAAGCGGGCGTTCCACCCGAACTCGCCTGGCTCCACCTTGACGCATTCCACGTCGATGGTGACCGCGTGCTGGTTGAGCAGGAGCCAGTACATTCCAAGCTGTCGCACTGCGTCGGTGAACTGCGTGAAGTCGACGGGCTTGACGATGTAACTGTTGACCCCCAACTGGTAGCTCTCGAGGATATCCCGTTGTTCTACGGAGGAGGTGAGCACCACGATCGGGATCGACCTTGTCAGAAGGTTGCCCTTGATCTGCCGGAGCACCTCCCGTCCGTCGACCTGGGGGAGTTGCAAGTCTAGCAGGATCACCCGCGGACCGTCTTCAAGGCTGCGGCCACGATATGCCCCCTTGCCGAAGACGAAGTCCAGCGCTTCCACCCCATCACGAACTACATGCACGCGGTTTGTAACGTTGTTCTTGTGCAGAGCGTGAAGGGTCAATTCCACATCCGTCGGATTGTCTTCAACGAGCAGGATGTCTACCGGTTCTGTCCTCATGAGAAGCTCCTCCTCCCCGGGCGGCGGAGAGCCCAACGGTCAACGACTCCGATCCTCGACAGGGTCACGACATCCGGACACGAGATGGGGTAGCACCGAGAAGTGGTGTCGCCCGATGGCTCTGCGGCCCGAGTCGCAAACGGTGAGGTGTCGCGCAAGAATCCTGGCGAGAGTGCCCGTCGCCCCTGGACTCAATTGCGCTTCGGCGGTCGGCAGGTTTGTCGTTTCGCGCAGCGGCGAGAGCGAGACTCACGGTGGGTTTGTCTTCATGCGACGTGGCGACGCTGCACTTCACGCCAGGACATTGGTACGCGAGCGCCCCTATCGCCGCCGATAGCGGGACGTCCGCTTTCCCGCTATGGGGCGTGGCCCGGTGACGGAAGGCATTTCGGCCCCCTGTCCCCCGCAGTCACAGGGCCCCGCCAGGTTGGGTCCTCAGAGTCGATACCCGTGCCGGCGCGGGGACGAGCCACCGGTGCAAGTCCCTCCTCGCGAGGCCCTGCCCCGCTTCCTCTCCCCGCGCCGCGCCACGAGGCACTCCGTCCCGTTCGTCCGGCTCCTGTCTTGCGTACGTAACGGGACACTTCCCCTGCGGTGATGTATCGGGCCATGGTCTCAAACCGGACCGGCCGACCAAGGGCCAGCCACGCCAAGGACGCATACAACCCCGACCACGCCAGAGCCTTCAACTGGTGCGCCGGGACTGCGGTGCGCTGATACCGGCGGGTGATCTGGTAAACCAGCGGAGCCAGCACGCCTGTGAGCTGCATGGCCGTGCGGGAATCTCCAGTCTTCCGAAACTCCTCCAAAAGCGCCAGGGTGAGCTGCATCCGAGAGTCCTGAGGAGCGCGCCATCGTCTCATGGCGCCTCGCGGAGCGACCCGACGACTGCGTCTGCAGGAGCGCTGCGCCCTCGCTGCCGCAGGACGGCGAACATCGTGGGGAGCAGACCGGTGTGCAAATTGGTTTTCGAGACACACGCATCCGCCCCAGCCTTCGCGACGGCCGCGCGGAACCCGTGGCGGTCAACGCGGGAGAGGACGATGATCCCGGCGTGGGGGAACTGTTGCCTCAGATGGGTGATGGTGCCCAGCCCCCCGCCGGGTCTCTTAATGTCCGTCAAGACCAAGTCGGGGTGAAGCCAGGTCAGATTCTCGGTTTCCGAGACGGTGGAGGCGGTTTGGACCGCGAAGCGGCCGTCCCCGCACATGTGCAAAAAGTATCGCACGACGGCGAGGAACAGCGTGCTGTGATCGATCACAAGCACATCGGTCTGTCGCATGACCTTTCCACTTAGGGATGGCGTATCGTCTGGTGGTAACGAGTAGTGTCCTCCCGTTGGGCGGGGAACGGCAATCGGGCAGATTACGTAGATTGGCAGAAATCACTACGTAACAGCCCAGCAGCATAATCTAACGCTTGCAATCGGAGGGCGGGCGCGCTTATCCGTCTGGGGGGAGGAGGCCCCGGCGGATGGCATAGCGGATGACGTCGGCCTGCGTGCGCAGGCTCAGCTTGTGCAACAGGTTCGCCCGGTGCACTTCGACGGTGCGGGGACTGATGCCCAGGCGCACCCCAATTTCCGCACTGGTGTGGCCCTCGGCGACGAGTTGCAGGATTTCGCGCTCCCGGGGGGTGAGCGTCTCGTGTGTGGAAGTGCTGGAGGCCGCCCGCTTCGCGTAGGCATCGATGGCGTGTTCTGACAGAGGGGGGCTGAGATACCGGCGCCCTGCCGCGACCTCCCGCAAACCTCGGGTCAGGTCCGCGATGTTGACATCTTTCAGCGCATAGCCGGCGGCTCCGTACCGCAAGGCTTCTAAGACGTGGGCTTCATCGGCGTGGATGGATAAGACGATGACACGCGTGTGAGGAGAGCGCTCGACCACCCGGCGCGTTACCTCCAGGCCGTTCAACCCAGGCATCATCACGTCGACGATGAGGAGGCTCGGTTTGAGGCGTTCGACCACGGCGAGAGTTTCCAGTCCATCCGACGCCTCGCCGACGACCTCGTAATCAGGCTCGGCGTCAAGCACCGCCCGAAGCCCCTGGCGCACGATAGGGTGGTCATCCGCGAGGACGATGGTCTGTGGCATGGGGGGAATGAAGCCTAGCCGCGTCCCTCCGGGCTCGGGGCCTGGGACGTCATGGGAATGGAGGCACTCACCCGCGTCCCGCAACCGGGCACGGAGTCCACGCGGAACGAGCCGTCCAGGAACTCGGCGCGTTCCCGCATCCCCGCAAGGCCGCTCGAGGCACCCCCGGCCAGGGCCGCGCCGACATCGAACCCCTGCCCATCATCGACGACTCGAATCGAAAGAATCCCCTGTTCGACGGCGACCTGCACGTCCACGGATCGGGCGCCCGCATGCCGGGCTACATTCGTCAGGGCCTCTTGGACGATGCGGTAGACGGCTGTGGCGACGGGCTGGGAAAGGGACCGCTCGATTCCTTGGTGTCGCCAGTGCACCTGCATCCCCGTCTGGGCAGAGAAGCGATCAATGTGCCATGCGAGCGCGGCTCCCAGGCCCAGGTCGTCGAGCATCGGCGGGCGGAGGTCGAGAGTCAGCGTGCGGACTTGCCCGATGAGATGCTCGACGATGGACAGTGCTTCTTGGAGCCGGGCCCCCGCGCTGTCCGCGTGGCGCGACGCGAGATCGAGCAGCAGTTTGAGGCCTGTCAAGGTCTGGCCGACTTCGTCGTGCAGTTCGCGGGAGATCTCCAGCCGCTCGGTCTCTTGCAGGTCTACGACGCGGCGCGACAGCGCCCGCAGGCGCTCCGCGGTGCGTCGGAGTTTGTGCTCGGCGATTTTCCGAGACGTGATATCCTCGACGGTCGCGATCCGGAACGTGATATGGCCCTGCTTGTCGCGAATGACCGTCGCCGTCAACTGTCCCCAAATGATCCGCCCGTCTTTGGTGAGGTACCGCTTCTCGACATGGTAGCGAGGAATCGTCCCCGCGAAGAGCTGAGAGATGAGGGCGCGGTCCAACTCCACATCGTCAGGGTGCGTAAATTCGCTGAAACTCTTGCCGCGCAACTCGTTGGCGGAGTACCCGAGCATATCGGCCATGGCGGCGCTGACGCGGACCACCCTATACTCGGCATCCATCAGCGATATCCCGATCGGCAACTCATCGAAGATCTGATGGAGCTGTTCTTCGCGGAGCTGCTCCGCGCGTTCGCCGACCGCCTGCGGTCCGTCGGTCTCCGCGCGCTCATGTTGCTTCAAGGCCTGGGCCAAGCGATCGAACGCGACGCTGAGTCCGTTCAGCTTGCCCACCTCACGCATACCGATGGCTCCCCCCCGCTCGCTCGTGACCGACGGTTTTGACGAGGCCGTCGTGGGTCCGGAAGCTGTGCAGAACTCCGCCTCGAGGGGTGACCCGAGCTCTTGGTGGATCAGGGAATGAGGACGTTGCGCGGTGTTGGTGAGGTGTTACTCTCCCTGCGATCGACGCGCGCGTGGCTGCGAGATAATCGACCCGCACACGACGGTCGCGAACGCAACTGAGAAGTGATGCTGTGAAGAGGCCCATGGCGCTGGATCCGCTCCCTCCGGTCGGTGTCTTGCGCCTGGTTTAGTAATACTATCACAGCAAGCCCAGTAATCCTATAACAGCCCGACTATACCGTCTCTGCGGTGGCACAATGCGACCGCCACGCACATTGCGTAAACGCAATCTCAGCAGAACGAGGACTGGGGGGCCTACCGGATGATGCTCGACATCCACAGGAAAACCCGCCGAACATTTGTATTGCCAAAGGGCGGTACATGTATTGCCAAAGGGCGGTACGAACGCGTCTTGGCCCGGGCCCGCTTGCCGTTGCTCAGGCAACGGGCTGTCACTACGCAGGAGGTTTGTTGGAATACCAACCGGCCTCTTGCCCACGGACATGGTCGCCGCCATTAGTCCGAGGACGCAGAAATTTCCGTTCCCATCATCTTGACGAATTCCTCGGTGGCCCTCGGGTCGAAGTGTTTACCACTTTGCTCGCGGATATACGTTAGCGCTTTCTCTTTCGACCAGGCTGGGCGGTACGGGCGGTCTGAAGTCAGCGCGTCCCAGACGTCGACGATCGCGAAGATTCTCGCCTCCAGCGGGATCTGGTCTCCCCGCAACCCTTGGGGGTATCCGCTGCCGTCCCATTTCTCGTGGTGCGCGTAGGGAATCGCCAACGCCGGACGCAGATACTCGATCGGCTGGAGGAGGTCCCGGGCGTGCTCGGGATGGCGCCGCATGCGCGTCCCCTCGTCAGCCGTCAATACATCCGGTTTGAATAAGATCGCATCAGAAAGGCCCATTTTGCCAATGTCGTGCAGGAGAGCGCCTCGCCGCAGATGCACCACCTGGTCCTCTCTCATACCCATCGCCCGGGCCAGGCGCACCGAGAGGTCCGTGACCCGCTGGGTGTGTCCTTCGGTCTCCTTATCCCGGAGGTCCATGGCCCGCGACAACCCCTCCAGGGTGGTATCGTAGGCGCGGGCAAGATCACGGTTGGATCGTTGCAGGTTGTCAAACAGCGTGAGGTTGTCGACCGCGATCGCGGCTTGGCCAGCCACGGCTTCGAGAAATGCGATCCATGTCGGCTCGGGGTCCAGGGCGGTGCGGTGGTACACTTCTAAGACGCCTAGGACCTGCCCTTTGGCAATGAGCGGCGCTGCGGCGTAGGACACGAACTGCTCCCGGGCGACCAAGTATGTGAGGAAATGCTCTGGAGCGGCGTCCTGGGGCGATATTGCCTGCGTTTCGCGCAGGTCGGGGATGAGGAGGGTGCGCCGTTCGGACGCGACTCGGCCCGCGTACTGGTCGCCGAGACGGAGGCGCGTCCCGCTCATGCGTGTCTCGCGAAATCCTCTCCCCGCGGCGTACTCGAGCATTCGGGTGGGCGGGCGGAGCAGGAGGATATCCGCCGCATCCACGCGCAACCGCGCGGTCACTTGGTCCAGAATGACGTCCAGCGTGATCTTTAGATCCAAGCTGCTCGATATGGCGAGGTCGATCTTGGACAAGGACTCAAGCTGGTCCAGGCGATCGGTGGTCTCCCCATGCAGCCGCGCGTTTTCCAAAGCCGCTGCAGCCTGGTTGGCGAACGCGGAGAATAGTTCCACGCGATGGGCGGAGAAGAAGGCGGGGTTATCGCTTAGTACTGCCAGAACCCCGAACGTCTCATCTCGGCTGGTGAGGGGGAAGGACGCGAGGCTGGCGATCCCGTATCGGAGGAGCAAGTCCCGCCAGGAGGCAAGGGCGGGATCGCCGGCAATGTCGGACACGATCGCAGGAAAGCCGCTCTGGATCGCATGCATGCTGGGTCCCTGCTCCTGTGCTGTGGACTCGCTCCACCGCGCCGCGACCCGCGCCGTGACCTCCTCCAACAAGCCGGCGTCAGCGGGGTAGTCCGCCAGACGCTTCATTCGACCGCCAGGTAAGACGCGACCGATCCACGCTGCCTTGCCCCCAAGGACCTCAACGAATATCCGGACGATGCGGCGAGCCAGATCGTCAGGATCCAGACTGAGGGTCAGTTGGCGGGCGCCTGCGTACAGTGCGGTCAGTGTTTGCAGTTGATCCAAAATCTGCTGCTCGGATGCATTCCGTTCCACCTCGCGATGCTGAAGTTCCTCGGCCATCCCGTCGAAGGCCTGCGCCAGCTGGCCGAGTTCTCCTGTCCGGTACGCGACGCCGGACCGCGCGGACAGTTCTCCTTGCCCGACTCGGCGTGCCGCGGACACGAGTGCTTCGACCGGCTTGACGAACAACAGGCCGAACGCCAGCCAGGCGGCCACCAGACCTAGGAGTGTCAGGCCCGCCACGCCGCGCATGAGGAGTTCATACCGTTGGGCAGCGGCGGAGATCGAGGGGATCCCGGCGCTGGCGTACAACATCCCGGCCCCGGGGAGGTCGCGGAGTGATGCGACACGATACAGACGGCGGACCCCGTCAGGGCCCTGGGTTTCGATGACGCTTTGCCTTTGAGACTGGATGGCGTCTAGCACCATGGCTTCAGGGAGTCGGCGCCCCGTCCAGCGCTCAGGGTCGGGATATCTTGTGAGCACTACTCCCTCGCGGTCAACCAGGGTCATGACCGCCCCCCGGGGCAGGACCGGGCCGGAAGTCACCCGGCTAAGGGCCCCCAGGTCAAAGGCGGCAAACAGCACAGCACGCACGTCGCCCGCAGAGTCAAAGAGGGGATACCCGAAGTTCACTGTGGCCTTCTGGGTGATGCGACCGATCTGGTACTCGCCAACGGCAAATTGGTGAGTGGCGATGACTTGGCGGAAGTACAGACGATCTCCCAGGTTTACCCTGCCCACGGTGGGAAGGGCGCTGCACACCAGGAACCCCTGACGATCGATCACTCCCAAGTTGAGGTAAGTGGGGTAGGCGTCGCGATACCAGGCCAGCACGCTGCGACAGCCGGGACCGGCTGCCCGGATCTCTGGAAGGCGTGCAATGCTGCCGAGCAAGCGGCGCGTGTCCTCGACGCCATCTGTGTAATCTGTAATGAGGTGATCGATAAGGTTCTGGACCTGAACGAGAGCCACCTGGGCCAGAGTGCGCTCTTCCTGCTGGACGATGATGTAGACGAGTCCGAGGATGGGCAACAGGACAAGGACCAAGATCACGAAGATGCGAACGCGCAGACCCGCGGCTAGGCGCTCTCCCATCGACAGGTCCTGTATGGCCTTAAGGGAATTATACACGCTTAAACTTTCTCACCGGCTTCGATCAGTCGACCAGGGACGCCTGAGTCCTCCACCAGTCTTGCGGGGGGGCGACCATCGGGATAAGGGGCGGCGGATCACGCAAAGTGCGACGGAGGGAGCGGCGGTGACCGAAGGCCCCGTGGATGACACTATGTGTCCAGGAATCCGGTCGGGTTCATCTCCTGTGGGGAGTTTCAAGGTACTTGACCTCGGAGTCTAGCAGCCTCATGTGATGCCGTCTTTGCGGGGGCGCAATTCCCTCACCAGAGGTGGTTTGGGAGCAACCGCCGCGCCTCATTAACGGCGTGGCGGCGGGGCAGTGCTCCAATTACGCGAGCTGATCCGCGCTTGACCGTTTTGTGCTTTCACCCAGCCGATGGGTAGCGCAGGAAGCGGGCCGCGCGTGTGCCAAACACCTACAGGCCATGGTTCGCGTGCGAGACGTCCTGACCCAAGGTATCCTGCCTCCTGGGCCGCACAATGCCCTCACCGATGTCAGCGGCGTGCGGGTAGGCCATGCATCGTTGGTGCACGGTGCGCTGCGCACGGGGGTGACCGCCGTGCTCCCCCACGCCCGTAACCTCTACCAAGAGAAGGTGACCGCCGCCTGCGCGGTACTGAACGGGTACGGGAAGTCGGTCGGCCTGATACAGATCGAAGAGCTGGGGACGGTGGAGACACCGATTCTCATCACCAGTACTCTCAACGTGCCACGCGTCGCCGACGCGCTGATCACATACATGTTGTCCCAAGACGAGCGTGTCGGTTTGACGGAGACTGTAAACCCCGTTGTTTTGGAGTGCTTCGACGGCTATCTGAATGACGCTCGGGCGCGGGCGGTGGGCGAGAGGGAGGTCGTCGAGGCCATCGCGACCGCCTCCGACGGGCCGGTGGCGGAAGGGTGCGTTGGCGCGGGTGTGGGGATGCGCTGCCAGGGCTTCAAATCTGGTGTGGGCACCTCATCACGGCGGGCAGGAGATGTGGGGTTCACCGTCGGCGTGCTGGTCGTGCCCAACTTCGGATTTCCAGGCGATCTGGTGATCGCGGGCGTGCCCGTGGGCCGCATGCTGGAGACCGTGGGGCAACCCTCGGAGCGAGGGTCGTGTATTTTCGTGCTTGGTACCGATGCTCCCCTGGCCTCAGGGGATCTCCGTCGGCTGGCGTGGCGATGTTTTCTGGGTATGGCGCGGACCGGCGCCATCAGCGGCCAGACCAGCGGCGATCTCGCCATCGCGATCTCCACAGCCCCCCGGCAGGAACGCTCGGACCGGGCGGTCATGAACGCGCTGTTCCGCGCTGCGGTCGAATCGTCGGAGGAAGCCATTCTCAACGCGCTGTTCATGGCGGAGACGACCACGGGCCGAGACGCGCATACCATGCCCGCCCTACCGCTGCCCGAGGTAATCATGATTCTGCGACGGCACGGAGTGTCGGTACACGGAGTTGGGCAAGAGAGCTGATATGAGTTACCGGATGCTTGCCGCGCTTTTGATGCTCGCAGGGATGTGCACGGTGCCAGTTGCGGCGACTCCTGTCGTTCTGGTGACTGTGACGCCTGCGGCGCTGGCCCAAGGCGGAGCGGTCGTCGTCACATTGCGCGGCCCCGCGCCTGACGGCACATTGCGGGTGCGGTTTGCCAGCCGATCGTGGCCCGTCTATCAAATCTCCGACCGATGGCAAACCTACTTGGGGACGGATCCGAACACGTTCGCGGGGCTCCGTCCGCTGGTCGTTGAACTCGTGCAGCCGGAGGAGACTCTCGTCCTGGCCCACCGCAGCGTCACCGTGCGCCCGGTGACCTTCCCGCGCCGCCACATCACGTTTACCCCTGGGACAGCCGCGCTGTTGGATGCGAAGTTGGCGGGCGAGGAGCAGGCCAAACTGGCCGCGGCGTTGCAGGTTCTGGAGGCCGCCCCCCTGTGGACGGGTTCGTTTCTGGTCCCGGTGATTGGCCCGATCACCTCCGGGTACGGCGTCTTCAGCTTCTATCAGGGGATCGCCCAAGGGTGGCACCACGGGGTGGATATCGCGGCCCCCGAGGGACAGGTCGTATCTGCCGCTAATGCCGGCATCGTCCGGCTGGCGGAGATGCTTCCCTTGAGCGGCATCACGGTCGTTGTCGACCACGGGATGGGGATTCTAACCTACTACATGCACATGTCGGCGGTCGACGTCGTTCCTGGCCAGCGGGTGAGCAAGGGAGACCTCGTGGGCCGAGTCGGGAGCACGGGGTTGGCGACCGGGCCACACCTCCACTGGGGCGTGCGCGTCAACGGCATCTACGTCGACCCGCTGCGCTGGCCTCCGGACGTGGAAGTTAATCGGGGAAAAATTCCGGGCCCCGGTTCTTGAACCGATTGATGAACGTGACGATGGCCGCGTTGTCGTAGCGATCCAGCTGCATCAGATGACCCCAGGCCGCGACTGTCAGACGCGTATCGTTGCGGCTCCGTTGGGTGATGATCACCTTCGAGCGGTAACGCTTGATCAAGGCGGCCAACTGGTTGATGAGTTCGGTCTCCTCCGCACTCCGATAGCTGAGCCAGATGCCGCCGTGCTCCAGGTTGTGCACGAGCAGTTCGTCAGGGAGTTCCTCGTTGTAAAATCCCCAGTCCGCCGGCGCAGGATAGTGCCACCCCGAGGTGGGCGGGTTGGAGTTGTAGGCGGGGTGGGGCTGGCCGACCTGAATGTGGTCCCTGCCCTGGATGGGGTAATCCACGATCGGCAGTGGGGTTGATCCGAGCCCAGCGGTAGCGGGCCCCGAACGCAACGCCCCTCGCACGAGCCAGACGGCCGCTCCGAGCACCACCACGACTGCAACGGCGATAAGGCCGAGTCGCTGGCGGCGCGCGCGTTGGAGCCGGAGCGCCTCCTGGGCTTTGCGCTCTTGACGAGCGAGACGGCGCAATTCGTGCTTGGTGAGCGGTTTCTCCACGATCTGCTCCGCCTGTCCGCCCACGCGCCCTGGATCGACCGGTGGAGTCGATCTCCGATGATTGGGTGGGCCCACGATGAACTTATTCTCAGTCTGTCAGAAACCGCCCCCGGAATCAACGAAGGGAAGGGGAAGGCAAGCGGCAGGCTGGAATGCATACAGCGACTTCCCCGCGTGCGTCGGTGAGGTGACCGGTGGCCGTCCGTACCCTGCTAAAGCCAAGCGCGTATTTCGACTCGGTCACGCTGATGCTCGTCCAGCGCGAGGTGCGTCAACTCCCCGGGGTCGAGGAAGCCGGCGTGGTCATGGGGACCGATGCCAATAAAGAACTGCTGCGCGACGCGGGACTGCTGACCCCGGAGGCCTCCACGGCGAGGGCGGACGATTTGGTCCTGGTCGTCCGCGCCATCTCCGACGATGCGGCTGCCGGTGCACTGACGCACGCGGAGACTCTCCTCGTTCAGCGGCGCGCTCCCACCGTCGGCGGGCCGTATCGTCCGAAAACCGTCGCATCCGCGGCGCAGATGCTCACCGGCGCGAATCTCGCTCTCATCTCCGTCCCGGGGCGCTTTGCTGCGGGGGTGGCTAAGGATGCGCTGGTCGCTGGCCTGCATGTGATGTTGTTCAGCGATAACGTGTCCATCGAAGCCGAGATTGAGCTCAAACGCACCGCCGCCGTGCGCGGGGTGATGGTGATGGGGCCGGATTGCGGGACGTGCATCCTCGGCGGGGCGGGCCTCGGGTTTGCAAACCGGGTCCGCCGCGGCACCGTCGGGATCGTGGGCGCGTCGGGGACGGGGATCCAGGAGGTCGCGTCTCTAGTGCACCGTGGCGGCGGGGGAATCTCGCAGGCGATCGGGACCGGGGGCCGCGATCTGAACTCTGCTGTGCGTGGGCTGACCGCGATGCAGGGGCTCGCCGCCTTAGCCGCCGATCCCGGCACTGAGGTCATCGTCGTGATTTCCAAACCGCCGGCTCCCGACGTCGCGAGCCAAGTGCTCGGCGCCGTCCAGCGTCTGTCCAAACCGGTGGTGGTCAACTTCATCGGCGCATCCGTGCCCGCGGCCAAGGCGATGCATGTGGCGCTCACCTTGGAAGACGCGGCCCACCAGGCGGTGACGTTGGCGACGGGGCAGGCACCCCGCTGGCCCCACTGGGAGGCGCTGCCCGCGCAGGAAGCGGGCCGGCTCGCGTCCACCCAGAAATACGTGCGGGGATTATACAGCGGTGGCACGCTGTGCTATGAGGCGCTCCTGTTGCTCCAGCGGTACGCCGGCCCCGTGTACTCCAACACCCCTCTAGACCCTTCTCAGGCGCTGGAGTCCGCCCTGCGCAGTCGGGGCCATACCGTCATCGACATGGGCAGCGACGAATTCACGGTCGGCCGCTTGCACCCGATGCTCGATCTTGACCTGCGGTGTCAGCGGCTCGCGCGCGAAGCCGACGATCCTGAGGTTGCGGTGATCCTGCTGGATGTCGTGCTGGGATACGGGGCCCACCCAGATCCTGCGCGCGAGCTGGCGGCGGCGATCCGCCAGGCCCGTTTGCGTGCCCAGGCGGCGGGGAGGTGGCTCCCGGTCGTGGTTTCCGTCTGCGGGACGGACGAGGATCCGCAGGACTACGAGGCGCAAGTCGCAACGCTCATTGACGCCGGCGCGACGGTGCAGGCCAGCAACGCCCAGGCGGTCCGTCTGGCCGGCCTGATCGCGGAGGCTGCGGGGAGCCGCGGTGAGCCCCACCGGCCCATGGAGCTGCCCGCCCCCTCTGCTCCCCCGACGGTGCCGGAGGTCTCGTCCATCCTCCGGTTGCTGGAGCGCCCGCGAGTCATCAACGTAGGACTAGATTTGTTCGCCGAAAGCCTCACGGCGCAGGGCGTCGAGGTCATGGCGGTCGACTGGCAGCCGCCGGCGGGCGGGAAGCAAAAATTCATCGACATCCTGGACAAGCTCAACGCTTGATCGATGGGCGTCATCGAAAGCGATCGTGGTGTCATGAGCGGTGCGGAGGGCGGATGTGACCATCGATGAAGCCAATCGACGCGCGACGCAGGCGGTGCTCGAGAGCCGGCCTGTCCTGGTGGGGACTGCTCCTGCCGCGGAAGTTATTGCGGGGATGCACAAGCATCTGATCCTCCACGCTGGCCCGCCGATCACCTGGGCGCGGATGTCGGGTCCGTTGCGCGGGGCGGTGCTAGGCGGCGTGCTCTATGAGGGGTTGGCGCGCGACGACCGCGAGGCCCAGGCGCTGGTCGAACGAGGCGAGGTGCAGTTTGCGCCCTGCCATCATTACCGCGCGGTCGGACCGATGGCAGGGGTCACGACGGCATCCATGCCGGTTTATGTCGTCGAAAACCGAGCCTTCGGGAATCGGGCCTATTCCACGCTCAACGAGGGCTACGGGAAGGTCCTGCGGTATGGCGCGTACAGCGACGATGTGCTGCAGCGACTGCGCTGGCTGCGTGATGTGTGCGCGCCTGTCTTGGGCAAGGCGCTGGAACGGTCCGGTGGGCTGGACATGAAAAACCTCATCGCCCAGCAAGTCCAGATGGGAGATGAGGGACACAATCGTAACAAGGCCGGCTCCGCGCTGATGGCGCGGCTTCTCGCTCCGCACTTGGCGCGGACCTCGACGCGCAGTGACGACCTGGCCGCCGTGCTCACGTATCTCGCCGACAATGACCTAGCCGTTCTCAACCCTGTGATGGCATCCTGCAAGGCGATGATGGACGCGGCGCACGGGATCGCCGGCAGCACCGTGGTGACCTGCATGGCGCGTAACGGGACCGACTTCGGCATCCGGGTGAGCGGGTTGGGCGATGCGTGGTTCACCGCCCCCGCCGAGGTGCCTGTCGGGCTGTTCTTCCCCGGGTTCACGCAAGACGATGCTAATCCGGACATCGGCGATAGCACCATCACGGAGACGGCGGGCCTGGGCGCGTTCGCCATGGCCGCCGCTCCGGCGATCGTGAAGTTCGTCGGGGGAACACCCCAACTCGCCGTGCAGTCCACTCTGGAGATGTACGAGATTACCGTCACGGAGAACCCGGCGTTCGGCATCCCGCAACTCGACTTCCGCGGGACCCCGACGGGGATCGATATCCGGAAGGTGGTCAAAACCGGCATCACCCCACGCGTGAACACCGGCATCGCGCACCGCAGGCCGGGCATCGGCCAGGTCGGCGCGGGTTTGGTACGGCCACCGCTCGCCTGTTTTGAACAGGCGGTGGAAGCGTTTGCGGCGACGTTGCCCTGACTGCGAAAATCGTGGAGGTGGCCTTCGGGAAGATTTTTCGAGGCGGATTTCAGGGCGTCAGCGTCGACGAGATCGTGAAGAACGCAGTGACTTTAGAGGAGAGGGAATCTCAGCACAACCGCGTTTAGCCCTGGCGCAGTTGCCCACGTTTATCAGAGATCGGGAGCTGAGGATTTGTCAGTCACATGAAAGACACTCAGCCATTCGCGCGCAGGCTCTGACCGACGGACTGCCCTTTTACGAGGGATACGCGGGATTACATTCCGAGGAACGCGCGCTTGATCTCGGGGTCCTGGAGCAGGTCGGTCGCGGGTCCTGATCGTATGGTCCGGCCCGTTTCCAAGACGTAGCCGCGGTGGGCGATCTCCAAGGCCTGACGGACGTTTTGTTCCACCAGAAGTACGGTCACGCCTCCGTCGGCATTGATCTGCCGGATGACCCGGAAGACCTCGCGGACCAGCTTCGGCGCGAGGCCCAGGGACGGTTCGTCGAGCATCAGTAACCGCGGCCGGCTCATCAAGCCCCGGCCGATCGCCACCATTTGCTGTTCTCCTCCTGACAGCGTCCCCGCGAGCTGCGTCAGGCGTTCGGCGAGGCGCGGGAAGAGCGACACCACCCATGCCAGGGACTCGGCCTGGTGTGCGCGCGCTCTCCTCGTGTACGCGCCGAGCTGGAGGTTTTCCCGCACAGTCATCCGAGGCCACAGCGCCCGCCCTTCAGGGATTTGCACGATCCCAGCATCCACGATGCGGGACGGACGCAGCCGGAGCGACTCGCCGGCGAACCGCACCTCTCCGCCAATCGGCCGGAGGAGGCCGGAGATCACGCGCATCGTGGACGTCTTGCCCGCACCGTTGGCACCCAGCAGGGTGATGATTTCTCCCTCTCCCACGGCGAACGACACGTCCCACAGGGCCCGCACCTGGCCGTAGGCGGCCGCGATATTTTCAATCTCGAGCAGGGGCGCTGCGGGCATCAGCTTTCTGAGATCTTCTCTCCGAGGTACGCTTCGATAACCTGAGGACTGTTAGCGACGACCGCCGGAGATCCGTCAGCGATCAGGCGGCCGTAGTTGAGGACCAGCACTCGATCTGAGAGGTCCATGACAGCCCGCATCACGTGCTCAATCATCACAATCGTGATGCCTCGGGCGCGGATCTGACGAACCAATTCTACCGCCTGCTGGATCTCGGCCGGAGTGAGGCCCGCGAGGACTTCGTCCAGCAAGAGCACCGCCGGGCGCGTGGCCAGGGCGCGGGCAATCTCCAGCCGCTTACGTTGGGCGAGCGTGAGGGCGGAGGCGAGGGAGTCCCGCCGGTGAGCCAAGCCCACGAACGTCAATATTTCCCCGGCCTCCTCTTCCGCCGTGCGGCCCCCGAGGCGGCCGCTGGCTCCAAAGGAGGCTCCGACGCGCACATTCTCCAGGACCGTGAGGTCCCCAAACGGGCGGACAACTTGGTGGGTCGTGCACACGCCGAGCCGGCACACCGCATGGGCACTCCACCCAGTGACGTCATGGCCAAAACACAGCACCCGGCCCACTGTCGGGCGGGTCTTGCCGGCGATGATGCTAAACAGCGTGGTCTTCCCCGCTCCGTTGGGACCGATGAGGCCGGTGATGTCCCCGGACGCGATTTGCACTGTCACCTCCTGGAGCGCCGCGAGTCCGCCAAAGCGCTTCGTGATCCGGTCGAGGGTGAGGGCGGTGGTCATGTCGTCCGCTCGGTGCCTGGCCGCTCGGCGTCGGCCCGGGGCATTGGCGCGCGTTCGTGCTCGGCGTGGGGCGCAGGATCTGCGGCTGGCGGTCCGGCCGAGGCACCCCTCCGGCGCGCCACCAGCCGGCCAGCCAATCCTGCCATCCCCCCGGGTTCGAAAAGGATAATAACCAGCAGCAGCAACCCGTATACGAGGAGGTGGAAGGTCGGATAACTGGTTTGGAGATAGTCTTGCACCACGAAGAAGACGACGGCGCCAAGCACCGGGCCCCACACGGTCCCCAGGCCGCCGATGAGCGCGATCAGGACGAGACTGATGCTGAGCGTGAAGCTGAACACGGTGTCGGGATGCACGTACTGCAGATAAGTCGCGTAAACGCCGCCGCAGGCGCCGACGAGAGCAGCGCTCACGATGTGCGCGAGGTTTTTGAACAGCGTCGTGCGTACCCCCAGGCTCTCCGCCGCTTCCAGGTCAAGCCGGAGCGCGGTCAACCCCAGCCCAAATCGGGAGGTGCGGATCCAGGCAGCCACCGCGTACGATGTCGCCGCGCAGATCAACGCCACGAAGTAGAACCACGTCTTCGACGGAACGACGGTGGGGAGGTTGAGCCCGGAGGCCCCCCCGGTGATCTTGTCCAGGTTGAGCATGAGGATCCGCATCGCTTCCCCGACGCCGATCGTCGCGATGGAGAAGTAGGGCCCCACCAGCCGAAGCGTGGGGGCGCCGACCAGTAATGAGAAGGCGGCCGCCACCAGGCCCCCGATCGGGTAAGTCAAGACCGGCGACCAGCCCGCAAGCCAGAGGAGCGCCGTCGTGTACGCGCCCAGGCCGAAGAACGCCGCGTACCCGAAAGACACGTATCCGGCAAAGCCGCCCAGGATGTTCCATGCGACGCCTTGCGCCACGTATAGGAACGTCAAGATCCCCAAGTTAAGCAGCGTGATGTTGCCCGGGATGAGCATGGGGACCGCCGCCAGCAGGAGGCCGACAGCGAGGGCGGCAACGAGCTCCAGCCGAAGCGAGGACCTCACAGCAGAGCTGGGTTCCTCCGGATCACGACCGCGTCCGCGCCCACAACTGAGCGACCCCGCCGGGCATCACGATGAGGGCCACGACCAGGAGACCGTACGCGATGACATTCTGAAGGCTGGCGCGCATGAACAGAACGGCGAAGGATTCCGTGAGCGCCAGGACGGCCGCCCCGACGGTGACCCCGGCGAAGTTCTCCAGTCCGCCTAAGACAATGATCGTAAAGCTCTTGAGCTGAAACGGTCCGCCGAAGTCCGGAGTGAAGCTGAACAGCAGGGTGAGCAGGCTCCCGGCGAACCCCGATAGCGCCGTGCCGAGGCCGAACGCCAGCGCGCTGATGCGCTCGGTGTCGATGCCCACAAGCAGCGCCGCCTGGGGATCCTGGACTGTGGCGCGTAAGGCCTTCCCGACATAGGTGTGTCCCAGCACGAAATGCAACAGACTCAAGGCGAGGAGGGCGACGGCAAACACGATCAGCCGCGTCAGCGGGAGTCGGAACCCCCCCACAATGAGGGACTTGTACGTGTAGGCGGTGATGATCGACTGATCGTCGCTGCCCCAGATCGCCAGGGCGACGTTTTGGATCACGAGCCAGAGGGCGAACAACAGGAGCAGCGTCGCGATGGGCCGCGCGCTGACCACACGCCTGACCAGCAGCTTGTAAACGAGCCAGCCGGCGCCGAAGAACGGCAGCAGGTTCAGCACCGCTCCGGCCACGGGATCGAGGTGCCACCACTGAAAGTACATCAGGGTCATGAAGGCCCCCAGCATGAGGAACCCCGCGTTGCTGACGTTGATGACCTTCATAACGCCATAAATAATGGCGAGGCCGTACGACATCACTGCGTACAGCCCCGCCGTCAACAGCGCCGCGATGGCGACCGAGACCAGGTTCTGGGTCGTGAACACCGATGGAGACGCTCGGGTCCTAGCGCCCGTCTCCTGATGCCCGCATCACGCTACTGGTTCTTGGGCATCGGGAGCACAGCGTCGAAGGTTTCCGGCATTTTCTTGGGCCAGATAATCCGCACGGTGTTCCCGGGAAGAGTCTGGACCATAATGTACGGGGACCCGGCAATCTGGCCGTTAGGGTTGAACCGGATCACCCCTCCCGGGACCAGCGCATTGCGGAACTCGATCTTGGCCAGGGCGTCGCGCACCGCGGGCCCGTCCAGGGTTCCAGCGTTCTTGACGCCCGCCAGCAGCACGCGGGCGGTGTCATAGGAGAGCGCCTGGAACCAGTCCGGGATCGCGTGATATTCCCGCGTATACCGATCGGCAAACACCTGCGAGGCCGCACCCTTCAGTGCCGGGCTCCACCAGAGGGCAGCGATGAGGTAATCCGCACCGCCCCCCAGCGCCTGTCGGCCTCTCTGGTCGGGGCCGCGGGCGCCGTAGGAAGCGAACTGGTGGTACAGTCCGGCCTGCAGATACTGGCGGTGCATGGTGATGAAGTCCGGCAGGTGGGCGTCGGAGAGGAACACCGTGGCGTTGGAGGCCTGTACCTGCTGGAGGAGGGGGCTGAAATCGCTGCCGTTGAGCTGAAAGGACTGGTTGAGCACGATCCGAAAGAGGTCAGGCCGCGCCTTCACTCCGTCGAGGACCCCCTCGATGTAATCCTTCCCGTGATCCGTGTTCTCCCACACCACGGCGATCGTGAGCGGTTTCGTCAGTTTGTATTGGTCCGCGGCGGTGGCGAGGTAGTCCATGGTGATCTTGGCCATGTCGTAAATGGTGGCGAGGGTACCAAAGATGTACTTGTATCCCCGCTTGAAAATTTCCGATGCCGCTCCGCCGCCCTCGACGTACGGGATCTTGTACTGATCGGGAACGACCTCCTGGGCCTGCACGAGAGACGTGTCGTAGCCGCCGAGCAGGAAGTTGACGTGTTGGTCGGTGACCAGTTTCTCGACGAGACTGCGGGATCGGGTGCCGTCGCTGCCGTCGTCCAGAATGATCAGGGTGATCGGGTACTTGGCCGCCCCCACCTGAAGTCCGCCGGCTTTGTTCACATCGTCGATCGCCATGGTATAGCCTTGCTTGAAGTAGTTGCCGGACGATCCGAATGCTCCGGTGAGCGGCAGAACCGCTCCGATCTTGATCTCGGTCGTTGCTGGCTGCCCTGTGGTTGTGAGGATGAGAGGAAGGGTACAGGCGAAAACGACCACTGCCACCGTCCAAAGCCGCTGCAAGCGCATCCCCCCCGCGATGATCGTTCGCACTATCCCGTCTGATCGCTATTAGATGCTGACGCCACTTGCGCGTCCTGTCCACGAACACCCATGCACATTGACCAGCAGCGGAAACCTCGTATGTGATTCGGACTTGGCGATGGTGCTCCTGCTCCGGTCGCGTCTCAGTGTAGCAGCGGGGACGGGCACCGTTCCCGTTAGGCGTGAGGGAGGAGGTCCAACACGCCGATGAGATCCGACACCACATGCGCGGGGGCAAATCGGGGGTCGGGTACTGTGTCCTGGGTCCGGTTCACCCAGATCGTCTGCAGGCCGAAGGCGGTCGCCCCGGCGGCGTCAGTCGCAGACCCGGCCACGTGCAGCAATTCTTCTCGGGGCACACCGAGGATGCGCAACGCAGCGGTGTAGACCGACGGGTGTGGTTTGAACTTCCCGCCTTCGGTCGACACGATGTGATCAAAGGCGACGGGGAGGTGCTGCAAGAGGGCAGCGAGCATGTCGCGATCGCCATTGGACAGCGTTGCGAGGATCAGGGTCCTGCGGCGAACCTCGGCCAGCACACGGCCCGCCTCGGGATGGGGCGGCAGATCTTCCCACGCGGACACGAGGCGCTCCAGCTCCGCGGCGGTCAGCGGAGGGGTGAGGGCGTGGAGCGTCTGTTGAGCCGACGCCTCTAGTGCTCTCCGGTTCGTGGCGGGTTCCCGGTCCAGCGAGTTGGCGACGAGCAGGTAGGTCATGTGGCGTTGCCGCCACGTGGCCGCTGCCGCTCCGGGGTCGAGGGCCAGCCCGCGGGCGCGGAACAGCGCCGACAGGGCGAAGCGCAGCCCGCTGATCGTGTCGAAGAGCGCCGAGTACACGTCGAACGTGACGGCCCGGATGGGAGAGGGCGTGCGTGCGCGCCCGGAGGGCCGGGATCCAGGCTGCGGCGTTAACGCAGGGTTCATCTGCAAGGCGTCGTATTCACGAGGTGAGTTTCGCCACCCCTTCGGTCAAAATGCACATGTCTCCTTGTGATCCTTGACCACATCGTGGAGTGAGGAGTGCCTGGATGCCACTGAAATCGTTTGACCTGAGCCGGTGTCGGGTGCTGGATCTGTCCCAGAACTTCAGCATGGACTCGCCCCCCTTCGCCTACTATGAGGGCCCGAAGATCACGTGGGTCAAGAAGATGGCGTTTGAGGGGGTGAACGCCCAGCACATCTCGACGACCAATCACATCGCCACCCACCTGGATTCGCCGTTGCACTTTAACGACCCGGGGCCGGACGTCTCCGGCATCCCGATTGAATCCCTGGTCGGGCCCGCGTGCGTCGTGGACCTGCAGCAGTTTGGCATTGGGGATTACGACATCTACGGCGTCGATCACTTTACCGCGTGGGAGAAGAAATTCAACATCAAAATTGAGCGCGGGGACGTTCTGGTGATCCACACCGGGTATCACGCCTACTACAACGAGGACTGGTCCCCCCACACGCGCGAGCATCACCCGGACGCGCGCGCCGACCTGCCGCGCGCGTTCCTGCGCCACCCGGGCCCGCGGGCGGAGTTCTGCAAGTGGGTGCTGGACCGCGGCATCCGGTGGATGGCGATCGACGCCATCAGCACCGACCACCCGTTTAACACGAAAGTACGCGACGCCCGCCGTGACCTGATCCCTGACGTCGAACGCAAGATCGGGATGTCGATGGACAAAGCTTTCCCCTGGCCGCAGGACTACCAGGCCACCCACACGCTGCTGTTTCCGCGGGGCGTGTTCCACGTCGAAAACGTCGGCGGCCACATCGATCAGGTGCTCAATCAGCGCGTGTGGGTCGGCGCGTTCCCGTTTCGGTTTAAAGGTGGCGAGGCCGCGTTCTGCCGGTTTGTCGCCTTCGTTGAGGCGTAATGGCCCCTCTGGAAGACCTCGTCGTCGTCGATCTGACCCGCGCGTTAGCTGGACCGTTCTGTACGCTGATGCTGTCGGACCTGGGGGCCCGGGTCATCAAGATCGAGACGCCACAGGGCGGCGATGATACTCGCGGCTGGGGTCCGCCCTTCGTGGGGACGGAAAGCGCGTATTTCCTCAGCGTGAATCGCAACAAAGAGAGCCTGACCCTGGACCTCAAAGACCCCCGCGGGCTGGCGATCTGCTACGAGTTGTTGCGCCGCGCCGACATCCTCGTGGAAAACTTCCGGCCCGGAACGATGGAGCGTCTGGGCCTGGGCTACTCGGCCCTGCGGGAGAAATTTCCCGCGCTGATCTACGCCTCGATCTCCGGTT
>MNEU01000051.1 GCA_001917855.1 Armatimonadetes bacterium 13_1_40CM_64_14 | reverse complement strand
CGATCAGTTCCTGGCGGGTGAGCCTGGGCATTGTACGCTCCTACACCTGAGGAGATCCGGCTCTGCGCGGATCCCCCTGGGCCTCCGCGACGAGTTCCAGCAGCGGATGCTGAGGCGGCAAGTTTGCGAGCTGCATGAGCGTGGCGCGCCATCCTTGTCGTTCGACGGCTTGTCCAAGTTGCACTGCAGACGGATCGTCTGGCGCGCGATACGCCAGAGCAGCGGCAATCG
The DNA here is from genome assembly GCA_001917855.1 of Armatimonadetes bacterium 13_1_40CM_64_14. GTDB lineage: Bacteria > Sysuimicrobiota > Sysuimicrobiia > Sysuimicrobiales > Kaftiobacteriaceae > 13-1-40CM-64-14. The sequence continues at coordinate 17,869 of MNEU01000051.1, read as the reverse complement.
CTCTCGCCAGGTCGCGAGCGGGCAGCCCCGCATCGACAGCGACCCGGGCAGGGCCGCACAGCCGATCGCCAGCGCCCAGTTTGCGGAGCGGGTCCCGCGCCACTCGGGCAATGGGGTCGCTCAGCCGTGGGTCGCGGAATCGGGCGAGGCTCCGGCTGGCATATTCTGTCAACTCCTCGCGCGAAAAGACCGGGTGAAGATGCTGGAGCGCCGCGGCGCTTTCGGCGGCGGCCCCCTCCACGGTCCGCTGGATCACAGGATCCCGCATTGCTTCATCAATGCGCCGGTACCCGCGTTGGGCACCCAAGTATGCCACCGCAGCGTGCAGACCATTGACCAACCATAGCTTGCGCACGCGATACGGTTCTAGATCCTCGACAAACATTACGCCGTCGATCCGGGGGACCGGACCGACCCAGCCGCCGCGCGCGACGAGGAATTCAAACGATTCTTCGACCGTGACTGCAAACGGCTGCTGCGGATCGGTCGACCCCGTCACAATGCGATCGACGACGCAATCAGGGAATCCCGCCCAGGCAGGCACGGCCCAGGTCGTTTGGCCCTCCACAAGCGAGCGGAGCCGCGTCGAGTTACCTGTCAGGTTCTCGCAGGCGATGACGTTGACCGCCGCCGTCGGATGGCGGCGCAGGCCATCCCGAATCGGTTCGGCCACAGCCGGCAGGACCCCGGGCCCGACCGCGGTCGTCACCAGGTCTGCGCCAGCAACCGCATCCACAACAATTTCGACGTCCGCCGCATGCACCGCCCGCACCCCGTCGATGGTTTCCACGCGTTCGCCTTCGCGTGTGAGAATCCGAACTGGATACCGGCCTAGAGTGTTTAACTGACGGACGACGTCACCAACGACGTCCACAAAGGTAACATCATAGCCGGAGCGCCGCAGCACATAGCCGACGAGACCCCGCCCGATGTTCCCGGCCCCAAACTGCACCGCTTGCGTCACGTCTCATCTTGCCAGGGTCGGCCCAGCGTCTGATACACGAAGTCGGCACTGGTCGTCATCCACAGAGCTTTCGCCACGGTCTCGTCCTCTAGCACTCGGGCCAGATTGGCCAGGACGCCGATATGCTCCTGGCGGATGGCCGCGATTCCAACGACCAAGTACGCAATATTCGAGCCGTCCCAGGTAACTCCGTGAGGGAACTGCGCGACAGCGATGCCGGTGGCGAGGATTAGCGTCTTGTCGTCGAACGTCCCGTGGGGAATGGCCACGCCGTTTCCCACGTACGTGGACATGGTGAGTTCGCGTTCCTTCATGGAGGCGACATAGGCAGGCTGCACATAGCCGCCGTCCATAAGCATCTGACCGACCCGATCAATAGCCTCATCCCGGCTGCTCGCCTGCTCGCCCAGGCGGATCAATTCCAGGCTGAGGACCGGTGTCGGCGGCGGCACCATGCTCCTTAGCTTGAGATGGGCTGTCCCGCTTTCAACTTCTTGACCAGCTCATCGTAGACGGGGTTATTCACGAAATTCATGAACGGGATGACCACCGCGGTGGGCGCCGCTTCTTCCGCCCGCTTTGCCAGCCCGGCGTGGGCGACGACGACGTCGGCATCTTTCGGGATGGCGTGAACGGCGGTGGCGATGACCTCCACGACGAGCCCGGCATCCTTCAACTTGCGCTTCAGCTGGTTCGCGCCGATAAGACTCGACCCCATCCCGGCCTCGCACGCAAAGACGATCTTGTGCACCTCGGCTGCCTGCTTAACCACCTGGCCCATAGCTGCGTCTCCTCTCAGTACCCGGAGAAAGGGCCCGCCGGCGGGCTGTCCCGCCGGCGGGTCTGTTCATGTACTACTCTAGCGCACTGCGGCTATGTTTGCTCGCGCACCGGGTACGCCTTGAGGATAGACGAGCCGACCAGGAACGAGACCACCGCCCCGACCAGGATGCCCGCCAAAACCCCAAAGTAGCCCCCCCGTGGAGTCATCGCCATTTCGGCAAAGATGCTCCCCGGTGAGGGTGTGGCGACTAGGCCCGCGCCCGTGATGACAAACACGATATCCGCGGCAATCCCGCCCGCCCACATCGCGACGATCATAATCGGATGGGCCAGCACATATGGGAAGTAGATTTCGTGGATGCCGCCAAAGAAGTGGATCAGGATCGCACCAGGCGCAGACTGCTTGAAGTTCCCTTTGCCCACCCACCAATATGACAACAGAAGACCCAACCCCGGCCCGGGGTTGGTCTCCAGCAGAAAGTGAATCGCCTTGCCTGCTTGGGCCGAGGCCTGGACCCCGAGCGGCGCCAGAATGCCGTGGTTGATGGCGTTATTAAGGAAGAGCACCTTGGCAACTTCGATTGGAATGTCGGCCAGCGGGATGAGCCGGCTGGTGATTAATGCTTGGACGCCCGCTGCAAACAGGTTGTTGCCGGCGAGAATCACCGGGCCGATCGCCACGCGACCCAGAAGCGCGAGAATTCCGGCGAGGATCCCCGCAGAGAAATTATTGATGAGCATCTCAAAGCCGCTGGGCGTCATTGGCTGCAGGACGCCGTCGACCTTTTTAGTGAGCCAGCCCCCCAGAGGGCCGACAATCATGGCTCCGAGGAACTGCGGGATGTCGGATCCGACGATGATGCCGACCGTGGCCACCGCGCCGACAACGCCGCCCCGGTGGCCGTAAATCAGTGAGCCACCGGTGAAACCAATGAGGATCGGCAGAAGGTAAACGATCATCGGGCCGACGAGTTTGGCCAGATTCTCGTTGGGGATCCAGCCAGTGGGAATGAAGAAAGCGGTGATTAGACCCCAGGCGATAAAGGCTCCGATGTTGGGGATTACCATCCCCGCCATGAAGCCGCCCACTCTCTGTACTCTTTCTCTCATCCAGGCCACCTCCAGTGGCGTGATAACCACACGGGTCTACTCCCTGGATCCGCGTCTCACCCCTCTCGAACTAGTCTTTTAGAGGCTACGCGATGATGCGGCTCGTTCCTTCATGCGGCGCTTAGCGCCCAGGGGGAGTCGCGGAGTACTGCTGAACTGAATTATGGCCCCGTCCTGCACACATCATTCGTATGGTCGATGAGGTTCTTTGCTAGTTCGGTCACGGGATGATGGTCAAGGTCTCGCGGCGCCCTAGCCTGTAGACTTGGAAGTCGCGCTTGTCCAGCGTAAACACCTGCCGAACGGCCTCCCGCTCGGCAACGCGTACTAAGGTGGCATCGGCGAGATCCATTGGGAGGTCTCGGTACTTCCGGATGAGGGCTCGCAGCCGAGGGAGATCCTCGCGCCGAAGTTCGACAACAAGCACGAGCTGGCGATCGAGCATGGCCAACAGGGCCTCTTGTGAGTCGAGGGGATTTTGGGTCTGTCCAAGCAAGTACAGTGCTTCCGTCACCACGGGCCAAGTGGTAATCAGAGGGTCAGACAGGCGTTTTAATACGCTGACGCAACGCAGGTGGTCTCGGTCGCTCTCGTCTAATACGGCCACGAGTGGCCCCACATCCACCAGTACGCCTCTCATCGCCGCCTCTGACGTTGAGAAAATAGGTTGCGAAGCACCTCCTCCGATCGAGAAGCCAGGTCGTGCGGCCCGCCATGACCAATGCCCACAAGATCTGTCATTCTGTCATAGAGGGTGCCCTCCGGCTTCGGACGCGTGATTTCCTCCGCCATCCTGGCAATCGCCTCACGGATGATAGATGACTTCGTCCGGCCACTTTTCCGGACTAGGCGGCGCACCGCCGATTCTGTCTCTTGGTCCAACCTGATACTTGTCGGCACACCCGCACCTCTGATATATGTGTGATACATAATTGTACTACACATTTTTGACTGTGGAGTCAATCGGCCGCCGTCCCTCGTAGGGGAGACGGCCTACTGGAGGTGAAACTGGCAGATGACGTCTAGCCGGAATGGTCCAGTGGAAGGCGCCCCCCACAGACCGTGGTGTTTATCCTCATGAGCGACAATCGGGTCCGGACTCGAGAACGGAAGTACAACCGCCGCAGCCAGGCGCACTTGTGTGTGCGCACGATCCCGGATGCGCGAGTCCTGCTGAATGGGAGTCGGGCATTGAGACTACCGCACCCGCTGCACACGCAATACATTCTCCTCGAAAGCACGTGGGGCGCCGTCGTACAACGTCTCCTGGGGCAGTCCTAATGCCGCCTCGCGTGCCCGGGCAGCGCATGTTAGAGGAGATCCGCGAGCAGCCGGGCGTGCTGGAGCGGGTCTGTAGGTTCGAGGGGCCAACCGCGGCCGCACTGGCTCGCCGCTTGCGTGTCCGCCGGCCGCAAATGGTGGTCCTCGCCGCACGGGGGACGTCAGACAACGCGGCGATTTACGGCCGCTATCTTATCGAAACTCACCTGGGCATTCCGGTATCCCTCGCTGCACCGTCGGTGGTGACCTTATATGGAGCGCGGCTCCGCCTGCGCGGGACCGTGGTGATCGGCCTGTCCCAGTCGGGACAGTCGCCTGATATCGTCCGGTTCGTGGAAGAAGCGCGCGCCGCCGGCGCTCTGACCGTAGCCATAACAAATACCCCACAGTCGCCGCTGGGGCGGGCCGCGCACGAAGTGCTGTTCTTACACGCGGGGCCTGAACATAGCGTGGCGGCGACAAAGACCTACACGGCGCAACTCGCCCTGATGAGCTTGTTGGTCGCTCACGCGGCCGAAGATCTCGCGCTGGTCCGCGCCCATCAGCGACTCCCCGATGCCATGGCCGCAGCTCTCGGTACCGAGCCCGCCGTGCGCCCGGCGGCCGTCCTCTTGCGGAGACGGCGCGAGTGCTTGGTCACCTCGCGCGGGTTCAATTTCGCCACTGCTTTGGAGGGAGCGCTCAAGCTCAAGGAAAGTAGCCGTGTGGTCGCCGAGGCTCTGTCCTCGGCCGACTTGCTCCACGGTCCGATCGCGCTCGTAGAACGGGGATTCCCAGTGATCGTCACCGCCCCGCCGGGACGCGCGTTAGCGCACCTAACCCACCTGCTGCGGGGTCTCCGCCGACGGCATGCGCAAACGATCGTGCTCTCCTCTGCACGGCAGGCGCTCCAAGTCGCCGCCCTCCCTGTGCCACTCCCTCCGGTCGGGAAGGAGGCCCTCACTCCGCACGTGTACATCGTGCCGCTACAATTGCTGGCCTACCATGTCGCCAGGCTCCGTGGGCTGGATCCAGATCGGCCGCGTGGTCTGCGGAAAGTCACCCGCGTGCTGTAGTCAATGACTCAGGCCCACGCCACCGCCTGTGAGGCAAGGGTTCAAAGCACTCGTCCGGGTACACACAGCGAGAACACCTTAGAGCCGCCGGGCAGATCGAGCCAGGCGCTGCAGCATTCCGGGTGTCGGCGCCACGCCCACGGCCTCCAGCGCCAGCAGCGCGGCGCCAACCTCCGGAGGAAACGCCGACGGACGGATCACGCACAGCGGGGCGCGTCGGCGGAGCGACCTCCGTAGGGGATCCAGCACCAGCCGTCCCATCTCGAAGACCCCGCCGACAGGAAACACAGAAAACGCTTCGTCGAGCATCTTCAGACGCGATGCCACGGCGACCACCAACTCCCCAAGCTCGTAACCGGCCTGTTGAAGAATGTTCCGTGCCACATCGTCGCCTCTCAGTGCGGCTCTCTCGACGAGCGGGACCAATGACGCCAGCAGCGCACGCCCACCGCCCTCACCGTACACCCGCTGGCGAATCTGGGCCCACCCGCCCAACCGCGCGGCCACCAGAGGCCGCAGCGCCGTCGCCGGACCGCGCCCATCGACATTGGCCAAGGCGGCCCGCAGCGCTGCGCGCCCAAGGCTCATCCCGCCACCGGCATCGTCGATGAGATACCCGTACCCACCCGCTCGCGCGGTGTGCCCTTTCGCATTCCGGCCATAGGCCACCGACCCCGTCCCGGCGATCACCGCCACGCCGGCGCGGCCGGCCGATGCTCCGGCGAACGCGATGGCCGCATCCCACGTGGCCTGGACAAGGGGCGCGCGGGTGATTCCGCGGAGGATGCGGATGGCAGTGCGTGATTCCCGAGAATCCGGCTCCAGTCCCGTGAGCCCCGCCACCACCGCGCGAATCGCGACCCCATGCCCGGAGACACCTCTACCTGCCGAGGAAAACGCCTCACGCAATGCCCGACGTGTCTGCGCCTGTCCTGAGGCCCGGTAGAGGTGATCCACCGGGCCTCCGCGTCCAACACCCACGATGCGACCGGTGGCATCGAGCAGCACGCACGTGGTCGACGAGGCGCCGCCGTCCACACCTGCGACCACCACGCCTGTCGTCACGGGATTCCTTTCGTTCCTTCAACAAACACTTTCGTGAGCATCAGTGGATCAGTGATGGCGCGGCCCACGACCACGGCAAATGCCCCGGTACGGAGCGCCGCCCGCACTTGGGCCGGGGTGCGGTAGCGCCCTTCGGCCACGACCGGAACCCGCAGCACCCCGCACAACCTCCGCACTAGATCGAGATCCGGATCTTCGGGTGCAGGCCCCGCGTCCGTGTATCCGGAGAGCGTCGTCGCGACGAGATCGGCACCGAGTGCGGCAGCGTGCATGCCCTCCTCCACTGTCGCCACATCGGCCATGACCCACCGGCCCAGGACATTCTTGATCTTCAGGATCAGGCCGTCGAGCCGTTCTCCGCCTCTCCGCGGGCGCGATGTGGCGTCCAGCGCGATGATATCCGCCCCCGCGTCGGCGACCGCCTGCGCATCGGCAAACGTGGGCGTGATGTAGACCGGCGACTCCGGCGTCCAGACCTTGCGGATCCCGATAATGGGCACATCCACCGTGCGGCGCACCTCGCGGATATCATCCTCCCCGTTGAGTCGCAGGCCTGCAGCGCCTCCCATCGTCGCCGCCCGCGCTATCGCGGCGATCACCACAGGGTCGTGCAGGGGATGGCCCTCGCGAGCTTGGCAGGAAACGACGAGACCGCCAGCCAGCCTCTTCCGCCAGGCCGCGCCCACGGTGCTCATCCCTTCAGCGCTCCAGCGGTGAGCCCGCGGATGAAATGCTGCGACAGCAGCACGTACAAGGCCACAACAGGCAGCGCCGCTAACGTGAGCCCTGCAAAGAGCGTGGCCCAGTCGGTGTAGTACTGGCCGAAGAACGCCGTCATCCCCAGGGGCACCGTCTTCAGCCGGTCGGAGTGGATGAACACAAGCGGGAAGAAAAAGTCATTCCAGATCGGGATGAGGTTGTAGACGGCCACGATGATCAGCGCGGGCCGGACCAGAGGCAGCATGACCCGCCGGTAGATCAGCCACTCACTCGCGCCGTCGATCCGGGCGGCGCTATCGAGGTCAGAGGGCAGCGCACGGAAGAAACCGGTGAGGATGAAGACCGCACTCGGCAGCCCGCTCGCGGCGTAGGTGAGAATCAGGGCCCAGGGGGTATCCAGGAGACGCAGGTTGCGCATGAGGATGAACAGCGGGATGATTCCCAGCCGCAGCGGCAACATGAGCCCGCTCAAAAAATACAGGTACAGCAGATCATTGCCGCCAAACCGGAACCGCCCCAGAGCGTAACCGGCCATCGCGCCCAGCACCAGGATGACGACGATCGATGCCAGCGTGATGACCACGCTGTTGCGGAAGTACAGGGCGAACTTCGCCTCCACCCAGACGCGCGTGAAATTCTCCCACCGCCACACAACGGGCAGGCCAAACGCATTCTGGAAGATTTCCCGCGTGTTCTTGAAGGCTGACAGCATCATGATCAGCAGGGGCACCAGCACCACCACGCTGTTGAGGGCGAGCACGAGCTGACCCAACGGCATCCAGAGGGTCCGCTTCGTCATGCGAGCTCCACTTCACGGCGACGCAACCAGCCCGCCGCAAAAACCGAGACCGTCACCAGGAGGATAAACATCAGCACGGCGATCGCGGAGCCCACACCGATGTCCTGGAGTCCCGTATCGACCTCGCCAAACGCCATCCGGTAGAAGAATAGACCGAGCACGTCAGTGGAGCGATTCGGGCCGCCGGACACACCCTGGACGATATAGGGCAACTCGAACCAGTTAAACGACCCGATGAAGGTGAGCAAGACAATGATCGTCACTGCCGACGCGAGCAGAGGGAAGACGACATGCCGCGTGACCTGCCATTCGGTCGCGCCGTCGAGGCGCGCCGCCTCAAGATACTCGTCCGGCACGGCATTGATCCCGGCCAGGAAGACAATCGTCGGGAAGCCCAACCACCGCCACGCATTCACCAGGGTCAACGTAACCAGAGCCGTGTGCGTGTCCCCCAACCACGGACGGGCGAGGGCGGCCAGTCCGAGGGTCGCCAGCAGCTGATTGACAATGCCGAAGACGGGGTTCAAGAAAAGCGCCCACAGGAATCCGACGATGATCAGGGACAGCGTCACGGGGAGAAAGAAGATGACCCGGTAGACTTTTGCCCCCCAGGGACCGCGCGCGAGCAGAAGCGCGAGCCCCAAGGCCACGACGTTCTGGGCGAGCATCGTTACGACGAAGACCACGACATTGTGCCAAAAGGCATTGAGCAGCAGCTGAGAATACGGAAACGTGGTGAAAAGGCGGACGAAGTTCTCTAGACCGACGAGCTCCCGACGGCCGATCCCCTCCCACCGATAGAGGCTGTAGACGAGGGCGGAGACGATCGGGTAGGTCGTGAAGAGCGCGAAGAGGGCCGTGGCCGGTGCGAGGAAGATGACCAGCCACAGCCGCTGGCTACCGCGCCGGGTCAACCCGCGGGAGCGCGGTCGAGCAAACCGGGTGAGGGCAACGGAGGGCGGAGGCGCCTCCGCCCTCCGGGGACCACTACCGGCCGCGGAACGGTTCGAACCAGGCACTGAGGCCTCGCGTGACCTCGTCGCCCACCTGCTCCGGCGTCATCTGCCCCGCCATCATTCCCTGCAGCGCGCTCTGCAGCAGCGTCGACCCGGTCGGAGCCTGCCACCGGAACCCCACCAGCATCATGTACGGCGTCGCCTTCCGGTTCATCTCCTGCACGTGTTTGAGGATCGGATCAGTGATCACCACCCCCGGCACTGCCGACGTCTGCGCCAGCATGTCGGTGAACATCTGCCCGAACTCGCGGGTGGCCGTGAAACGGATGAACTTGAGCGCGGCATCCAGGGACGGGGTCCGGGCGTTGATGCCATAGTTGCCGTCATTGAATGACGACACCCACGGGACCTGCCCACCCCGGAGCGGGGGCGTGGCGAAGACGTCAAAGTCCAGATCCTTATTCTGCGCCTTGAAGAACCCAATTTCCCACGACCCTCCCATGAACATCGCCGCCTGCTCGTTGAGGAACAGCTGCTGCATCGTCGCATAGTCCACGCCCATGAAGTTTGCCTGAGGTCACCGCGTCATAGAAGACGGTCCCGCCGTAGAAATTGGGAGCGACCGCCCCCGCCATCAGCTCGAGCGTCCACCCCTCCTTGGCGCCGTTCGCGATCGGCACGACGCCTTTGTCCTTGAGGGTCTTGCACACCGAGAGAAACTCGTCCCAGGACTTGGGGATGGACAGTCCGGACTGGGCGAAGATCTTCTTGTTGTAGTAGACGACGATCGTCTGGCTCGCAAACGGGACGCCGTAGAGCTTGCCGTCTTTGCGGCCACGCGCCCCGTCTAACATCTGCCGGGAAAAGGTCTTCAGCTCGGGCACTGTGTCAAAGTCCAGCGGTGCGACAAAGCCCGCCGCCGAGAACGTCTCGAGGCCACCGTAGGCACGCAGGTGGAGGATGTCCGGCCCCTTGCCGCCCGTCAATGCGGAGGAGAGGATGGTATTGTACTCGGTCTGCTTAAAGGGCACGAACTCGACTTGGATGTCAGGATTACGCTGCTGAAACACCTGAATCATCTTGTCATAGGCCCACTTGTCTTCGACTCTCCAGCTCCAAAACGTGAGCTTCACCGGTTGCTGGGCGGTGACCGCCCCCAGGTCCAAAGTTGCTACTACCACACACAACACGAGTCCGATCAGAACTCGCCTGCTCACGGACAACACCCCCTGGGTCTTGGTAGGAATAGACTACGGCTTCGTGTCCGTCGCAGGCTCTCCTCCGCACCCCTCACAGCTCGGTCCCCTCGATCGCGCCCGAGACGGATGATCGCGGTGACCCGCGTGATCCTCCGCAAGGGGCGATCGTCGGGCTCCCAGGCCCCGCGGCTCAGAGGACGGCTAGAGGGTGGTGCGGAATAAGACACCCGATTCCACTTCATCCATAGAAGGAGACTCCATATGACGAGAGCCCGACCTTTGCTCCTCCTTGCAGCCATGGTCCTATTGCTGGGAGGAACCGCCATCCCCGTCCAGCTATTCTCGGCTCAGGCAGCCGAACAGGTGACCCTGACCATTGAGAGCTGGCGCAACGATGACTTGCCGATCTGGCAAGACACGATCCTTCCCGCCTTTACAAAGCACTACGCGAACATCAAGGCGGTCTTTGCGCCCACGGCACCCACTGAATACAACGCGGCGCTGAACACGAAGCTGACCGGCGCCACCGCGGGCGACCTCATCACCTGCCGGCCGTTCGACCAGTCGCTGGGACTGTACAAACAAGGGTTCCTCGCCCCCGTGACTGACCTCCCCGGCATGACGAACTTTAGTTCCGTGGCAAAGAGCGCCTGGATCACCGATGACGGCAAGACGGTCTTCTGCGTCCCGATGGCCTCGGTGATTCACGGCTTCATCTATAACGCCGATGTCTTCAAGCAGCTGGGGCTCACTGTGCCCAAGACCGAAGCAGAGTTCTTCCAGGTCCTCGAGAAGATCAAGAAGGACGGCCGGTATGTGCCCCTGGCCATGGGCAGTGCAGAACAGTGGGAAGCGGCCACTATGGGATTTCAGAACATCGGCCCCAACTATTGGAAGGGCGAAGAGGGGCGGCAGGCGCTGATCCAGGGCAAGGCGAAGTTCACGGACCCCGCGTATGTGGCGGTCTGGAAGTCGCTGGCCAAGTGGCGTCCGTACCTCGCCTCGGGCTTTGAGGCCCAGAAATACCCCGACTCGCAAAACCTGTTCACGTTAGGCAAGGCGGCGATCTATCCCGCCGGGTCGTGGGAGATTAGCCTGTTCAATCAACAGGCGAAATTCAAGATGGGTGCCTTCCCCCCGCCCTTGCCCGCGGGGAGCTCGACGTGCTACATCAGCGATCACACCGACATCGCCACCGGGATGAGCAGCAAGACCCGCCACCCCGCGGAAGCCCGGACCTTCCTGGGATGGATGACGACTCCGGAGTTTGCGACTTTGTACAGCAATGCGCTCCCCGGGTTCTTCAGTCTCTCGAATCAGAAAGTGGCGCTGAAGGATTCCCTGGCCCAAACGTTCCTGAGCTGGCGGGGCCTGTGCAAGTCCACGATCCGGAATTCGTACCAAATCCTCTCTCGCGGGGAACCCAACCTCGAGAACGAACTCTGGAGAGTCAGCGCGGGCGTCCTCAGCGGCAAGCTGACACCTGAGGACGCCGCTGCCCAGGTGCAGAGCGGGCTCGAAAAGTGGTACAAACCACAGCCCAAGTGATCCGGCTGTGGTAGACGGTGGGTTCGACCAGCGGCGGGGCGCAGGCCTCGCCGCTGGTCTATGGCCTCGCAGTCGAGTCGCATGACACCACGCGTCCGTTACTTTCCGACGCATATCGTCGTCTTCATCCTGCCTGCCGCCGCCCTCTACACGGCGTTCATGGTCTACCCTCTCTTTGATTCTCTGCGTTCGAGTCTCCAGAGTGCCCAAGAGGGCGGAGGAGCGCTCTTCGTCGGGCTTCACAATTACGCGCGCTTGGTCACCGATTCAATCTACGCCCCGAGGTTCTGGGGGGCCTTACGGCATAACCTGACCTTCTTCGCGATCCACATGTTGGTGCAAAACCCCGTCGCGCTGGCGCTGGCAGCCCTGCTGAGTGCGCGGGATCTCCCCGGCCGCGCGCTCTACCGCACGGTGCTCTTTGCCCCCACGGTGCTGTCGTTTGTGATTGTCGGATTCATCTGGCAATTGATGCTCAGCCCGTTGTGGGGAATCGCCGGAGGCCTGATGCGCCTCGTGGGCCTCGGCGCGTACTTCCGGCCGTGGCTGGGGCTGGAAGGGTCCGCCCTCGTGACGCTGTCGCTCATGTCCGTCTGGCAGTTCGTGGGCATTCCGTTGATGCTGTTCCATGTCGCCCTGCTTGGGATCCCTGACGAACTCCGCGAGGCCGCGCGCGTGGACGGGGCATCCGGCTGGCGGGTATTCTGGGGGATCGAGTTTCCCCTCATCCTGCCCGTGGTGGGCTTGGTCGCGATCCTGACGTATGTGGGCAACTTTAACGCAATTTCTCCACGGACATCCTGGGCACGTTCTTCTACCGGACGTTCTTCGGATTTCAGCTCCAGATGGGCAATCCCGTGATGGGTGCCACCGTCGCCGGAGCGATGTTTGTGCTCGTTCTGGTCGGCGTGCTCCTCTATCTCTTCGGGTGGCAGCGATGGGTGGAGGCCCACGCGCTCTAGCGCCGCGCCATGTCCGTAGCCCCCGTATCCCCGGCACGCCTGAGTTCTGGACTTCGGGTCGCCCCCTCTGGCGGGAAGGCGATCGGCATCCACGCCGTCCTCATCGGATATGCGCTCATCGCGCTCCTGCCTGTGCTCCTCATCGTCATGAATTCCTTCAAAACGCGGGAAGCGATTTTCGGGCGGCCGTACTTCCCTCCCCTGCCGGGGGTGTTCAGCCCCAGCGGGTATCTGACCATGTTCGAACGCGCGCACTTCGCTCGCTATTTTGCCAACAGCGCGATTGTCGCCGGAGCGGCAATGACACTGATTCTCCTGCTGGGAGCGATGGCCGGATTTGCCCTGGCGGAATACCGCTTCCGCGGCAATGCCTGGATCGGACTCTATCTCGCGCTGGGCATCATGATCCCGATTCGCTTGGGCACAGTGAGCATTCTTCGGATCATGTCCAGCCTCGGGTTAGTGAACACGCTGGTCGCGTTGATCCTGGTCTATGCGGCGCAAGGACTGCCGTTAGCGGTCTTCATCCTCCAACAGTTCATGCGCCAGGTCCCCCAGGACTTGAAGGACGCCGCCCGCATCGATGGCATGAGCGAGTACCGGATCTTCTGGCTCATCCTTCCGCTCGTGCGCCCCGCGGTGGCCACGGTCGCCGTGTTCACGATGATCCCCATCTGGAATGACTTGTGGTTTCCGCTGATCCTCGCCCCCGGGGAAGCCACGAAGACCCTCACGCTGGGAGCCCAGCTCTTCATCGGCCAATTCATCAGCGACTGGAACGCGATCCTGGCGTCGCTGACCCTCGCGATGGTGCCGGTCCTCGCGGTGTATATGTTGGTCTCCCGCAATCTCATTCGAGGCCTCACTGCGGGCGCGCTCAAATAGCGCACGAGAGGGCCCCATGCGTGTAGCGATCATCGGCACTGGGTTCATGGGCAAAGTTCACGCCGAGGCCTGGACCCAGACGGACGCCCGCCTCGCCGCCTTCGTCGGGAAGAGGGGAGCCGAAGGCGAAACGCTGGCGCAGGCCTATGGGGTGCGCTTTGCGACCACCCTCGAGGCCGTGGCGGGCGATATCGATGTGGTCGATATCTGCACTCCGACACATCTGCATCTAGAGTTCTGTCTTCGTGCCGCTGCAGAGGCCAAACATGTCATCTGCGAGAAACCGCTCGCTCTGACCGTCGCCGAGGGACAGAGGATGATTCAGGCCTGCCGGGAGGCCGGAGTGCGCCTGCTAGTCGCACACGTCCTCCGGTTCTTTCCTGAATACCGCCTGGCGCGGGAGATCGCGGCCCGAGGGGACATCGGGGAGCCGGCCGTGCTCCGGCTGTCACGCTGCACGTTTCGCCCCCGCAAGGCGGATAACTGGTACGTCGATCCGGCGCGGTCCGGGGGCATGATCCTGGACCTGATGGTCCATGATTTCGACTATGCCCGCTGGGTGGCCGGAGATGTAATCCGAGTTTTCGCGAAGGCGACACAGACCTCGGCCCCACCCGGAAGGATCGACCATGCGCTAGCCATTCTCACACATCGCCGCGGGGCCATCTCACACCTGGAGGGGTCGTGGGCCTATCCTCCCTCGATCTTTCTGACACGCCTGGAGATCGCGGGTGCGGCGGGGTTGATCGAGTACACGAGCCCGGCGACGGCGGCCATCGAGATGCACCTCCGCTCCGAGAGCGGGGCCTCCCAAGACGTCCCCCTGCCGACGAGCCCGCTCCAGGAGAGTCCGTACACCACGCAGCTGCGTGCTTTCTACCAGGCTTTGGTCGATGGCACGGAGCCGCCGGTGCGCGCCGAAGACGGCGCGGCTGCGGTGCAGATCGCGTGCGCCGCGATCGAATCCGTCCGCCGGGGCACCCCCGTGGAGATTGACCACGAAGGGGAGCTTCGGTGATCCGCCTCGGGCTCATGAGCTTCGCGCATGTCCACGCCGAGGCGTACGTCCAAAACATCCGGGGGATACTCGACGCGCAGCTTGTCGGCGCCGCCGATGACGACCCGGCCCGCGGCGAGCATTTCGCCGCCAAGCTCGGCGTGCAGCCCTTCCCGACGTATCAGGATCTTCTCGCCCAGCACCTCGACGGCGTCATCGTGTGCTCGGAAAATACGCGGCACCGCGCTCACGTGGAGATGGCCGCGCGGGCCGGCGTCTCTGTCTTGTGCGAGAAACCGCTTGCCACGACGCTCCCAGACGCACGCGCCATGATCGAAGCCTCTGCGCGAGCGGGCGTGACCCTGATGGTCGCCTTCCCGATGCGGTTCAGCGCTCCCGTGCTTCAGGCCCGCCAGGCGGTGGAGGAAGGCATCGTCGGGAAGATCGGGTGCTGCATCGGCACAAACCAGGGGCAGAACCCTCGCCAGCAGCGCGAGTGGTTTGTGAAAAAGCAGCTCGCCGGCGGCGGTGCGGTCATGGATCACACGGTGCATCTCGTCGACATCCTGCGCTGGTATCTACGCACCGAAGTGGCCGAAGTCTACGCGCAGACGACCGAACTGTTGCCAGACGGCAATGGAGAGGTCGAGACAGGAGGGTTGATCCTACTCACGCTGGCAAACGGTCTGTTCGCGTCGATCGACTGTAGCTGGAGTCGGCCGGCGTCCTATCCGACATGGGGAGGGCTCACCCTGGAGCTGATTGGCGAGCGTGGAGTCCTGCGGGTCGACGCATTTCGCCAGAATCTGATCATCTACCCTGGGCGGTCGCCCGAGATTCAGTGGCAGCCGTGGGGGTCTGATGCCAATCAAGCAATGATGGCGGAGTTCGTCTCCGCGATTCGCGAACACAGGGGCCCTGCCGTGACAGGGACCGATGGCTACCGGGCCCTCGAGGTCATCACCGCGGCGTACGAATCGGCGCGTACTGGACAGCCAGTGCGCCTCCCCGTGGCGGGCCAACACACAGAGCGGGCATGAGTCGTCACGCGGGCGTGAGCGGTGAGGCGAGATCGCCCTCCCCGTTGCCGGGATGGCATACGCTAGGCGCCTCCGATCGAGACGCGCGGGGCACGTGTTCACCCGCGCCCTTCCGGGACGGTTACGAACGCCAGGAGGTCTGCTACGTATAATGGAGGTGTGCACAACGAGCTCCTGCCTGGACAGGACCTAGTCGAAGCGGGACTTGCCGATTTGCAGAGCGGCCGGGAATCGGTGCCCGCGCTGCTGGTATCCATCGGGGCACCGCGCCTGCGGCGGCTGGGCGTGCGCCTTCCCGCGACGATTCCTTCACCGGAACAGCGCCTCTACGAGCTGCTGGCTCTTAGGGACCCCGACTCTGCGCACGGCCGATATAATGCGCTGATCCGGCGCCTCGTGAGTTATGAGCGGGCGGCGGAATGCGGCGAGTTAGCCAACGCCGATCGCATCCGTCGACTCATGCGCGCTCTCGGCGCGGAAGCCGACATCGCGGTCCGCATCTATTTCACGGGAGGGGCCACGGCCGTGCTGTTCGGCTGGCGCCAGAGCACGATCGACGTGGCTCTGCAGATGGACCATGAACTGGATCGCCTGCTGCGCGCGGTGCCCAGGCTCAAAGACGAGCTCCGGGTCAACATCGAGCTGGCGTCTCCGGCCGACTTCATCCCCCTGCCGCCAGGGTGGGAGACGCGCAGCCCATTCATTGCCGCAGAGGGCAAGGCCTCTTTCTTCCACTTCGATCTCTACGCGCAAGCGCTGGCCAAAGTGGAACGCAATCACGCACAAGACCGAGAGGATATCCAAGCCATGATCCACAGAGGAATGATCGACCCTCGCCGTGCCCTGGAGTACTTCCGGCAGATTGAGCCCGAACTGTATCGCTTCCCCGCAATCAATCCCCGGTCGTTCCGCCACGCAGTCGAAGAAATCTTCGGCGGAGCGTAATCACCACCCCGGAGCCGCAGTGTCGCCGGACCTCACTCTCCCTAGCGCACCTGCAACTTGATGAAGCCCTGGGTCAGTATAGCGGCCTTCTGGTAGGTCCATCCCAGAGGACCGGTGAGAGTGACGGCAAAAGAGCCCAAACCGACTCCCAGGCTTGGCGGGCAGCCTGTGAAGGCAAACGTATAGCCGATTTGGCCGTTCACTTTCGCCGCCCCCGCCAGCACCACGCACCCTCCACCGTAACTCACCGCTTGAACGCCGTTGGCGCTGCGGACCTGGAGCCCCGTGCGGGGATCGCTGTAAACCCACGTCCCGTTCGTCGGGCTGGACGTGTCGACAAAAGCGAAGCTGTCCTGGTCCTGATCTTGGCCCTGCCCCACGTCCCGGGTGCCCGGGGGCGCGCCCACCGCGCAGCTGCTCTGCGTCTGGAGGCCCGGAGGCGCGTCGAGTTGATGCGTGAAGTTGGCGCGGATCAGCCGGCGGGTCCGGGGATCGTCCGCGCCATAGTCCGGACCCAACGGAGAGACCTTGGAATCGTCGGAAAACGCGACGTTCGCGCGATGGAGCGGATCGAAGGCAATCTGGAAGTAATCCGCGAGGCTGCGGTCCGCCCCGCCCCCGAGTCCACCAGTTGAAATCGTGCCCCGGTGAATGACGTGATCGCTGATCTGATTCACGGTAAACGTCGGCCCTAGCCCCTCATGACCGTTCACGGTCTCCGCATAATACACGTTCCACTGCGCCCACCCCGTCATGCAGGTCGTGCCGTTAGTGCAGGCCGCCCCCTGCGAGGCTGGATGGCCCGGTTCCATGACCGCGCGGTCGTTAGAATTGCCCGCCCGATCGGCCCCAAACCACACCACACCCACATGCCCATCGGCCTCAGCGTCGATCCACGGGAAGACGTTCGCCTTCCCGGCGGCCGGCGCCCCCACCGTTAGGTCCACCGCGGGAGTCCACGTCGTGCCGAGATCGGTAGAGAACGAATAGTAGATCCCCGTGTTATCTGACCACGCGGCGTAGATGTTGCCGAAGTTATCGATCGCCAGTGCGGGAAAGATGTTCGCAAAGGTCGTTCCGGCAGGACCGGTAAAGACCTTGGCATCGGTAAAGCTGAAGACCGGCAAGCCGAGCTTCACATCCGTGGAGACTCCGACGTAGACGGACCGGAAGGGTCCCCCCGACACGTTCTCGAGGAGAGAGTCGGGTGCGATGAAAATCTGGTACAGGTTGCCCTGGGTGGGGCACTGACTGCGGTCGACCCGAATGCTGCCAGCAATGTTGGCGGTATTCGTCGGCGGCACACCCCCGGCGGCGGGGAACGTCTGGGGATCGATGGCTTCTCCGAACCCGTCGAGGTAGGTTTGGCCCCCGTCGGCCGAACGCTGAACTTCAATGTTGAATGTGGCCACGTCGTGGTAGCTGAGATACACCGTCTGCGAAGCGGTCCCGTCCATCCACATCCGGTCGTCGCCGGGGATGAGGGCGGCGACGAGGTTGGGCTGGCTGAACGTTGCGCCGCGGTCGGTCGAGTGGGTCGCGGTAATGCCTGGGGCGAGC